>WQVH01000057.1 GCA_009781695.1 Oscillospiraceae bacterium
AACTGAGAAATTTTAACGGTTTTTGTTGTTGCTAGTACGCATCTAGCGAACCTGTTTTTCCTTGATTTTTACTGGGTTAATAGCCTTGAAAGCCTTGATTATACTGGGATTGTTTACGTTGAAATTTGAATAAAATCATGATATAATACAGTCTCAAATACAAGTCGTTATAATGGGGGGAATTGTTATGAGCGAAAAGGTTAAACCCATGGAGAATAATGAAGCTTGGGACTATGCCATCGGCCTTGTCCAGGTCGAGGGAATTACACCGTCAGAAGATTTTTTAGCACTTGTTGAAAAAGAAAAGCAAGGCGAACTTACAAATGACGACATCAGAAAAGTTCTTTTGAAAAAGTATCAAGTTGTGGAGGATGCCGCTTCATGATTGACCCTTATCTATACACTGATTGCCCTGTCTTAAAAAACAAACTAGGAATAAAAGATGGTGCGTTGTTAGATAAAGCTGAAGTAGATTTTTCCTGCAATGCGATAAATGATTTGCTCACAAGCCCAATTAATGGTAATTACGACTTTGACCATCTATGCAAATTCCACGCTTTCATTTTTGGTGATGTTTATGATTGGGCGGGTTTACCACGGACTGTGTCTATGGAAAAACAGGAAGCGGTGCTTGGGTATATGTCTATTATCTATGCACAACCGAAAGATATTGAACATGAATCGATAGCAGTTCTTGCCCAGCTTAGAAAAATTAAATGGCTTGATTTAGAAATTGATGAACTCATGCGGTTATTCTCCGATGGATTGGCAACGCTGTGGAAGATTCACCCTTTTAGGGAAGGTAATACAAGAACCATAATAACATTTATGTGTCAATTCATAGAAAAAGAAGGCATTCCTTTGGATAGAAAACTATTTGAGAGGAATGCTGCTTTTTTAAGAAGCGCACTAGTTGCAGCAACTGCAGTATTTCAAGATGGAGACTATAGAAACTCCGAATACCTTTACAAAATTGTAAAAAATAGCATTGAACGAGGACGTTCAATCGATTTATAAATAGACGGCACTTATCAAAATTTAGGAGGCAATTTTAAATGAAGAATACAAGAATATATATAATCGTATCCGGAGCGGCAAGAAACCTTATTTTCCGGAATAGAGTTTGTTGACTTCATAGAATGTGTGCCAACGACAATCTCCTAACATTACTATCACTTGTTTTTAGTTTACATCTAAAATATTCTAAATTATATGCACGTTTTTGAGTTTCAAATTCAAAATTCTTGAATTTTTCTTGTGTTTATGTTACTCTATCCTTGGGGTGAGTCGTAAATGAAAAATCGTCAAAGTTATTTAGACACTTTACTGGATTTTCTTGATAAAGAGATTATCAAGGTTATTGTGGGCGTCCGCAGATGTGGCAAATCTACTTTGTTAAAATTGCTTGCAGCCGAATTGGAAAAACGCGGAATACCAAATAGTAATATTATCCACATCAACTTTGAAAGCATGAAGTACAGGGATATAACCGACTACAATCTATTTTACGATCATGTCATCAAGCATATCCCTGAAAATGGGAAAATGTATTTGCTGATAGATGAACCGCAGAATGTGACCGGTTGGGAGAAAGCTATTAATTCATTCAAAGTCGATTTTGATTGCGATATTTATATTACAGGCTCCAATGCGCGGCTTTTGTCTAGCGAGCTTTCAACACTGATTTCGGGACGCTATGTGGAAATCGAGATTTACCCACTGTCATATAAAGAATATTTAGATTTTCACGTCATCGAAAAGAGTGATAAAACTTTTCAGGATTATCTTAAGTTCGGCGGATTCCCTTCTATTGTGGAGCTTGGCAGTAATGTTGATAGGATAAACGATGTGCTAGATGGGATATACAATACCGTCATTGTTAAAGATGTGATAGCCAAGAACAAAATAAAAGACGAGGAGCTGTTGCAAAGAATCATCGCTTTTTTGGCAGATAATGTAGGCAATTCGACTTCTTCTCACTCCATTGCAAACAACTTGGTAAGCGAAAAGCGCATTGAAAATACAAAAAAAGTCCCTGCAACGAGCACTGTTGAAAATTATATCGGTGCATTAAAAAAAGCGTTCATATTTTACGAGGCAAAACGGTATGATGTCAAAGGCAAAAATTTGCTGAAAACACTCGGGAAATATTATATTATTGACATTGGTTTGCGCAATATGCTTTTGGGTTATCGTGATGTTGACAGAGGGCACATTTTGGAAAACGTCGTGTTTTTAGAGCTGAAACGACGTGGGTATAATGTTTTTGTCGGCAAAGTTGGCGAAAAAGAGGTTGATTTTATCGCAGAAAAGGCAAGCCACAAGATGTATATTCAAGTTTGTGAAACTTTGGGCGATGATAAAACATTGGAACGAGAACTTGCACCGTTTAGGGCAATACAGGATAATTATGAAAAAACCATAATTACAAATGACAAAACATTTGTTGAGAGCTATGAGGGGATCAATGTAAAAAACACATTAGATTGGCTTTGTGAATAATTGTTCGACGCTGACAGATTGCGAGGAGGTTGCTCATTTTGAGCAACCTCCTCGACAGTCTACAGCAAAGTGATTTTCCTAACTTACCACAACCCAAGAGCCAGTGAAATTGCAGCAAACACAGCAAAGTGCAGCGGGTACATAATATAGAATAGCCATTTCATGCGTTTTCCGCGCTCACCATTGTAATTTTTAATCAAAACTGCGACCAGCATACATACAATGCTAAAGACTATTGCATTTTTCATATAATCTGCACTATTAGTCCATGGGGCATTGCGGAAAAATACGTAAAACCCTTCAGCCGGTGCCGGGGTGCTTGGCAAAAACAATAGTCCAAACACGGACATAGTCAGAAGCGACACACCAAAGGCAAGTGGCGGCAAGATGCGTCTTACGCTTTCCTTTTTAATGATGTGGTACAGCAGAACCAGAGTTACGCCGAGGAAGAAGAATTCAAAGAATAGTAGCGCTATCGGAACGATTATGATGATATACAGCAGCCAGAAAATTACGCGGCTTTTTATGTTGTCATACATCGCCAGCACAAGCAGGCTCAGTATGATGGTAAACAGGATATTCAGCCCAGGCACTGCAATCACTAAGAAGTGAAATGGCGTTGCAATGATTGCAAATATGAGTAGCCGCAGAATATATTTCTTGAGGTTGGATGTGTATCTGTATCCTTCGGCAACAAAGAATGCCATGATTGGGAAAGTGAATCCGCCCATCGCACTCAGGGGTAGTTGCAAGCCCATAGGCATATATTCCCACCATGCATAGACGGTGTGGCTGAGGATCATGCCGATGATCGCAATCCATTTGAGTTTGTACGCATCAAATTTTAACATATTTTACTTCTCTCCATACTTCTTTATATATTCGCCAAGTGGTGTGTTCATGAACTGAAATGTGTTTCAACATGGCTCAGTATACACATCTCGCAAAATATCCGCAAGTGACATTTGTCACTATTTTGATGCGAATTGATAATTAACCAAATGTAATGGCAAGTGGCGTACTGTGAATTGTAACGTCGTACCGCAACCCACAAAACTGTCAATTTGTACAACTTGACATACAAGATTTATGGGTGTATAATTAAATTAATACAAAATTCGTACATAATATTGATGATTGAGGGGTGTTTGTCGTGAAAATCAACAGAATTGTTTGTTTCTTTATAGCCCTTGCGATGATCGGATTAGTAACAGCTTGTGGTGGCAGCAGCACCAACAGCGGGTCAAGCAACAGCGACCCGGGAACAGCCTCCGGTGGGAGTGAAAGCACACTCTCCGGTACTCCAATTCAAATACTTTCAGACCTCGTAGACGCACTCGCAGCAGAGGGGGTAGAGATGCCAATGGCACTTCCCGCTTCGGAAATCACCCCGGAGAACAGTCAAAATGCAATGGGCTTATCTGCGGCTAACTTTGACAGATTAGTTGTTTCTGCCGCAAACAGCCTTGCTGCGATAGGTACATTTGCGCACCAGATTATAGTTATTGAAGGCAATGATGCCAGAGCGGCAGCAGAGATCAAAAGACTGATCACATCCGATGGTGGTTATGATCCGCAAAAATGGATCTGTGTGTGGCCGGAAAGAGCAGTGGCAGTGGACTCAGGAGCATATGTACTACTTGTCGCTTCTTACAATGCGGTTGTTGATGCAGCGATCGAATACTTTAAATCAGCAAGTGGAGCTACAGGTACGGTAGTGACATTCTGGGAATTTGCCGGAGAGCAACCGGCAGCAGATGGTGGTATAGGCGGGGCTATGCCGCTTCCGGTGATCGGCGGTGGCTGAGGATAGGATAGTGCAAGGTAATTGCATTTTATCTGGACGTGCGCTGATCAGCGCTAATGCCGCAGGCATTGCACAAATTGTATAATTTTAGGTAGGGTAAAAAGAATAGCGTGCGGAACTACTGTGTTTGCGTAATAGTTCCGCACGATCTAAGGAGGCGCTGAGCATGTTATTTTCCAGCCCGTCTTTTCTATACTATTTCCTTCCCATAGCCCTGATCCTTTATTTTATAACCCCGATGCCCAAAGGCTCACCGCGTCTCAGAAATGTGACTCTATTGGTGATGAGCCTTGTGTTTTATGCTTGGGGTGAGCCGAGATATGTTTTTCTCATGATCGCTCAGTGTGTTTTTGCATGGGGATTTGGCCTGCTGATTGATAAGCATAGGGGTCAAAAAGCAGCCAAGACACTTATGCTGATATCTGTAGTGATTAGCTTGTCCGGACTGATCTATTTCAAATACGCAAACTTCTTTATTTCTAATGTAAATAATTTAACAAATAGCAACATAGCGTTTATCCGGTTTGTTATGCCTATAGGGATCAGTTTCTATACGTTCCAGCTGCTCAGTTACACGATTGACCTGTATAGAGGTCTGATTCGTGTGTCTCGTAACGTGCTAGACTTTTCTACTTATGTGGCCTCGTTTCCGCAGCTGATTGCCGGGCCGATCGTCAGATATTCAGATATCGAAGCTGCGCTATCAAAACGTGAACATAGCTTTTCAAGGTTTGCTATGGGTTCAAGACGCTTTATTATCGGTCTCGGTAAGAAAATGCTGATAGCCAATATGTTTGGCGAGCTTGTGGCGATATATAAAGTCAGCGGTGATGAAAGTGTGCTCTTTGTATGGCTTTACTTGATCGCTTATACGATGCAGATTTACTTCGATTTTTCAGGCTACAGTGACATGGCTATAGGTCTGGGACATATTTTCGGATTTAAATTTCCGGAGAATTTTAACTACCCATATATAGCGGACAGCATTACAAACTTTTGGCGTCGTTGGCATATGACATTGTCCGGTTGGTTTAGAGACTACGTGTACATACCCCTTGGCGGTAATAGAGTAAAGGTGCTCAGGCATGTGTTTAACATCATGCTTGTGTGGATGCTCACGGGTTTCTGGCATGGTGCAGATTGGAACTTCATACTTTGGGGTGGATATTTTGGTGTTGTACTTTTGGTTGAGAAGTTGTTTCTGGGAAAAGCGCTGCGCAAAGCTCCAAAAGCCGTGAGGCATATTTATGTAATCCTTATAGTGTTCATCAGTTGGGCGTTTTTTGATGCGCTTGGATTTAATGAGGCATTTACGGTAATTGGACGCATGTTTGGGGCAGGGGGTACTTTAGCAAGCCGTGAGGCGTTATATTACTTGCGCAGTTATGCAGTTCCTTTGGTTATTGCAGTGATCGGCTCAACACCGCTCATTATGAAGTTGGCTCAGAAAATTGACACGAAAAAGCGTCTGGTGGTCGTTTTAGAGCCGGTGGTTTTGCTGCTGATTTTGATTGTTTCGACAGCCAGTATGGTTGACGGCTCATTTAATCCATTTATTTACTTTAGATTCTAACAGCAAAGGGCACAAATACAAATCCGCAAATTAAAACCGGTGGGAGTGCGACTTCCGCCAGCTTAAGGACAGTGGGGAGGTAAAGGGCGATGGAAAACAAGAAACTTTCTCTCAGAGAAATACTTGCATGTGTTGTTTTTATAGGCATGATAGGCGTGTTCTTTATACTCAATTTCGTCATACCGGCACCCACGGTACTCATTGCAGAGCGCCGCGCTCCGGCCAGATTTCCTGAATTGAGTACGCAGAGTATTTTGTCCGGTACTTTCATGAGCGGTTTTGAAAACTATGCAGCCGATCGGTTTGTGTTTAGAGATAGTTTTCGCACAATCAAGGCGTTTTTTGTCTTTGATATTTATCAAATGACAGACAAGTCCGGGTTATATAATTGCGATGCGGTTGGCGTTGGGCAGTTTAGGCGTGTAGATGCCACTGCGTTTCGGCAGACATCTGAGCGGATACTCAGGGCGGCGCAAAGCTTAGAGGGGCAAGATGTGAACATATTTTACTCTATTGTACCCGATAAGAGTATCTTTGCTGATCGATTTATGCCCGGATTTGATTTGGCGCAGGCTGAAAGCATCTTAGATGATGTGTTGGGTGCATTTACCTATATCAGTCTGAAAGACAGCCTGAGTGCAGCTAGTTTTTACAGAACTGATTTGCACTGGGATCAGGCTGAAATTGCCGGTGTGACCAGTGTCATTTTAGAAGCCATGGGTGCTGATTATAGGCTCAGTGATTTTCCAATAAGGCTGGTAGGGGAGTGGAATGGTGTTTACAGTGGGCAACTGGCTTTGCCGGTGTTGCCGGATCAAATGAGGATTGTAGATATTTCCGGGATTTCCGTGAGATATTTAAATGACAGGACGCTGGTATTTGATCATGGTCCTGTTTATGACCATGATCGTTTTGCCGGAATTGATCCGTATGATATTTTTCTTAGAGGACCTCAACCGCTGATTGTCCTTGAAAACGATTCGGCAACGACAGACCGGAAGCTATATCTTTTCCGTGATTCTTTTGGAAGCAGTCTGGCGCCGTTGATGATGGAGGCTTATGCACAGATTACGGTGATTGACTTGCGGTATATCAATCTACTGATCCTTGATCAGTTCGTCGATTTCGTACCGAGTTCAGATGTGCTCTTTATATTCAGCTCGCAGATATTCAACAATCCTACGATATTGCAAACACAGTGAGTTTCAGCTTGCACTGAATAAGATGATGCCCTGCCAGTGTGCCGAGAGACTCATGTCAAACGGTACACCGGGCAGGGCATTCAATTTGTATGCAGTGCTTAGAGCTTTGTGACTTCTTCGGGAGTAACTTCTACGACGTCCATTTTCTTGGCTATATAAGCTTTGATCTTGTTCACAGCAGCTTGTTTTTCGGATTTTAGTTTCTCCTGAAAATCCAGCAGCAGCAAGACAATGCAAGCCATACCTAAAATAAAACTTAAAACTCCGAATACCAATGATAAAATGCCGAATAATTTTTTCATGCTTTGACCTCTTCTTTCTAAAAAATTTTAAAAGTGTCAGACTTTAGATTTAACTACTTTTTTTAGGATTTTGTTGAGATTATTTACAACGACATCGCCGGTCAGCCTGAACGGTTGCTTGCCTCGCAGTTCATCTATAAAGCGAATCTTGCTGTAAATATAATCAATATCCTCGACACCGTTTTTAAAATACATGTCAAACAGCGTCATACTTTTATCATAACCGGTTTGAATCATATAGGCAATAGAATCCTCATCAAATGCCAGTGAGTTTCCGATAATCTTATCTTCTAAAAAGTTTATTTTTATGAGTTTTTTGTCAAAATAATCATTTTCAAAAGTATAGTGGTTTTGATCGAAGTGAACAACGATCGCATAATCAAGCGGCTTGTTTAAAAGGGGTTCGGTCGGGATATTGTCTACAAAAGCACCGTCACAATACTTTGTGCCGCCGATATCAACGATTTTTGATACCATGGGCAAAGAGACACTGGCTTGCAAATAGCCCCAAATGATTCCCGGATCGATCTCTTTGAGATTGACGTAATTGAGACTGCGTGTACTGATATTCAGCAAAGTGGTGTACAGTTCCGGTTTGTAAGGTGAAAAGACTTTTGTGATTTCCCTTATGGAATTGGGTACATATTCGCTACGTGCATAAGCATGGGTAAATGAACGCAGTCCAGCAAATTTTTGATTGCGCCAGATGTTTTCCGCTTCTTCCAATTTATTCTGAACAAAACAATACGCATTGAGTGCGCCTATCGATGAAGCGCTGATATATGTAAATTCATTGGGAGGTAAGAATTGTTTTAACGCTTTTAGGACTCCGATTTGATAAGCGCCCTTTGCAAATCCGCCGGATAAAACAAGTCCGATGTTTGGCATATCAGAAAACGACCTCCTTTAAAAGGATTGAAAAGTTGAACTAAAAAATTTACACAGACACAGTATAGCATAGTGCGGGAGGAAAAACAAACTCCCCAACGAAACAAGTCAGGGAGTGTATTTCTATGCAATGAGTCGCTTATTGTGCTATCTTCTGGCGTTGTAAGCTTCTGTAATGGCACTGCGAAGATCCGCTTGATATCTTTGGTTATTGGTGACTGTGCCGTAGAAGTGCAAGCAGAAGTGGCCACCGGCACCATTGCTTGGGAGACTGGTCACATCGTGCGGCATACCGTTTATGGAGGCGGCAATGACTCTGTCACCGATGTGTACCCAAACCGGTCTTGCAGCCCAAGACCATCTGCCGCCTCTAATGTCGAATTTGGTATCGGTATCTGCACGAGAGGCTGTGTCTACATCGACATGACGACCTATTGAGAAGGGGCGAACACTAAATGTTCTGCCGGTTCTGACATCTGTGAGCATAATATTTGTACCGGTTCTAATCAGCGGACGAACTTCGGCCATTGTTAACAGTTCGACGTTTCTTGCTGCGGAAACGCCCAATAGATCAGATCTGATATAACCTTCATTTCCACCAACGCGAACAGATGACCAGCCATTTGAGTTTGTCTCAAGAACGTCCACTCTTGTGCCGGCACTGAGGACACTGATAATATTGCCATCCGTAGTGGGTCTGGCTCTCAAATTGACACCGCCCAGCGTCTGTAATGTTCTTATCGGTTGTGCGTTTGGAGGGGCGGGTGTGCTTGCGGCTGGAGCTGCAGGTTGCGGAGCGCTTGCCTGTGGGGCAGTTGCTGCAGAGCCTGATGAAACTGCTGTGGCCGGAAGCATGAGGAATTCTGAATTTATAAAACCAACAGTGTCGCCCACTCTGACATTCGACCATCCGGTCGGATCATGAGAGAGTACTTCGACATATAAGTCTACATTGACGGTGCGCAGTACTTCTGCGCTACGATTTGGGGCGGATCTTAAATTTACGCCGCCGGTAGTGCGGAATGTTGCCGGCGCACGTCCGGCAGGGAGGGTGAGAAAGTCGGATCGTATAAATCCTTCTGATCCGTTAACTCTGACTCTCGACCAACCGGAGGGGTCATGGCTCAGTAGTGATACACGTCCTCCGACATTCACAGTTGTGACAACATTAGATTCGGTGGAAGGTAAGGTTCTAAGGTTGACACCTTGGGTTGTTACTAAAATTTCATTTGTATCAGATGCAGCTGCGGTAAGTGAAAAAGCAATAGCCATGCAGCAAAAAATAACTAAGAATAGGATCTTACGTATGTTGCGATTCACGAGTGACTCTCCTTTTTTGCGGTAGAAATTTTTGTTGATGCGACAATCTTAGCAGAAAATGTATCTTTTGTCAACCAAAATGTAATTGTTTGTAATTTTTTGTAACTGATGATGCTGATTTTAAAAATTTCAGTCTAAAAACTACTTCCGAATTTAGGCAATTTAATATACAATACCAATATGAATGGTTACACCAATGAGATGGAGGCGTAAAAATTGGCGGGGATATCATTAAAAAACATAGTCAAAGTCTATGCGGAGGGCATAACAGCCGTACATGACTTTAGTTTAGATATTGAAGATAAAGAGTTTATCATTTTAGTGGGTCCCTCAGGTTGCGGTAAATCTACCACATTGCGTATGATTGCGGGGCTTGAGGATATAACCGGCGGGGAATTGTATATAGGTGACAGACTTGTAAATGGTGTCAAGCCGAAGGATCGCGACATTGCAATGGTCTTTCAAAACTATGCCCTATATCCGCACATGTCTGTGTACAAGAATATGGCGTTTGCCTTAAAACTCAAGGAAGAACCCAAAGATGTCATCAAAGAAAAAGTAATCAATGCCGCAAAAAGTCTGCACATTGAGCATCTGCTTGACCGCAAGCCAAAGCATCTCTCGGGCGGTCAGTGTCAACGTGCGGCCTTAGGTCGTGCCATGGTCAGAAACCCTGCGGTATTTTTGTTAGATGAACCTCTATCTAACCTAGATGCAAATCTGCGTACATCTATGCGTACAGAGATTTCGAAACTACATAAGAAATTGCAAACAACATTCATATATGTCACACATGATCAGGTGGAAGCGATGACCATGGCAGATCGCATCGTGGTTATGAAAGACGGATATATTCAGCAAGTAGACACGCCGCAAAATATCTACAATAATCCGATCAATCTATTTGTTGCAGGTTTTATGGGAACACCTCAAATGAATTTTTTCAATGCAACTGTGCAAAAGACAGGTGATGGATATGCTGCAAGATTTGGGGAAACAATGATTCCGATATTGAGAGAAATCGTACCGCCGGATCAGATGATAAAGTATTTGGATAAAGAGGTGACCATTGGTATAAGGCCTGAGAAGCTATATGTTCAAGACACCTTGAGTGACAGCGATAGGTCGAGTACTACCACACTGGATGTCAGTGTTGATGTTGTAGAGCTTATGGGGGCCGAGGTCTTTTTGTTTGTCAGTTGCAACAACACGAGCCTTACAGCAAAGGTGCTGCCACATGAAAGTCCGAAAGTCGGTGCATCGGCAAAGTTGGCGCTGGATCATACCAGCGTACATCTATTTGATGCCGAAACCGGAATGGTAATAAAGTGATCACCGCAAGTGCTGCATATTTATATCTATAGGATCATCATTTACGGTGATCCTACTGTTTTAGTAAAAATGCCGATGCTGAGCTTTTCAGCGCTACGCGCCGATATGATTGGTTTGTCAGAGGATTAAATCTTTAATCTCCCCCTATAATTACTAACATTTCGTTTTCATCCATTGTAAAATCGTACCCGGCTGCAATCATCTCATTTAAGGATAATCGCAGCCAGTGTCCGAAGGTTCCCGGCTCAGTTCCGGCCGGATTCATAGATTCGGGTCTGCGTCTGAGTAGCCTTTGCGCTTCGGGGATCAGTACATGGTTGGTCGTCCAGACATCAAGCGCAACCGGATCCAGCGAGGCCGCAATCATATGCGTTTCCACTGCCGCATTATAGCTTGATGCAGGCCCACCATCCGGAGCGATCCAAATCATGTCCATGATGTTCAAAATGGGCATACGTGTATACACCATTTGCGTACCCATCCCACCGGTGCCAACGCTAAAATGAGCACGCCCTGCCGGGATGAGTGCGTGTCTGCGTGTTTGTCGGTCAGACGTTACACCCATATAGCCTTTTACTGCACCGGTCTGCCCAAACCACCCATGCGACTTCAAAACAGGCATGTTTATTATGCGCAATCTATCCGTGTCAAAACTTTCACCATTCCAGATGCCATGTCTAAAACTGACATGTGTACCAAACTGTGTGGTGAATTTTGGATACGAAATTTCAAGACCTGTACTACGCAGATAATCTTCCACAATGAATCCGTCCGTGTAGTCGCCCGCACTGAATTCTCCGACCCGAACAGTTGTAAATTCATCCCACAAAGAACCTGTGACACGGTAACCTTGTGCTTGAAACGCATTGATAACATCTAATACTGATTGACTGCGACACGCTGAATTGGGCTGCGACCAATCCAAACTCCCGCCGCGTCTGTTCGTACCATGTTGCGCTTGCCCATTATCTGCTATAATCACCTCGCCGGCAAATCCATCGGGATGCGCAAGTATCGCTTCTATTACACGTGCGATTAAATCTGTGTTTGTGCCACCACGTTCAGCCCACTGCGCATTGATTTGTAAGAGCACAACATCGTCTATCGCAATAATTCCATCCGGTGCTTCCTCCGTCTGGTAGAAATCAAGCCCATACATTTGCATAGATGCAATCAAGCGCACCACACCATCATCAAGGCCATCTGTGGATTCCACAAAAACAACCGAAACAATACCGTCCGGCAACTGTAACTCAGGCAAGTCTGTTATTATTGCAGGAGCAAAGTTGTCCCCAAAAGGTGGTACGGGTCTTAATCCAACTACAGCGACTACTGCCAGCACTGCACATATTGCCAGTATGCTGGCAAGTACTATTTTCAGCCTCTTTTTCGTCATGAAGTTACTCATTCCTTTCGGTTACATTATCAGTCCTGCAACTATAGCGAAGATCATGCAGTATGCTAAGTAGAAAAAGAAGTGCTTTGCGCCTAATATCATCTTGACTGCACTCAAATTGGTGATCTTTGTAGCCGGTCCGGCAATCATGAATGCAAGTGCATCGCCTGTACCCATCCCGGCAAGTAACCATGCACGTATCAGCGGTATTATACCGCCTCCACATGCATACAGTGGAATGGACAGTGAGGTGGCAAACAGTACGCCCAATCCTCTTCGTGCACCGAACATACTCGCAATCCATTCTTGGGGCATATATCGGTAAAGCAGCGCTGTCAAAATTATGCCAAACAAAAGATAAGGCGTCGTAACCCTGAATGCTTTAAATAAATCACGCAAAAAAGTCTTTTTTTCTTTGCTTTCCGATACAAACCGGGCAAAATCGAATAGCGTTTTGTATTGTAAAAATATAAGCACAAGCACACCCGCAAGGCTGCCACACATGAACACGAGCAACAACCGGCTCAAAGCAATTTCTACGCCGAGCGCAAAACTTAACAAAAACAGATTGGGATTAAGCAGCACCGAGCTCACCATAAATGCAACGAGTAATTGCTGCGGCACCTTTTTGCGCCCTAATGCAGCAATTACCGGAATCGTACCGTACATGCATATCGGGGACAATATCCCTAAGATCGACGCAATCCCGATTGATAAGATGCCTACCTTTCCGGAGTTTAAATGTGTCATTTTTGCTGCTATACGCTCTGAACAATAGACCGAGATGAGCGATCCGACAATCAACCCGGATGCCCAGTATGGTAAGAGCTCCAGAAATTGCACCATTACGCTTTGTGAAAGCATATATAGTTCATGTGTCATATATCATCATTCCACAACAGCCGCCAGTCTAATCATGGTTACAAATGTCTGCTCCCTCGTATAAAGGCCTAGTGGTGAAAATTCATCATTTCCGATCCCTCCCATGATGCCATTCGACGACACAAACTCAATCGCCTCGGATGCCCAGGGAGCAAATAACCTTGAGTCGGCAAAGTTAACTCTGACACCACCCATTGCGCTATACTCGAATGCCTCGGCAATCCTGCTCAGCATTGCGGCCGCTTCTTGTCTTGTAATTGCATTATCCGGAGCAAAAGTCCGTTCGCTGACCCCATTTACGATATGTAGATAATGTGCGATGATGACAAACACATTGTCGGTATCATCAAATGGGTCA
>WQVH01000058.1 GCA_009781695.1 Oscillospiraceae bacterium
CGGTGCGAGCTTAAGGATCGAGAATCGTCCAACCGGTGAGGCGTTTGTCACCCCACAAACATCCACGATTCCCGGCGTGACTGCACCCATCGCAGATCTGCATACCTTAGCTCCGGGCGTGAGCGGGAATGTATATGCAAGTACACTGGTAGGTGAGAGCTTGCCGAATACTGATGCAGGGTATCGTGTGTTTGTCGGTTGGTTCTTAGCATCAAATGCCCCGGGTGTTGGAATGCATAGAGATGACTTCCCAACACCGTATGAAACAGAGCGTATACTCACTCTAGCTGATCTGATGGGCGCATACCACTATGTAGCAGTATGGGTAGATGGCAGAGGCTATGTACCGGGGGGCAGGATCACGGTAGACGTGGACGAAAATGGGAACTATACAGTGACTATTCCTCCAATATTTGAAGACACCGATTACGAATCAGAAGTAGACACAGACGGCGTGATCACAATAGTTGTGCGCCCCGGTGGTGACGATGATGTAACAGAAGGCGACATTGACCTTTATTTGCCTCCACACTGGGATGCCGAAGTAGAGACCGGAAACAATGGAAATATAGTGATCGTTATAACCCCGCCAAGTGACAGAATCACGGTAGAAGTAGACGAAAATGGGAACTATACAGTGACTATTCCTCCCATATTTGAAGATACCGATTACGAATCAGAAGTAGACACAGACGGCGTGATCACAATAGTTGTGCGCCCCGGTGGTGACGACGACGTAACAGAAGGCAACATTGATCTCAATCTGCCTCCGCACTGGAATGTCGAAGTGGAGACCGAAGACAATGGACACATAATCATTACGATAACTCCGCCGAGTGACCACAGGGTGCGCTTCTTTAGAAATCATGACACAGAATATGAACTCCATTACACGGCATTTGTTCAGACAGGCAGAACCGTAACTCCGCCGTCTAACCCCATACGCATAACGCAATTTATGATCCCAATTATAATCGCACCGCAGTTGGAGATTCCGGTTGATGACGAAGCTGAGATAGACGAAGATGAATATGCTATTGTAGATGAAGAAGATGAGTTCACTGACGACAGAGAGCTGACGGACGAAGAGGAAACTGACGACGAAGAGCTCGTTGAGGACGAAGAGCTCGTTGAGGACGAAGAGCTCGTTGAGGACGAAGAGCTCGTTGAGGACGAAGAGCTCGTTGAAGACGAAGCGCCTGTTGACGGTGAAGAGACATCTGAATACAACGATATTTTGACTGACTCTGATGACACCTACACGCTAACCGAAGGCTCAACAGATACAGAACTTCCATGTGAACTATCTATGGAACTCGTAGAAATGGTACCGGCGACAGCAGTATATACATTCCTTGGTTGGTATACATGCCGTGATGGACTAGACCGTTTTAACTTTGGCACACCGATTACATCAGATCTTGATCTGTATGCGCAATGGACTACAGATGGTCCCGGAAGGACACACACTGTATTATTCCACAGAAACGATGGCGGTGGAAATCTGCACTATGTGGCATTTGTAGTAGACGGAGAAATTCTGATGTTACCCGCAGTTCCGACTCGCACAGGACATATATTTACCGGTTGGTTTGAAGATGCGCAAGCAACGCATGCATTTACAAGATTTGGAGAGCCAATCACCGCAGCAGATACACAGCTTGTGATCAATCTGTATGCAGGTTGGCGTGTGGCTCCGCCTCCAGGCGGTGGCTGGAACAATTGGAATCCAACACCACCACCGGTAGAATTACCGGAAGAAGAGCTACCGCTTGCCGAATGGGATGGGGAACATCATGCATTCATGATCGGTTTTGCAGACGGCACAGTGCGCCCTAGAGCGGATGTGACCAGAGCACAATTTGCAACGATTCTCTTTAGATTGATGCCGGATGGAGATCGCTCAGGTTATTGGCGACAAACCAATCCATTCCCTGATGTAATCCGAACCAATTGGCACAACAATGCGGTATCCACAACAGTTAATGCCGGCATATTTATCGGCATGCCGGATGGTACGTTTATGCCGGATCGTGCGATAACACGTGCAGAACTTGCAACAACGATTGTCCGACTCAAGGGTGTATCTCAAAATTATGGTATCGCACAGTTTGGCGATATTACCGGACATTGGGCGCAAGGATATATCAATGCTGCGGCACTGAATGGTTGGGTCAATGGCGATCGCGGACTGGGTAATGAGTTCCGCCCCAATGACACAATCACCAGAGCGGAAATGGCAGCCATAGTCAATCGTGCGTTTGGACGTCTGCCGCATAGTGCGGAAGATTTGCTCCCGGGAATGCGCAGATGGCCTGACAATGTCAACCAGAATGCATGGTACTACCTGTACATTCAGGAAGCGACCAATTCGCACAAATATATAATGCATGAAGATGGTATTCATGAGCATTGGGTAGAGCTGATTGCACAAGAACGTCCATGGACATTACTTGAGCGGCCGGATTCACAGCCCGGAGATATATTTGTCGGAGTCAGTGCGCAGGTAGCGGTTGAGGCAACGGTAGATGGAGACATAGATGAGGTGGAGGCAGAGGAGGGATAGGGAGTAAGCCCCTTTGGCCTTGGAATGGAAAACAAGCACAGACGGTTAGTCATGTGCTTGTTTTTTGATTGTTTAACTGGAATTAAGGTCAGGCCGATGGGGCTTTGCTTCCGACAGCTTAGCCCCGCAAGCCTGTCCATTCTTGAACAGCCTTGATGCGCTCTCTTTTGAGCGCTTCTTCGAAGACGATGATATCCCTTGCTGCAGCTCTGTCTAAAAATACAGTAGTATCAGGATGTAATTTGAGGAAACATGCCGGAATATCTGTGTGGATTTTTCGTTCAAATAACTTCATTGCGATCTCGGCTTTGCCCTCGCCGGTAATCAGCAGAATAATTTTTTTGCAGCGCATGATCTCGCCGATGCCCATAGTGAGCGCTTCGGTTGGTTGCGTTTCATCGAGTCCGAAGAAACGCGAATTAGCGTCAACAGAACTCTTCGCAAGTTCGACGTGCGTAGTGCCCATGGGGTAAGACACAGCGGGCTCATTAAAACCGATATGTCCGTTATGTCCTATGCCGAGCAGCATCAGATCAATTCCACCGGCATCGGAGATTTCGACATCATATCTGAGGCATTCGGCCTCAGCGTCCGCAGCTTCTCCATTAGGCAAGGAATATTTTGATATATTGATTTTGTCAAACAGGTGTTTGCGCATGAAATAATTATAACTCTGAGGATGATCTTTTTTTATGGGGTAATATTCATCTAAATTAAATGAACGTGCTTTAGAGAAATCAAGTGCTCCCGCATCATATCTGCGCACGAGTTCATCATAGAGTCCAATCGGTGTGCTGCCGGTGGCCAGTCCCAATACACTGTTGGGTTTTTCCTTAAGTTGTTCGGTATAAACATCGGCTGCTGCCCGGCAAACATCCTCATACGTGTCTAAAATAATTCTTCTCAAAAAACCTACCTCCTTTATTAAGTCATTGCGGACTTTCAAGTGTGATCCTAAAAGTCTGTATCTCTTTTATGGAATTGCAATGTGAAAGCCGCAATAACAAATGTGCTTCTCATTTGGAAAAATTGGTGAAGCAATTAGCCCTTTAATGCGGCTTGCGCTGCGGCCAGTCTTGCAATCGGAACTCTAAATGGTGAGCAGGAGACATAATCCAGTCCGATTTTGTGACAGAACTCAACCGATGAAGGATCGCCGCCATGTTCGCCGCAAATACCGAGTTTGATATTGGGGCGGCTTTCACGACCCAATTTAACGGCCATATCCATAAGCTTGCCCACGCCGATTTGGTCGATTCTTGCAAAAGGATCAGACTCAAATATTTTTTTCGAATAATACTCATCAAGGAATTTGCCCGCATCATCTCGTGAGAAGCCAAATGTCATTTGAGTCAGGTCATTGGTGCCGAATGAGAAGAATTCAGCTTCTTTTGCAATCTCATCAGCGGTGAGACATGCACGAGGGATCTCAATCATGGTGCCGACCAAATATTTGAGATTGCTTCCCGCAGCGGCAATCAGCGCATCGGCAGTTTCGACAACGATCTTTTTGATGTATACAAATTCTTTTACTTCGCCGACAAGTGGAATCATGATTTCAGGGACTAAATCCCAATCCGGATGGGATTTTTTGACATTGATCGCCGCTTTGATAACTGCCTTGGTTTGCATCACTGCGATTTCGGGATATGTGACAGCTAGGCGGCAACCACGATGACCCATCATTGGGTTGAATTCGTGCAGGGATTCGATGATGGCTTTGATTTCTGCAACGGTTTTGCCTTGGGTTTTGGCCAGTGCTTCAATGTCGCCTTCATCGGTCGGGAGAAATTCATGCAAAGGTGGATCGAGGAAACGTATGGTAACCGGTGTGCCTTCCATGGCCTCATAGATGCCCTCGAAGTCAGCCTGTTGCATGGGTTCAAGTTTTAAAAGCGCTTTTTCACGTTGTTCTACAGTTTCGGAGCAGATCATCTCACGAATGGCGGGGATGCGATCTTGCTCAAAGAACATGTGCTCGGTGCGTGTCAGGCCGATGCCTTCTGCGCCAAAATCACGTGCAGCTTTAGCATCTTTGGGGGAGTCTGCATTGGTTCTGACTTTCAGGCGGCGATATTTATCAGCCCATGCCATGATGCGTCCGAACTCTCCGCCGATTGTAGCTTCTGTGGTCTTAATTGCTTCGCCGTAAATATGTCCGGTTGAACCATCGAGACTGATCCAATCACCTTCATTATATACATTGCCGCCCAATTCAAATTTCTTGTTCTCTTCGTCCATTTTGATTGCACCGCAACCGGATACACAGCAAGTACCCATACCACGAGCGACAACCGCAGCGTGTGAGGTCATGCCGCCGCGTACAGTCAAGATACCTTGCGCTGCGGCCATACCTTCGATATCTTCGGGTGAAGTCTCAAGGCGAACCAGAATAACTTTTTCGCCTTTATCGGCCCATTTTTTAGCTTCTACGGCGGTGAAAACCGCACGGCCGCAAGCAGCGCCGGGAGATGCAGCCAAACCGGTTCCGACCGGAATCGCCGCTTTGAGTGCAGCCGCTTCAAACTGTGGATGCAGTAGTGCGTCTAGCGATTGTGCATCAATCATCAAAACAGCTTCTTTATCAGAAATGGCACCCTCATCAACTAAGTCGCAAGCGATCTTAAGTGCGGCGGCGGCTGTGCGCTTGCCGTTGCGGGTCTGGAGCATGAACAATTTTCTATCTTCAATCGTGAATTCCATATCTTGCATATCGCGATAATGGCCTTCGAGTTTGTCGCAAATTTTCACAAAATCATCATATGCGCTGGGCATGACTTCTTTGAGTTCTGCAATGTTTTTTGGTGTGCGAATACCGGCAACAACATCTTCGCCCTGGGCATTCATGAGGAACTCGCCGAATAGCTTTTTTTCGCCGGTTGCAGGGTTACGAGTAAATGCAACGCCTGTGCCTGAGGTGTCGCCGAGATTTCCGAATACCATTTCTTGAATATTGACGGCGGTACCCCAATCGCCGGGAATGCCATACATGCGGCGATAAGCAATGGCTCGATCGTTGTTCCATGAACGGAAGACCGCTTTAATAGCGCCCATGAGTTGGGTTTTCGGATCGTCGGGAAAATCCTCGCCGAGTTTTGCTTTGTATTCAGCTTTGAATTGATGCGCAAGTTCCTTTAAATCATCTGCCGAAAGATCAATATCATCGGTGATGTTTTTTTCTTCTTTCATGTGGTCTATGAGTTCTTCAAAGTATTTTTTTCCGACTTCCATGACTACATCAGAATACATTTGGATAAATCTTCTGTAGCAGTCATAAGCCCAACGTGCATTGCCGCTTTTAGCAGCCATTGCTTGAACGACGGTATCATTGAGACCCAGATTCAAAATCGTGTCCATCATGCCCGGCATCGATGCACGAGAGCCTGAACGCACCGAGACAAGCAAGGGATTTTCTTTATCGCCGAATTTCTTGCTTGCAATGCCTTCGAGTTTGTCGATATATTGCATGATTTCTTTTTGGATTGAGTCATTGATTACTTCGCCATCATCATAATACTTTGTACATGCTTCGGTGGTGACAGTAAACCCCTGCGGAACAGGAAGTCCGAGGCTGATCATCTCGGAAAGATTTGCCCCCTTGCCGCCGAGCAGTTCCTTCATGGTTCCATTTCCTTCTGAAAATAGATAGACATATTTATTACTCATAAACCCTCCTATTTATATCATGGAGCAAAACCCCAAATTTATAAAGCCCGCTTGATATTCTACCATAAATTTTTACAAAAGGAATAGAGAATTTTGCCAAAAACCGAAAAAACTCATAAAAATATTATGAATTATATAGCCAAAAACTCATTCATGCATATATAATGGTTTTTATTATAACAAAAACCAAGGAGGAGTATCATGAATACCCAAGAATTAATGGACATTGCTCTGAAAGCAGCGCAGCTTGAAGCTATGCCCGCAGACTGTGAAATTACCGTTCCCGGAGAAAACATCAAGAAGGTGCTCATGGGTGTGGATATGGAAACTGCCGAAATTATGCTTGCACAGCAATTGGGATTTGATTGTGTGGTGACACATCATCCTAAAAATACGGATATGGATATGATCGATGTCCTTGATGACCATATTCGTAAACTTGAAGCGCTGGGTGTTCCGCGCAACAAGAGTCAGAAGCTTCTTGAAGAGCGTAAGCAAGAGCTTAATTATAATTGGCATGTGGCCAATTCCAGGCGTTCGGAGAGTGCGGCGAAGCTGTTAAATATGCCGTATATCAGTCTGCATACACCGGCGGATATCATCGGGGAGCGCATGGTTCAGGAGTTTCTTGATGAGCAATTCGGCGGTAAGCCTGATACAAAGGTGCAAGATATCGTTGAGGCGCTTGAAGAAATCGGTGAGTATAAGAATTCTTCCAGAAAGCCTGTGATCCGTGTTGGGTCAAAGGATAGTTATGCGGGCAAAATATATGTGCTCATGTCGGGACTCACAGGGCCGGGTGCTCAGATTCTTAAGGAGTATTTGGCAGCCGGAGTGGGTACGCTTGTGATGATGCATATTCCGGAAAAGGATGCGAAGATACTCAAAGAGCAAGGCATCGGCAATGTGGTTATTGCAGGGCATACGTCTAGTGATTCTCTTGGGCTTAACTATATTGCTAAGCTCTGGGCTGAAAAGGGTGTTGAGACGACGATGATGTCCGGGGTTGTTGCGGGGTAGGGAGATATCTAAGGATTTAATTCCTTGCGCAATTGGGCGCACGGAATTCGGATGGGTTTGGTATGTTTGAGGTGATATAGGGTGTAACGATAAACAAACTCTGCACTTAAGCTGACGGGAGTTCGACTCCCGCCAGCTTAACTACTCAAACATATCCTCAAACGCAATCAGCCGTATATCACTACGCTCTTCGGCAAGCGCTCGTGCGCCGGAAGTAAACCCGCTCTTAGAAAAAAGATAGTAGTGCTTTTGCGTAAACTGGCGAAACATTTCGCACCGCTTAATCAAACCTTCAACACTCGCTTTATCAAGCGCTTCATTTCGCCACTTGCATTCGCCGAATATTGCCTGCTTTTCATCATTCGCGTAAGCTACAAAATCAATCTCTGCTTGTGACTTGAGATCGGGATTATTGCCCCACCAACGGCTGATGTTTTGAAAGGCAAAAGGCAATCTGTCGTAAAGGCTCCACATATACTCAATACAAAGTTTCTCGAACACCTCTCCCATAAAGGTAGTAATTTGGGGCTTAATACGCTCATACACGATATGTCCCTTATCAAGCGCAACCAGTGACACGTTTGGGTAGACAAACCGATACCAAAAACGGAACATTCCGTCTTCGAGTCTGTAAATTGTCTTGCGGCTACCGGGATTGTCCATAGCCGGAACTTCCTTCTTGACGATTCCGGTATCGAGTAGCGGCTTCATGTATGTTGCAACGATACTGCTTTCCTCGCCCACTTTGCCCTGGATATCTTTCATCTGTGAGGCGCCATTTGCAATTGCCGTGATAATCGACTGATACAGCGTCGGCTCTTTGAATTCCTGTTTGAGTAAGTTGTCAGTTTCCTCAAAAAGATAGGCATTGCGGTCAAAATATTGTCCCTGAATGTTCTCATCGAGCGACAGGGAATCATCAAACAGCGACAGATACTTTGGAATAGCACTCGTCACGCCATACATCACCGCTTGGTCGAGTTTTGAGAAATTCGGTGCAAACTGTCGTGCAGTGCGGAAGTCAACCGGCAATAGCTTGATTTGCCCTGTTCGTCTACCATATAGTGGGCTTTGATAACCCAGCACTTGATTTTCCATGAAAGAAAGAGATGAGCCGGAGAGTATGAGCATCATGTTGGTTTTCAAAAATTTGAGGTCAATAAACTGTTGCAAAATCGAAATTATACTTTCGTCTGATTGTGCAAGGTACGGGAACTCGTCGATGACAAAGACGAGTTTTTCTTTTTGCGCCAAGTTGCAAATACCGTCCAATGCATCATAAAAACTGCTGTAAACTGGTGCATTTTCGCTGCCGTCGAATATGGATTTGCTGAGCAGTTCGAGGTTGTTCTTGTATGTTCCTTTGTTAATGGCGGTGAAGAAAACTGCATTTTTATTGCGGATAAATTCTTCAATCAATTGCGTTTTGCCTACACGTCTGCGTCCGTAGATGGGAATGAATGTGAATTCGTTCTTGTGGTATTGGTTTGACAACATTTCAAGTTCTTTTTGCCGTCCGATAAACATTATCTCTCGCCTCCTTATAGGTACCGTTACACTATTATATCCTATTTTGCGGAATTAGTAAATGCAATTTTACTAAAATCGCATTTATTAATTTGACCTTAACTATTAGGAATTAATCCGTAGGGATCGCCCACCTGTGTTTACCCCCCACACTTACCGGGAGCGAAACGCTCAGTAGTGCGCTTCTCCTGCGCATAGTGAAAAATAACGGACACACCACCTATAGCAGGGAATGTGTCCGTTATGTATATTTTTAAAGCGATTTTGCCGGGTTTAATTATCCCTGACCATCGCATCCAATAAAGCTTTTATTTTCGCTTTTGTAACCAAAACGATGGCACCGTTGTTCATGGTAACTTCTCGTTTGGGCTTGGATACATGCCGAATATGTTTTGTGTTGACGACAAAGGACTTGTGACAGCGGAAAAAATCCGTATTGATGTCTAAGACATTGCTCAACGAGCCATAAAATTCTACCTGACCGATCTTTGTGTGCAAGATTATTTTATGCGGTGCAGGGTGAGATTCGAAATACAGAATTTCATCAAAAGGAATGACACGCGTTTGACCGCCAGCCTTTACCTGATAACCGCCTCTTTTAGGCGATTGATCGCTCAAGTATCGCTCATACGCCACATCAATACAGTCCTTAATCCAACCGATCATTTCTTCCGGATTGTCTTTGACGATATAGTCTAAGGCTTCTATTCTGTATCGGAAAGTCAGGTGGGAAAGTTCGGCATGATTGGTTACAAATACAATTTTGGCGGCGGGTTTATGTATGCGGATTTTAGAAGCCAGGACGATGCCATCCATCTCGTGTTGCAAGTCTACATCTAAAAAGTAAAGTCCGTGTTCGATGGGATGAGTGTCCAGATATTCCAGCAAAGAAGTGGGATTATCGACAGACAAAGTGAGCTCCATATCATAATCTTCTATGAGAATATGGTTCTTGATAACGGTCTCAATATGTGTCAGACAGGCTTGGTCATCTTCACAGAGAAATACATGAAGCATAAACGGACATTCCTTTCGTTTGATTTTTTCAAACTACACGCCTTCTTGTATGTATAGGCGTTGGACAAATGCATTTTCCATAATAGCTGTCTCTAAGGTTACATTGGCATTGGCATTGGCGATTTCTGACAAATTACTAAGCCCTAGTCCGCGATTTTCGCCCTTGGTAGAAAATCCATTTTGTTTTAACTGATGGACCTCCGGTGTATCCGGACGGCAGGAGTTTTGTACAATGATCGTGATGTATGCCTTCTCTTTGAAAAATCCGACCATAAGTGCACCTTGCTCCAGTTCTTGCAGTTCTTCAATTGCGTTGTCTAAGAGTATGCCGAGCATACGCACCAAAGCAATGGAATCAAGTGGGATATGGTTGATATCTTCATTTGCTTCAAAGGAAGTTACAATGTCCATATTCATATTTTGCGCCAACATAAGTTTAGCGGCCAAGATACTCTTGATCTCTGATACTTTGATTTTGCTCAAGCTTTCCAGTGCAAGATCGCTGTGGGTTATGATCTGAGATGCCGGCTCGATTTTGTGTTCATAATACTGTGTTAGGCCGTCTATATTTCTCTCATGCAAAAACGTCTTGATAGAAAAGAGGATGTTCTGATAATCGTGCTTGAATTTTCTCATGGCAGTCTGTTGGTGCTCCAGTTCAGCGGTGTAATGATTCAAAGCTTGGTGTTCTATCTCTTTTTGTTGCAGCTTATATTGCGCTTGGAACTTTGTTTCTAAAGATTTGGCAAACAGAATAAAAGCGACAGATGCAACGCCTATATAGGCTACGAAAAAGATGAAATTAGTGACGAACAAAGGGCTCGCTCTACCCATGGAGACCATGACCGAGATGGACATATTGAAAGAAACGGCGAGAAATAGCACTGTGCACAAGAGTGCTGTTTGCATATGCTGATTTTGATTGATGAGTCTGCGCAGGACTTGAGAGAATTTTACAAGAAAGGTTGTGGATAGGATTGAGAGGATGAAAAGAAGTATCAGTGCAAAAAAACCATAAACAAGTAACGTGATTGCGGTGGCTGTGGTGTCGGGTGCGGCTATGTGTATAGGCTCAGAAATTGCATAGAGAACAGACGAAATGGCCATATCAAGTACTGCTGTGATCAGTGCGGCCGCAGCGACTAAGGTAATTGCTTTTTTGATGCAATACGCTTTTCCTTTATGCAAGTATAAAGATAAGAGCAAAAGTGCAGGCAGATCAATTAAGTTCGAGCCCCAAGCATATGGAAATAATGAGGTCAGCAGCCATGCAGATATTTCGATGAATATTCCTGTGAGTACAAAGTAAATGAGCTCTTTTAGGCGCAGTCTAGGGTCTTGGATCAATATCTTTGTAGTGATGCAGACGTTAAAATAAAGAAAGATGACCATGAACAAAACGACCCTTTCATTTGAGGAGTGAAAATTGCGGTGTTATATCTTTTGCAGGAGCGCAAAAGTAATATATACCTAGGGAGTATATTATAACTTATTAAAGTTGGCAAGCTAATTTAGCAAGTTAAGGAATGACTTTGGACAATTCATGAATGAAAAAAGGTGATCTGTTAAAATTTTGGTAACATACAATGCGATGTTTTATACGCTGATATCGGAGTATATCAGTCAATTTTTTACTTAAAGGGGAGTAAGCATGAAACGAGTATTGTGTATGTTGTTGCTGGTAATCGTGATGTTGATCGGATTCATTCCGATTGCTGCGATTGCGCATGAGGAACTGCCATCGCCTGAGGTGGTATCTGATCATGAAGAATTTCCTGCGGTGTATGCGCCGGGGGAGGGAGACGCCATCGGAGTCGAAACTGACGAGATGGTGGATATAGACGCTGCATATCTATCGATTATGCCGCTCTATGATAATCGGTATCATAATAGTATTGATGGTTGGTGGTGGCATTCGTCTCTTGAGCGACGCGATTACGGATATGGACCTGTGAATGGATCTCGCCCGGGGACAAACAACTGGAGAATGATGCCGTTTCCGGTTTACCATACACAATCCGGACAACCTTCACACTCCAGCATATGGAATCATATGCTTTTTGCCGGTAGAAGCAACGACAATATAATAAACACAGGACCTCTAAGCAGACCCAATCGTCCTACGAGACCTGCGAATCAAACACTGAGGCAAACATTTATGGTTCAAAACGGTAATCAAGCATGGAGCACGCTCTCAGGAAGCAATGCGGATCTTGAAACCGGATTTCGCCTGTTTTGGAATACGATCTATGGAGCGCAATATCACGAGGTTGTGAGAAATAATCACAGTGCATTTTTTGGTACGGGTGGTCGACCTGTGAGTGCATGGGGAACAGGTCTGTTTCAGTATGGATTTTTCCAAAGATTGATGTTCAATGAAAACAGAACGGCAACGAGCGGGATTACTGCATCGCACACACGACTTGTGCTCATGGGGAATCTCAACAGCAGGACGGCGGTGTTAGCGGCGACCGGTAATCCGAGAGTGGTCAATACTTTCCAAACTCAGAATTTTCCAACGCCAACCCGGACAGGATATGTCTTTGGCGGTTGGTTTACAAGTAGAGCGCGTGCTGATGGAACCGGAGAGGCCAATCGTGTGTTTCAAGACCAGATTGTACCGGGCGGTCTTGAGCGTACGTTGTTTGCGCGTTGGAATCCGAGAGTGACCTTTGTGCTCAACGGTGGTAATGTTAACGGCTCTACGTTGAATGTTGAGACTGACCCTATAAATCGTGGAACGGCAATAACGCAAGCGCGAGTGCCTATACCGGAGCGCACGAACTACACATTTGCCGGTTGGCGCTGGACCGGAGGCACGGGGTTTACAAACGGAACATATACACGTGCGCAGGTAGGTAATCATGTGGTCAGAGAAGCACGAACCTATACAGCGCAGTGGACGCGAAATACGCGAGATGTGACGTACACAGTGACCGGTATAGCGCCGACGACATTCTCACCCACGCTTGCGTCGTTGGGAAGTTCACCCGGTGTTGGTACAACTGTCACCAGAGCAGGAGCGTTGACAACAACCTCGACTGTGCATAACGGTCAGCAAGGCGTGTGGAGATTTAATGGTTGGTCAACTACGGACGTCACGATGAGTCCTAATCCGGGTACGGGTGGCACATTTACCATGCCTAATCATAATGTGAGATTTACCGGCACATGGACATTTACAGCGACGCAACGTACCGTGACCTATACGGTGACCGGTATCGCACCGGCGACCTCAACACCAACGCTTGCTTCCTTGGGCGGCACATTTGCCAATGGTGCAACTGTCACTAGAGCAGGAGCGTTGACAACAACCTCCACTGTGCATAACGGTCAGCAAGGCGTGTGGACATTTAATGGCTGGAACGTTCCGGCGGGTGTGACGCTCAGCGGCGGCACTGGCAACCCGGGTACAGGCGGCACATTCTCGATGCCGAATCACGATGTGACATTTACCGGCACATGGACATTTACAGCGACGCAACG
>WQVH01000059.1 GCA_009781695.1 Oscillospiraceae bacterium
CCGTGGAAAAGCTCATTTTCCCATACTGTACGCACATGAGGGTAAAACCAGTCCGTTTCAAAAACATCAATAAACGGCATAGGTGCGCGGCCTGTGGGCGGGTTTAAGTTTACGTTAGGCCATGCCAAAACTGCGTAACAGAATTTGTGGCACGTATATCTCGTGCTGTACCTTTAATGTATTCACAGTTCTGCTACTACATCCAACAGGATGAACAGAAACGGCGAGCAAAACACCGAAACTCAGTTTAGCAATGATACAGCTCAGTTAACAAACGAAAATGCGATGCAGTAATCCTGTTCAACTATATCATTTTCAAGCTTAATGTCAGTGGAATTTTCTAAAATCGTGGAGTATTCCGGAAATTAAATAATAGGAGATTGACTCACTGCAACAGTTCGTTTATAATAAAATTACATTTTATATTTAACGGAGCTGAATCTCTATGTATATCAAACGTGCTTTGGAAAAAAGGGTGTTGACCGCTAATGAACAAAGGCGGGCTTTGATTGTGACTGGCCCAAGACAGGTTGGGAAAACAACTCTGCTCAAGCACTTGGCTGAAAAGGAAAGGGCATATGTTACCTTAGACAATCCTATCGAGCGAGAATTGGCGGTGCATGAACCTGCCTTGTTTTTAGCGCGTCATAAACCACCTGTTATCATTGATGAAATTCAATATGCACCGAATCTTCTGTCATATATCAAAATGCATGTGGACCAGCATCAAAGCACAGGAGATTTTTGGCTGACGGGTTCCCAGAAATTTCATTTGATGCAAGGCGTATCTGAGAGTCTTGCCGGGAGAATTGCGGTAATAGAGATGTATGGATTGTCTCAGAGTGAGATTGATGGTGTGGAGAACGTCCCTTTTGTTTGCGATCATGAAGAGATGATTAGACGCCATAAGGTGCGCAAGCCACAAAGTTTGTCCGATATGTATGAGCGGATTTTTAATGGTTCTATGCCGGAAGCCTACACAGGTGATTTTGACCGGGGCGCATTTTACTCGGATTATGTAAACACTTACTTAGAAAGAGATATTAGGTCTCTCACACAGGTGGCCAACGCACTTGACTTTCTGCGCTTCATGACCGCTTGCGCCGCACGGACAAGTGAGATGGTGAACTTTGCTGACCTTGCAAAAGACGTTGGCATTACAGCACCAACGGCAAAGCAGTGGCTATCTGTATTGGTATCAAGCGGTATTGTGACGCTCATTCAACCTTATTTCAAAAACACACTGAAAAGAGCGATTAAATCTCCGAATATGTATTTTATGGATACTGGGCTTGCGGTGTATCTCACGCGTTGGGATAGCCCGAAGACCTTGGAAGTATCTGCCATGTCCGGCAAGATATTTGAAACATATGTTGTGAGCGAGATTCTAAAATCCTATCATAACGCCGGGAAACAGCCGCCTGTGTATTACTATCGGGATACCGACGGAAAAGAAATAGATATGATTTTGGAATACAACGGCACGGTGTATCCGATAGAGATTAAAAAGACCGGAAACCCCGGCAAGGATGCCATTAAGCATTTTGATGTGTTAAAAAACTCAGGTATGATTATTGGCGAAGGTGCGGTTGTTTGCTTGTATGATAATGTCCTACCCCTTGACAAAAGCAATTGGATCATCCCGGCATGGCTGATATAAATCTACCGGTCGAGTAGGTCACCACTTTCTTGTTGCATTTGGGGATTGTTAGCACTATAATGTAAAAAAATGAAAAGGGGAATATCAGATGAAGGAAATCTCAAGAATTGCAGCGGGAGTGCAAGCTTCGACAACACTGAAAGTCGATGCGCTTTTTAAGCAGATGAAGGCCGATGGCAAGGATGTCGTTGGTTTCGGTGCAGGAGAGCCGGATTTTGATACTCCGGATAATATTAAGGAAGCGGCGTACAAGGCCATCAGAGATGGGCAAACCAAATACACACCATTTAACGGAATTCCTGCGCTCAGGCAGGCTGTGGTGGATCGGTTGCAAGCGGATTGCGGTGTGAGCTACACACCCAACCAAATCATCGTTGCAAGCGGTGCAAAGCATAATATTTATGTCGCATTGCAAGTGCTTTTAGACCCCGGTGATGAAGTCATTCTTCCCGCGCCTTATTGGGTGACCTATGCCGAGGCAATTCGCATGGCGGGTGGTGTTCCGATAGTGATTGTTGCGCCTGAATCTGCTGATTTTAAGATCACGGCAAGTCAATTGGATGCGGCGGTAACGGCGAAGACCAAGCTATTTATTTTCAATAATCCTTCAAATCCAACAGGCATGTTATATAATGAAGATGAACTTCGGGCTTTGGCAGACGTGTGCATAAAGCATGATTTATACGTGCTTTCCGATGAGATTTATTACAAGCTATTATATGACGATAAAAAATTCACGAGCTTTGCATCTTTAAGCGATGATATCAAGGAGCGTACCATTATAGTCAATGGTGTGTCTAAAACATATGCCATGACCGGGTGGCGTATAGGTTATACTGCGTCAAGTGCCAAGCTTGCTGAAGTTATGGGCAATTATCTAAGTCATGCAACAAGTGCCCCAAGTACGATTTCCCAAATTGCGGCTGTGGAGGCTCTAAATGGTCCGCAGGATGGAGTTGAAGAGATGCGCAAGGTATTTGAAGCGCGTCGTGACTATATATATGAGCGCATCAACGCAATACCGGGTATCAGCTGCCGCAAGCCGGATGGCGCATTTTATGTGATGATGAACATCGAAAAACTCATCGGCAAAACGCTGGGTGGTGTAGAGATTAAAAACAGCGATGATTTTTCGCTTTCGTTTTTAGAAAATGGTCTGGTAGCGCTCGTTTCATGTGCCGGATTTGGCATAGACAATTTCTTGAGACTGACTTATGCCGCATCGATGGAGACGATCAAAGAGGGCATGGATCGACTTGAGCGGTTTGTAGGGCGATGAGTGTCTGTATAGATATCAATGGTGTGTGCATCGGCGGCGGTGCGTTTCAGCTGATTGCCGGACCTTGTTCGGTGGAATCAAAAGCACAAATTATCAGCATTGCGCAAAGTGTGCAGCGTTCCGGTGCTGCGCTGCTGCGCGGAGGAGCTTTTAAGCCGCGCACTTCGCCGTACGATTTTCAAGGGCTGCGTGCAGAAGGCATTGAGCTGCTCTTGGAAGCAAAAAAAATAACGAACATGCCTATTGTCACGGAGATATTGAGCGAGCGTCACTTGCCTTTGTTTGAAAATGTCGATGTGATTCAGGTGGGCGCACGCAATATGCAGAATTTCGAATTGCTTACGATATTAGGAAAAACCGACAAGACGATTTTATTAAAGCGCGGTCTGGCCAATACGCTCTCTGAACTTCTGAGCAGTGCCGAATATATTTTGGCAGGTGGAAATAGTAATATCATTTTGTGTGAGCGAGGCATTAGGACATTTGAGACCCATATGCGCAATACGCTCGATTTATCGGCAGTGCCGGCATTAAAAGAGATGACAGATTTTCCGGTTATTGTAGATCCCAGCCATGCGTTGGGGATTGCTCGGCTTGTAGCGCCCATGGCGATGGCGGCGGCAGCTGCGGGTGCTGATGGTATTATGATCGAAGTACATAATGACCCGGAAAATGCCCTATGTGACGGTGCGCAATCACTTACTCCGGAAGCATTTCATGATTTGGCGAAAAAGGTACGAAAGGTTCGGCAAGCTTTATGACAACAATAAGTGTCAAGACTTCGACTGAATATGAAGTCATCATAGATGTCGACCTGCATGACCGGGCAGGTGCTTATATTCATGCGCTCATAGATGGAGAGATTGCGGCTATAGTTACAGATCGCGTTGTTTCTGCGCTGTATTTGGATCGGCTGCTCAAGTCGCTTCACAAAAAGGGCTTTGAAACGCCCGTCTTTACGCTCGATGGTGGCGAAGCTTCAAAGAATGCATATAATTACATCAGCTTGATTGAGTTTCTTGCTGACCATAAGTTGAGCCGCTCCGATGTGGTGATTGCGTTGGGCGGCGGTGTTGTCGGGGATATTACCGGTTTTGCCGCTGCGACATACTTAAGAGGCATTCCATATGTTCAGATGCCCACTACATTGCTTGCAGCTGTAGATGCGTCTGTTGGGGGGAAGGCCGGGGTAGACATTGAGGCCGGGAAGAATCTCATAGGTACGATTTATCAGCCCAGAGCTGTGCTGTGTGATTGTGCATTGCTTGAGGCGCTGCCGCCCAGTATTTTGACTGATGGATGTGCTGAGATTATAAAATATGGAGCCATATTGGATCGTGAATTATTTTGTGCAATGAAAGCATTTCCACGAATCAATATGGAAGATATCATCGGCAGATGTGTTCAGATAAAAGCAGATATAGTCAGCGCCGATGAATATGAAACCGGTAGGCGGAAGATACTTAATTTCGGACATACTGTTGGGCATGCGATTGAATTGCTGAGCAATTATCATATCTCTCATGGCAAAGCTGTTTCAATCGGTATGGCCATTGAGACTCGTGCGGCATGGAAAATGGGTGTGTGTGATCAAGCATGTTATGATGAGCTGATTGAGCTATTGCATCAGTTCGGACTTCCATATCGAACCGGATTTAGTGCCGGGGAGATAAGCCGCGCTGCGCTGATGGACAAAAAGCGTAAAGGGGATAAAATTACATTGGTTTTTCCGGAAAAAATAGGCACTCCGACACTGCGAAAGGCTGATGTGGTTGATCTTGAAGAGATCATAGATTTAGGACTGGTAAAAAGTGGAGAAAATGCATGAAGATTACCATAATAAAACCGCCGAGCGGTGGAACGGTCAGCGCGATTGCATCGAAATCACATGCACATAGAATGCTGATCTGCGCAGCACTGGCTGATAAAGCGTCATTTGTCAAATGTATTGAGCGGTGTGATGATATTAATGCAACTGTAGGTTGTCTTAAGAGTCTGGGCGCTCAAATTGTTCATGATGGGGTCGGATTTCATATCCAGCCGATAGAGGCTCCGATTTCGAGAGATATGGTTTCGCAGGTCTGTGGTGAGAGCGGGGCAACGCTCCGATTCATGCTGCCTGTCTGCGGCGCCCTGGGTGTGTCGGCGAAGTTTATTATGCAAGGTTCACTCCGTGAACGTCCAATATCACCGGTACTTGAGCAATTGTCGATCAATGGCTGTGAGATAACCATGGCAAAGGGTGATATATCCTGTTCGGGTCAGTTGAGCAGTGGGCATTTTAATATACTGGGAAATATTTCATCGCAATTTATTAGCGGATTGTTATTGGCTTTGCCATTGTGTGCGGGTGAGAGCATCATCAATGTTGAAGGTAAAGTGGAATCTATGCCTTATGTAACGCTGACGTTGGATGCGCTCAAGGTTTTTGGTATCCATGCGGACATGAAGGGTGCGCGTGCAAGCAAAGGTGCGGTCTATTTTGTTCAAGGCTTGCAAAGATATACTTCACCGGGAGATATCATGATTGAAGGTGACTGGTCGAATGCGGCGGCGTGGTTGAGTGCGGGGGCATTATGCGGTGATGGTTTTACCTGCTCGGGGCTTAATTTAGGTTCAAGCCAAGGGGATATGGCCATTTTGCGGCAATTGGAGCGATTTGGTGCTGCGGTTGAGTATGAAGGAAGCGAAGTGACAGTCAGACCGGCTTCGACCAAGGGTATGCAGTTTGATGCGTCCAATACGCCTGATTTGGTTCCGATGCTTGCGCTTATTGCATCGGTTTCGGATGGAGAGACCTATATAAACAATGCAGGACGATTGCGTATAAAAGAAAGTGATCGGCTTCATGCCGTGACCCAGACGCTCAAAACGCTCGGTGCGGATATCACGGAAGTGCAAGATGGCTTAGTCATCAGAGGGCGTGAAGCGCTTCGGGGTGGAATGGTGACTTCATACGGAGATCACCGTATTGTGATGATGGCAGCGATTGCGTCAATTGTGTGCAAAGAGCCTGTGGTGATTGAAAATGCCGAGGCGATCAATAAGTCGTATCCTGGATTTTTTGAAGATTTTAAAAAGCTGGGCGGGGAGATTGGTGTTGAGGGATAGATATCTGATGTAGTCAGCGTCATTGCTGTTTTGTGCCTGACGCAATGCGAAAGGAATGGTTATGATCATGGCGTCAATATATGGGAATAATATCAAAATTTCGATTTTTGGGCAGTCACATTCTGAGGCAATCGGCGTGGTGATGGATGGGATTCCGGCGGGCATAAAGATAGATGTTCAGCAGTTGCAAGCGTTCCTTGAGCGCAGAGCACCCGGCAGAAGTGCGCTGGCTTCGCAGCGCATGGAGTCTGATGTGCCTGAGTTTGTATCGGGGCTTATAGATGGTGTGACATGCGGGGCGCCGCTCTGTGCGGTCATGCGCAATACGGATGTAAGGTCTGAAGACTATTTAAAAATACGTGATGTGCCGCGTCCGGGACATGCAGACTATACTGCATTTGTCAAATATAATGGAAACAATGACCATCGCGGCGGCGGCCATCTGTCGGGGCGATTGACAGCGCCGCTGTGTATCGCAGGTGGGATTTGTCTTCAAATTTTAGAACAAAAAGGCATCGAAATCGGCGCGCATATTGCTGAAATTGCCGGGGTATCCGATGAGGCATTTCATCCGGTGAATGTATGTTCGGATACGCTGAAAGCTGTTAAAAACAAAGATTTTCCAACGCTTTGTGATGAAACGGGCAATATCATGAAAGCGGTTATATTGAGCGCAAAAAATGATGGAGATTCTGTGGGCGGGATCGTAGCATGTGCTGTGATTGGCGTTCCGGCAGGTCTGGGTGATCCTATTTTTGATGGGGTTGAAAATCGTATTGCCAATATAGTCTTTGGTATACCGGCAGTGCGGGGTATTGAGTTCGGCAATGGATTTGCTTCGACGTTGCTTCGCGGGAGTGCAAATAATGATGCACTGTATGCGGAGCATGGTGCGGTCAAAATGCGCAGCAATAATCATGGTGGTATCTTAGGTGGCATGACGTCCGGTATGCCGCTTCTTTTCCGTGTGGCCGTTAAGCCGACGCCCTCTATTGCTCAGGCGCAGGAGAGCGTGCGGCTGAGGTCGGATGGTGGTGCAGGGTTTACTGCTGATCGTGCCGAGATTAAGGTGTCAGGCAGGCATGATCCATGTATTGTGCCGCGTGTTGTGCCATGTGTTGAGGCGGCGGCGGCAATTGCGATTTTGGATATGATGATTTAATCACACAGTTCAGAGAAGATGTTTTTTGGAAATGACTACTTTATGGTTATCCGGTAAATTGTTGAGTTTTATAGACTCCCTCAGTCAGCTTCGCTGACAGCTCCCTCATGGAAGGAGCTTATGTTTTAGTGATACATTTTAAATTAATTGTTGCCCCTACGAATGGGTGTTGGTGGAGTTGGGAATATGGATTTGTTTGATTTGAGAAGCGAAATTGATGGAATTGATGATGAGATTGTGCGGCTCTTTTGTGCGCGGATGAAGGTCAGCGAATCTATAGCGGCATATAAAAAGCAACAGGGTCTGGCGATCTATGATCCTGATCGGGAAGCGCAGAAGCTCATGAGCTTAACAGCGTACGTTGCCGAGGGATTGGATGTGTATATAAAAGCGCTCTATGAAAAGATATTTGAGCTGAGTCGAGACTATCAATCTAAAGCAACTAAAGGAAAGTTTGGCTTGTTGGGTGCGCATGTCGGACATAGCGCTTCGCCGAAAGTTCATGCTTTGCTTGGGGATTATGAATATAAACTATATAGTAAAAAACCTGAGGAGGTCGAAGCGTTTCTCAAGACAGAGGACTTTGATGGACTGAATGTAACGATGCCATATAAACAGACTGTGATACCCTTTTGTACGCAATTATCTCCTGCGGCGCAGAGGATTGGGAGTGTAAATACACTGGTCAGACAAAGTGATGGAACGCTCTATGGCGACAACACCGATTATTTTGGTTTTATATATTTGCTTTTGCGTAGTGATGTGGCAGTAAAAAATAAAAAAGCCATCATATTGGGAAACGGCGGCGCTGCGGCAACGGTCAAGGTGGCGCTGAATGATCTGGGTGTAAGCGCATGTGTTACTATTTCCAGAGTTGGTGCGGACAATTATGAGCACCTTGATCAGCATTTTGATGCGCAAATCATTGTCAATGCAACTCCGGTCGGAATGTATCCGAATAATGGGGATACACTCATCGATTTAAGCCAATTTAAATCATGCGAGGCAGTGTTTGACTTAATCAATAATCCCTTGAGAACACAGCTGCTCATTCAGGCTGAAAGTCTAGGGGTACTGGGTATGGGTGGTCTCTATATGCTCGTGGCTCAGGCAAAACGTGCCGGTGCGTTGTTTTTAGGGGATGTAGCGGCTGAAAATGGCACAAAGGAGACGCTTTGTTCTCTGACCATTGATCCTCAAATAGAGCGTGTGGCTGCTGCGATTAAGGGTGATTTGGAAAACGTAGTGCTCATAGGAATGCCCGGATGCGGTAAGACAACGGTGGGGCGGGTGTTGGCTGGACTGACCGGCAGGGAATTTTTTGATACGGATGAGATGATCGTTGCAAAGACAGGTCAGTGTATAGATCATGTGTTTAAAGAAGCGGGTGAAGCGGCTTTTCGCAAGATGGAAACAGAAGTGATAAGGGAACTATCAAAGAAGACCGGTTGCGTGATTGCAACCGGCGGAGGGGTTGTCTTGCGAGCGGAAAATCAAGGCATGCTCAGGCAAAATGGTGTTATGGTGTATTTAAACAGAGCGATCCATGCGCTACCGACCGAGGGTAGGCCGCTGTCTTTGTCTCAAGGTATAGAGGCGATATATCGTCAACGCCGACATCTATATGAGCGCTGGTGTGATTATGAGGCTTCGGCTCTTGAAGGAGCGGCACAAAGTGCTGCGGCGATAAAGGAGTTACTTAAAATATGAACGTACTGATTATCAATGGGCCGAACTTAAATATGTTGGGCATCCGTGAGCCTGAGATTTATGGCCTCAAGAGCTATAGTGATTTGATTGCATTTATAGAAAAAGCGGCGGGTTCGTTGGGCGTAGCGGTGTCGTTTTTTCAGTCTAATTGTGAAGGCGAGATGATTGATGCGATTCAGGCGGCGTACGGTAAAGTTGATGGGATCATAATCAATCCGGCGGCCTATGCACATACCAGTATAGCGATTGCTGATGCGCTCAAGGCTGTTGGAATACCGGCGGTTGAGGTTCATTTGACGGACACGCACACGCGTGAACCTTATAGGCACAATTCATTTACCTCTGAGGCTTGTATTGAGACGATTATGGGTGAGGGATTTGAGGGCTATCGGTCAGCACTCAAGGTGCTTGTAGAGATATTTGCTTAAACGCTAGAATAAAATGAGGCTGCTACACTAAGGGAGGCAAAGTGTAGCAGCCTCGTTTTTTAGCCGTATAGGCTCATGGCCGGATTTATGGAATGTACAAGTCGTTTATGAGCCGTACATCCACAGCCTGTCCAAGGAGTGTTGCGGTAAAGTCAATGTACTGCCATGCGCCGTCAGCCTTGTCCACATCGATGAGATTGACATTATCAGCGTCATTCCAAATGCGGTTTATTCTGACAAATCCCATGGCGCTTTGCCCATTGGGCAGTTGCGCTGTAACTTCGAGTTCCGCATAAGGTACCGATGCGTTGACCTCGTCTAATTGCATCCAGATACGAATGACACCCAGATTCGCAAGTGAGGTGTTGTTGGAGTTGCCGTTATTGAAGTATTGCACTCCGAACACATAAGCGGGAGTTGTTGATGCGTACAAGTTATTGACCAATCTTACAGTTACGGCTTGACCAAACATCGTCGCTGTAAAGTAGATGTATTGCCATGGCGCATCTTTGTCTACATCAAAGTTGACATAATAGTCTTGCCATCCATCGCCATCGATCCATTGGCGATTGCGCGTGACAAATTGCATTGCATCGCTGCCATCAGGTAAAACGGCGGTGATCTCTGCAGACATTGGGATCGGAGTACTCACACCATTGACTTGCGGCCAGATGCGAATCCTGCCTGCCAAATCCGGAACTTCGGTGCATGTGCCATTGTTAAAAGCATGTAAATTAAATGCACGAACCGTTCTGTCTGTGATGTCAACCGGACTTATTGCCCATGCGCCTCTGCCGCCGATACGATTCATGGTGACCGCATTGCCGGCAATTTCAGAAGTGTTTACCACTTCGTTCGTCGCACGTACTCTAAAGAAGAACTCGTAAACTCCGGCATCCCCTCGGCGGTCTATGAGAATCGGGGTCGAATGGGTGTGGGTCAGTGCAATCGTATGTGATCTTGCATCTGCACGCGCGCCACCATCAGGTGCGGGTACATCAGTCCATGGAGCGACCTGACGATTTCCGCCATGCGTCCAAATTAGCTGATAACCGGTAATCGGCATTCCGCCATCGCTGAGCGGGGCATCCCAACGCAAAGTGGCATGTGTTGCAATGCCTGTGCTGTTATACGTGTACTCAACTGTGAAATTCTGCGGGGTTGATGGCACAGTCGGGCCGGTACCGTGTTGTGTCAGTGTTGCACAAGATATGAGTTGTGTGGTATTGACAAGATTCTGGCCATAAAGCCCCCAACTGGATAGATTGAAGACTTGTCCCGGATTGTTGCCGACGACCAGTATATGTGTATTCGCGGCGATGCCTGCATTGCGTGGTGTCGCAGCACCCGCAGCGTTGTGTGTTGCATACCACTCTTTGACATCGTTCTTTGTTCCGAATCCCATATCATAAGCCAAAACGTCTGCTATGGCAGGCGGGAATATGACAAAGTTTGATTGAGCGGAAACGCCCGGGCGTGTTGCCAGAAGTTCTTGCATCGGATACCAAGGCATCGCTTCATTACCTTGCAATGTCCATGGTGTCATGTGACCTAAGAGTGTTATGGTGCTCTCATGTGCGTCGAAGCCCATCATTTGTGTGTGGTTTAACCATCCGGTAGGCAGGCTGGCTTCGTTTTCTGCGAATGTGAGCAATGTGTGGTCAAAGAATCGTCCGGTACGGCTGACGGTGTCAACATACGGTGTTGTGTTATGACCGATATTGCGAATAGAAATCCTGACCGCACGACCAATCGTGTTATTGGCTTCATTGCCGGAACCGGCAAAGCCTGTTCCGCTATTCATGCCGATTTCTGCTGCAATGGGACCGCTGACAATCAGTGCCAGACCGAAACTGCCGCCACTGGTCATCGGATGATACCACATTTTATCAAATTCCCAGCCTGCGGCATAAGCTTCCATCGCAGCGATGATCACAGGTAAATACTCCGGCCTTGCACCGGCCATAACTGCGTTGATTGCGATTTTTTCTACGGTAATGATACCGCCGCGCATTTTTAGTTTGCCTAGCACTTCATCGCGGTCGCGGGTAGTTCCGGTCAGCATCTCATCAACGAGATCAGCCGTTGGCACGATGAGCGGAAGGCCATCTCCAAAACCATGCGCCAGTGCATATTCATTGAATGCTCTGGTTGCCAGTGCGTATGTATTACCGGTGAAGGCTTTGGTTGTCCATGATTTTGCGGGATTGAATGTCTCTAGGGTGATTGGGGGAGGGCTGATATCGTCTGCGCACAGGTCTCCGGAAAGCGCCCAAATGAGTTGATCAAATGCCGAGACACCGTTGAGCCATGCTCTGTCTCCGGTGAAAGTCGAATGATCGGCAAAATCCGGATCAATAGGTGTGCTCACCAAGGCAACATCTCTGTAAAATGCTTGAATCGTATCGTTGCGGCTGATGCCATCAACCGGTGGGCGAGCCAATGCTCTGCCGTTAAGTACCCGATCTACAACGACTCTGCGCTGCCTGTCAAATCCATTGTCCTGTGCACCGAAAAATTGTGTGGTTGCATAAGCTTGGGTACATACTACAACGGCAATGCCGCCGCGTGACTCAACAGCCTTAGCGTGGTAGGAACTCCACCACGTGCAGACGTTTCAATCTGCAACCCCGAATATTACGGCATCAAGCGGACGCCCTAAACCCGGTACGTCCGTAAGGCCTGCCCATAGATTGTAGTTTGCATCGGACTTTTCATGCCATGGACTGCCTAAAGGTGTGACGTTGACCACCACCACTCCGGGGAGTCTTGCAACGAGCAGTTCGCCGAAAGCTTGCATCATTTGTGGATTGTTTGTCTTCGTATACCATGACAAACCGATGACTCTGTCATAGAAGTCCGGATTGCCATCCGCATCTTGAAATCTTTCACGCGAAGTCAGCGGGATGTTTTGTTGAATCTCGATGTCTCCCAGTGGATTGAGTGCTACTAAAGTTGTGATATTTGCGCTTGCGATGGGTATTGCAATGGCTGCGATAAGCACCACTGCCAACACAATTGCTAGTAACTTTTTCAAGTGGGTACCTCCTAAATTAATTTATAGTTAGGGTATACGCGTATGGGTTTGACGGTTCGCTGCTTATAATCACTCCCTTTGGTGCTGATCCGAAAGTAAGCCGGATCGACGCTCGTCAGCGTAAGCACGATATATTTTTGATATGTGTACTTGGCCAATACACTTTTGCTCACGGGCAACTTGCCGTGAGTGGGTGGGTGTGCTTTTTAAGATAAAATGCGATCAAAAGTAAATATACGCAGAGAGCTTATCATCAATTGCGTGGTATGTCAATTATTTTAGAATATTTCTCGCATAATTATGCAATATTAACATGTGCGATATGTCGATTCCGAGATGATTTTGATTTCTTAATCCCATACAAGTGACA
>WQVH01000060.1 GCA_009781695.1 Oscillospiraceae bacterium
GGTCGGGGGTTCGAGTCCGTCCACCAGCTCCATATGGGGGATTACCCGAGAGGCCAAAGGGGGCAGACTGTAAATCTGTTGTCAGTGACTACGGTGGTTCGAATCCACCATCCCCCACCATATCGAAACATGAGCACCTTATACTTCATTATAGGGTGTTCGCATCTTTTAGGGGTGAATTTTATGACACTTTATGAGGAATTGAAAGCACGAGGTCTGATTGCGCAAGTGACCAATGAAGCCGAAATCAGTGAGATGATCAATACTGGTAAAGCTACTTTTTACATTGGATTTGATCCGACGGCAGATTCGTTGCATGTGGGTCATTTTATGGCGCTTTCGTTTATGAAGCGTCTTCAAGAGGCGGGCAATAAGCCGATCGCACTGGTCGGCGGAGGCACAGGAATGATTGGTGATCCGTCGGGTCGGACTGACTTGCGGGATATTATGACGCTTGAAATGATTGAACATAATTGCAATTGTTTTAAGGATCAGATGTCAAAATTTATAGATTTTTCTGATGGTAAGGCGATTATGGTCAATAATGCGCACTGGTTGGGTGCGCTGAATTATCTTGAGTTTTTGAGGGATGTTGGACCTCATTTTTCCGTCAATCGTATGCTTGCTGCGGAATGTTATAAAAATCGTATGGAAAAAGGGCTTACGTTCTTTGAGTTTAATTATATGATTATGCAGGCATATGATTTTTATCAGCTTTTCCTCAGACATGGTTGTAATATGCAGTTCGGCGGTGATGATCAGTGGTCTAATATGCTTGCAGGTACGGAGCTTATCAGGCGTAAATTGAGGAAGGATTCACATGCGCTGACGATAACGCTTTTGCTCAATTCAGAGGGCAATAAGATGGGTAAGACCGCAAGGGGTACGGTATGGCTTTCGGCAGAGAAGACGAGTCCGTTTGATTTTTTTCAGTATTGGCGCAATGTCGATGATGCGGATGTTATAAAATGCCTAAAGCTCTTGACCTTTTTGCCGCTTGAGGAGATTTGGGAGTTAGAGAAGCTTGAGGGTGAAAAGCTTAATCGAGCGAAGGAGGTTCTGGCGTTTGAGCTGACATCGTTGATCCATGGTGATGAAGTTGCGGTGCAGGCTCGTGATACGTCTCGGGAGCTTTTTAAGTCGGGCGGTGCGGCTCAGATGCCTTCGGTAGAATTTTCTGCATCGGATTTTGTTGATGGGGAGATGGATATTTTGACTATATTGCAAAAGGCCGGTCTGTGTCCTTCAAAGTCGGATGCCCGCCGTGCGGTTGATCAGGGCGGGGTTGAAGTCAATGGCGAGAAGGTACTGTCTATCTCAGCGCGTTTTTCGGTCGATGATTGCCGGGGCGAGGGTGTTGTTGTGCGTCGCGGGAAAAAGAATTTTTGTAGGGTTGTGGTGCTTTAACGCATCAGGTATAGGCGGCCGCCCTCGGTTGCACGTAAGGTGGAAAGCATTTGTACAAAGTGGGTGACCGGGGGTGGTTGCCTCTACGAACAAGTGTTGTTTTGCAAAAAGATATGTGAAAGGAATGGTGATCAAAATGAGAAGTGAATGGAATGGTTTTGTAAGTGGTGAGTGGGCAAGTGAAGTGGATGTGCGTGATTTTATTCAAAAAAATTACACACCGTATGAAGGAGACGATAGTTTTCTTTGCGGCGTGACGGACAAGACGAAGAGACTTTGGGAACAAGTTCTTGTTTTGATGAAGGAAGAGACCGATAAGGTAGTGCTAGATGCGGAAGATAAAGTTCCTTCTGCCATTAATGCGCATGCTCCCGGATATATTGATAAGGAACTTGAAGAAATTGTTGGCCTCCAAACAGATAAGCCACTCAAGAGGGGTATTATGCCTAATGGTGGGCTTCGTGTGGTGAAAACTGCGCTTGAGGCTTATGGATATAGCCTGAATGAGGAGACGGAGAAGATATATTCGGAGTATAGGAAGACGCATAATGAAGGTGTTTTTGATTCGTATACAGAGGATATTCTCAAAGCCAGAAGCTCCGGGATTATCACCGGTCTGCCCGATGCTTACGGTCGTGGGCGCATTATAGGCGATTATAGGCGTGTGGCGCTGTATGGAACGGATCTTTTAATTCAGTTCCGACAGGAAGATATCAAGGCTATGGAGTTCTCCGAAATCGTTTCGGAAGTCATCAGAGATCGTGAAGAGCTCTCTGAGGGTATCAAGGCGCTTAAGGAACTGACCCAAATGGCTCATGCGTATGGTTTTGATATCTCTAAGCCTGCGGCGAATGCCAAAGAAGCGATTCAGTGGACTTATTTTGGTTATCTTGCGGCGATTAAAGAGCAAGATGGTGCGGCTATGTCCTTGGGTAGGGTGACGACTTTTCTGGATATTTTTATCGAAAGAGATTTGCAAAATGGTGTGATTACGGAAGCGCAGGCGCAGGAGTATATGGATCATTTCTGTATCAAGTTGCGTATGGTGCGCTTTTTACGTACTCCGGACTACAATGAGCTTTTCTCAGGTGATCCGACTTGGGTGACTGAGGCGCTTGGCGGTATGGCGACGGATGGGCGTACATTGGTAACCAAAACCAGTTTTCGTATGCTTCACACCTTGCGTACATTAGGGCCTGCGCCTGAGCCGAATATAACGGTGCTCTGGTCTGTGAATTTGCCTAGTGCTTTTAAAGATTTTTGTGCAAAAATTTCAATCGATACGAGCAGTATTCAGTATGAAAATGATGATTTGATGCGTATTTATTGGGGTGATGATTATTCTATTGCTTGTTGTGTTTCTGCTATGAAAACAGGCAAGCAGATGCAGTTTTTTGGTGCGCGTGCAAATCTGGGGAAGGCGCTGCTCTATGCGATAAATGGCGGTAAAGATGAAATTACCGGAGAGCAGATTGCGCCGGAGTTTGCGCCTGTGACTTCGGAATATCTTGAATATGAAGAGGTTGCACGCAAATTTGACCAGATACTGGAATGGCTGTCACGGCTCTATGTCAATGCGCTCAATACCATTCATTATATGCATGATAAGTATAATTTTGAGCGGCTTCAAATGGCGCTGCACGATAAGGAAATTCTCAGAACATTGGCTTGCGGTATCGCAGGACTTTCGGTTGTTGCGGATTCGCTGTCGGCGATCAAGCATACGAAGGTAAGGGCCATAAGAAATGCGCAGGGGTTGGCATACGATTATGAGGTCGAGGGTGTCTATCCTTGCTTCGGAAATAATGATGATGCAGTGGATAAGCTTGCTCATGATATCGTAAAGAGTTTTATGCAGAAGCTTGAAAAACATAAGACGTACAGAAATGCGGTGCCGACACTTTCGGTGCTCACGATTACGTCTAATGTTGTGTATGGTAAGAAGACCGGTTCAACGCCGGATGGCCGAAAAGCGGGTGAGGCTTTTGCGCCCGGTGCAAATCCGATGCATGGCAGGGACAAAAAGGGTGCGTTGGCTTCGCTGTCGTCTGTGGCTAAGCTTCCTTATGAGTATGCTCAAGATGGAATATCATATACTTTTTCAATTGTGCCTAAGGCGCTTGGGAAGGATGAGGCGAATCGTATTGCTAATCTTTCTTCGATTATTGATGCGTTTTTCAGCGAAAATGGTCATCATATCAATGTCAATGTTTTTGATAAGGAGACATTGTTGGATGCTATTGAGCGGCCTGAATTGTACCCGCAACTCACTATTCGTGTTTCGGGTTATGCTGTGAATTTTGTAAAACTGACGAAAGAGCAACAGTTGGATGTTATCAACAGGACATTCCACGAGAAGTTTTAGTGTTTGCGGCAGTTGTGCAATGATGTATTAATGACTTTGTGAGGGTAGCAAATGGAGCAAGCGGCGTGTATACACTCAGTAGAGACTTGCGGAACGGTTGATGGGCCGGGGTTGCGCTATGTTGTGTTTTTTCAGGGTTGTAATTTGCGATGCAAGTATTGTCACAATCCTGATACATGGCGAATCAATGGCGGTACAATTTTAACCATGTCAGATTTGATTGCAGATGTGCTGAAGTATAAGTCATATATGAAGTTTAGCAATGGAGGGTTCACCGCCTGCGGCGGCGAACCTCTCTTGCAGTCTGATTTTTTGGCAGAGTTGTTTAAGCAGCTTAAGGGGCATGGTATTCATACATGTCTGGATACCAGTGGTAATTTGGATGTGTTGCGGGCTGAAAAGCTGCTGTCTTATACGGATTTGGTGCTCCTAGATGTCAAGGCGCTCAATGCGGATAAGTATCGTGCGCTTACTGGCGGGGATATCCGTGTGATGCAGGGTTTTGCGCAGGCGTTGAATGATCTTGAGATTCCGGTTTGGGTGCGCTATGTGGTGGTACCCGGACTTACGGATGGTGATGATGATATTCTGAGTTTGGCGCAGTATCTCAATGGTTTGTCCAATGTCCGCAGGGTGGAGCTTTTGCCGTTTCATAAGATGGGTGAGGAGAAGTGGGAGAGCTTAAAGTTGTCTTACACGCTTAAGGATACGCCTGTTCCGTCGGCTGAGCGTATGTTGCGTCTCAATGGGCTTTTGAATGTGCACTGGCGTGGGAGTATGCTTACTGCGCTACGCGATTGAGTGGTGGGATATAGCATAAAGCGCCCTTGCGAGGGTGCTTTATGCGTCCATTAAGTTGGTTGCAGCGGATATCTGAACTGCTACACTAGCCAGTCTCGTTTGCAGAAGCATCTTTATACTTTGAGATGTCTTTGGAAATCTCAAAAAGCATTTTTACCTCCTCAACCGTTCGGGTTAACAGAAAAGCTGTGTAGTCGTCCAAGGCACGTTCCATATCGCTGCCTTGTTCTTTTGGTGTGCCAAATATTAGAGAATCAGCAGATACCCCAAGCGCTGATAAGAGGTTTATAAACGTGCGCAAGCTAGGGCTGCGATTGCCGCTTTCAATCTGTACAATATAACCCTGCTCTGTGTGTGCCAATTGCGCTAATGCTGAGCGGGTCAGCGCTTGTTTTTCACGCTCTGACCGTAATCTGGCACCAAAATCTATGAGCCATTGTTCATGATTAACCATATACTTTTCCTCAAAATTCTATGCTATTTGATCAATTAATTATTGCACTGGCAGATATGGTGCGTTATAATTTAAACGTGGGAGTGTTACGGTGTACGATTTGGTTTGCTGATTGAGATATACCGATACAAATAATATACATTTAAGAGATACATTTTACATTTTTGCAGTTACTTTTCAATACTTTTTGCGCGATCCGTTGTTTTTCATGTCTAATCCGTTAAACTTGAAGAAATGAGGTCATTAAAAATGCGTATAGCCATATGCGACGATATTCGGACGCAGGCAGAGGAACTTGCGCAGCTTGTTGTTCAATATTACGGTGAAAATGCTAAAGTGCAGACATATGAGTGCGGTGAAACACTCATCAGTGCGATAACCAAAGATTCAATGCCGCAGTTTGATTTGATTTTTCTTGATATTCTTATGCCGGAACATAACGGCATTGATGTTGCAAAGCACATTCGTCTGTACGATGAAGATGTGACCATAATATTCGTAACCAGCACACCGGACTATGCTTTGGATGGATACACGGTGGACGCTGCTGCGTATATTACCAAACCGGCAGAAATGGAGCAATTAAAAGATGTGCTTGATAAATTTGAAAGACGCAGGGTGAAAATTGCAGATGAGCGCATTGTTGTAAATGCCGATGGTTCGGTCGTATCTATTCCGTTTGCAGAAATACGCAGTATTGAAAAATTTGGGCGCAAGACGGTCATTACACGAATCGGGCAGCCGACTATTCAGACAAATCAGCCTATCAATGAAATTGTCCAGCAATTCGGGGGCTATACACAATTTGCCATCGTCAGCCAATCAAATTATGTAAATCTGTTCAACGCATTGGAGGTTGACAAAAAAGGGCGATTTATAAGAATGTGTGATGGTACTGAGATTGGCTTTGCTCGGGAGCGTACAAATGCGTTGCTTGATCGGTTCTTTATGGAATACGGTGGTGATAAATGATGGATGTGCGGAATGTTGTGCTATTTGTTTCTACGCTAGTTGGGGCGGTGCTGTTTTATTACTTAAATAAGAGTATTTGGGGCGATGTTCATCAAAAATTTCAAAGGTATATTTATTTAGCAACCATTACAATAACGGTACTTATAATGCAGTTTGTTGCGTCTAGTGGAGTTGTGCGCATTTCTGTTTTTGGTGTTGTAAATTTTTTGCTATTGCTTTATATGTTTGAAGGTTCGCCAATTGTCAAGTTGTTTGTGGCAGCACTTCTGGTCACAATTGTTCAGGTGGGCGATATATTCACGTGGGGAGTTGTGTTATTGCTGTTCCCTGAATTTATAAGTGGAGAGACAACAATAAACCCAAATATAATATTTGCACTCGGAACAACAATTTCATACTTTTACATTGGGATTGTCGTGTTAATATTTCACATCTTTCCATTGCGTTATTATGGAAGCTTGACAAAAGGGCAGGGACTTCTTATATCGGTTATGCCTCTATTTAGCTATGCAATTATCGCCTTGCTGTTGCAATACTTACAAGCGCAACAACGTGATGAATTTTATTTGTTCTTACTGCCATCACTTTTTTTCATTGCACTATTACTTTTCATCGTACTCTTCTTTCGGAATATGCAACGGTCACAGGAAAATGCAAAAGTCAGCGCCGTGCTGAATACTCAGCTTGAGCACTTTGGTGCGCAATATGAAGAATTAGAAGAATCTATGCAGTTATTTCGTGAGCGCAGTCACGATTGGAAAAATCATCTGCTTGTGATTCAATCGCTTTCAAATTCTGATGATACGACCAAGCTACGGGAATATATATCCAAAGTGACCGGAGCCGATGATGTTATGCTCAAGATGTATACAGGCCATCCGGCAATTGATGTGATACTTACCGCATTAAAGAGAAAGGCAGAGCGCACAAGGATAGATGTAGATATCTCCGCAAGGCTTGCAAAAGAGATTGATATAAGTCAAGCTGATATCTGTGTGTTAGTTAGCAATGCTGTTGACAATGCATATGAAGCTTGTGAGCGGACGACTAAAGGTGATCGGCGCATTGATATTAAAATTGTGACAGACGAGGTGTATTTTGTCTTTATAATATCAAATACCATGCAAGAGCCTCCGAAACAATCAAGGGGTAAATTTCTGACAAGCAAGGCGGACAATGTTATGCATGGTATTGGATTGCAGAGTATTAAGCGTATTGCAGATAAGCATTTCGGGCATGTGACTATAGCCACAGATAACGATGTTTTCACCCTCAATTGTGCCTTGAAGAATAAAAAAGTAACGGATTAGACATGAAAATCAACGGATCGTGCAAAACCTATTGCAAAAAATACCCGATATCATGTATTGTCCATAGCAATAAGAGTCACAGATTTATCGTGACGCCCTAAATTAAGGAGGATTTGCTATGAAGAAGACAATCATGAAGAAAGTTGCTGTGTCGGTTGAAAAAATTGCCATAAAAGGTGTGGGACGCAGATGTGTTGGAGATTGGCATCAGCCCAAAGTTCCCGCTACGCTGATAAAGAAAAAGGAAAAATAATCACAAATAGCCGCCGAGTCCGAGGAGCGATCCGAAGATGCGGCGGTTGTTCTTTTATGAACGGTGAAGACGGTGTCAAGGCGAAAATCAGGCCATTTCTTACGGATTAGACATGAAAAACAACGGATCGTGCAAAAGCTATTGCATTTTTTTGAGGATTTGGTATTGTGCAGGAGTGAAAACGTTTTTGCAAATACAAAATCAAAGGAGAGAGCTGACAATGAAAAAAATTATACCGCTTATCATTATGGGGATAATGGTGGTTATTGCTACAGCTTGGATAGTGTCGGCATACGAGCCACAAGAATCTTTCGAGACTCCGGCATTGATTGAGCTGGAAATAGATATTGGAAATCGTCGAATCGAAGATTTCACACGTGTTGATTTCGTTGGCATCGGAGCTTCTCATGATTGTGAATTTAACAAGAGTCTTGAGCATTACTTGTTTCGTACAGATACCGGTAAACTTGTTGTTGCAGTGAGCATGGGTGGTGAAGATGCTGTCTTCAACTTAAGGAATGCACTTGATCCGGAGTTTGAGCAAACGGTTTATTTAAGCGGTTTTTGGCAAGGTGTCTTTGAAGGTCTTACTGCTGATGGATTGTATTATTTAAGTGTGGCTGATCTGGTGTATAACGAGGATCCGGGGCTAGTAACAGTAACTACTGTTACTGGTTATGCCCCTCCTGTTGTCACCAATCGCACGTCTGAGATGAGTGTATACGAACAGTTTGAAGAAGTCAGGCTCTGGGCAGAGGGCCTTGATTATTTGAGACGAAGCGTTGCGTGTGAATGATTGGATAGTGCATATATGGAGTTTCGTTCACCGCACTGAAAGGATGATGCTTATGATTTAGGGTAAAGGAATTTGAAAGAAAGTTTAGAATTAAAATAAATAAAAATATTTAAATTAACAGGAGAAAAGAACTATGAAAGTAAAAAAATTAATTATCCTTGTGTTGGTTTTAAGCATGGTGTTTGCACTTGCCGGAGTGAGTTATGCTCATTCAACTGTGATTTGTGATGAGAACATAGTGTCGTCAGACCATCCCGCCCCACGAGGTATGCCGTGCAATTGCGGTGGAATTATGTTCCAAATACGTGTCCCTTGCAGCTGTGGGCAAATAATTATTGTATGGCGATGCTCAAGCTGTGGTGCCGGTTGGTAGTGGATGCATTCAGGGACTAAATAAATTTAACACCAACCTTGCATATCATACTTGCAAGGTTGGTGCTCCCGACTTTTAATCCAAAATACAAAAAACCAAAGAGGAGACCTGAATAAATGAAAGTATTAATGATTGCGGCATTAATTATGGTTGTTTCTGTTTTTTTATTCGGTTGTGATATAAACTCTACTATACAGACAACCGAATCATCTGTTAATGCAGAAGTGACCGCAGACACCGTAGCGATCAAACAACTGATTGACCGAAATCCATTAGCATTAATCAAATATTATGTCCAAATATTAACCTCTGAAACATTTGCGGGTCGTATGGCAGGAACTCTGGGTAATGATCTTGCGGTGGAGTGGCTTTCGGCTCGGCTTTATGAAATTGGCATTGAGTCGTATAGTGAACATGGATATAAAATGGGGTTTGATGGTTGGTCAAACACATTTTTACGTTCCAATATGATGATGGTATTTCCTGATGGATCGACTCGTATATTGGAGCAGGGTGTGGATTTTTTCATTTCACTTGGAGAGGGCAGTTTCAGTGTAATGCTTGAAAGTAGCGGTGAAAGTTTTGTAGTTGTGCCTCCAAGTGAATCCGGAAGGGCAAGAATAAGTGATCCTTCTGCCGATTATTTTGTCTATTTTGTAAGTAATGGCTCGTTTTGGAATGCCGCCGGCTCACAATCAATCGATAGGGCGTTTAGAGATAAGCAAGTTCAGCTATCGAATGAAATTTATGAGATTATCAAAAATGGAGCGTTTGATAGAATAGCCATCACAAACACAGTGAATTATGAAAAAATGGAACTGTATCATGTTGTGGGCAGGATACGAGGCGATAACCCTGCAAATGCGGTGGTGATTTCGGCACACTTTGATCATGTAGGTCAAGGGGGCGCTACGTTCTTCCCCGGAGCGCTTGATAATGCGAGCGGAACAGCGGCTTTGCTTTATATTGCCGAGCGCCTGATGATTGCATCGGAAACACATCTATTTGATTTTGATATCGTGATTGCATTTTTTAATAGCGAAGAGCATCTTCATAATGGAAGACCGCTAGGTAGTCAATACTTTGTCCCTATAGTTCAAGCTGACTATGAAAATGTGTGGAATATCAACATTGATGTAGTGGGTAGTAGTGCCGATGAGACTTTTCTTGCCGGCGGTAGTGCAAGCTCTGCATTGCGTGAGGCTTTTACGGACTTTGCGAAACAGTATGGTGCCTTCATTGACAACAGCCAATTTACAATGAGTGATAATATCAATTTCACTGCAATGGGAATACCGTCATTTAATTTTCTTTCGGGTGACTTCCTCACTACCGGAATAGCGCATACCAATTTAGATACTTATGATAGGCTTTACTTCCCGCAAATTTTGCGGATTGCAGATATGATCGTTGAATTTCTGCTGCAAGATGGGGTCAGTGTTTTTGAAGCAGATGAATTGGTGTCCATGCCATCACCGCCGACAATTGAGCCAACGGATGGGAACAGGCAGGAACGTTTTGAACGCATTTTTAATGCTGTAATTGCCGGAGAGCAGGTTAGTTTTTATGAAGAATTCTACCGATATTTCCCCGAAGAGGAAATGCGTTTTTTTAGCTATTATGAAGCAATTGAGATAGATGAAACATTTTTGTATATCCGTGACTTTGGAATGTTTAGGTTGAAATTTATGTCATACGTTCAAGGTAGTCGTATTACTAATTTTACCTATAGTCGTGTGGGGGATGGAAATCAATTTGATCTGAGAATTCGACCGGTACAAATAGAAGATATAGATGCTGTTGTTGAAAATATGCAATTAGAGGTTATAGATATTCCGGATTTATATGGATATTCGGCGTTATTATTTCCCGACACAACTTCATTTGCAGGGTTTAAATACAATGATGGTTCACGTGCATTTATTGTTATGCAGGGGAGAAGTATTGTGTTTTCTCACCCGATACGCAATGCCATGAGCAGTGGGATTATGAATGAGTCAGTGATAAGTGAATTA
>WQVH01000061.1 GCA_009781695.1 Oscillospiraceae bacterium
GGTAGACATACAACGGTACATCGGCTCATAGGTCGTTGTGCCGTAAATCATTGCTTTACCGCAAGTTCCACACACGATTTTGCCTTTTAACAGATAGTTATGCGGTTGCATACGTCGCTTGCCTTGTGAGGCTAACGCCTGTACTTGCTCAAAAACTCCCTTGGAAATGATGGCTGGGTGCTTGTCGGGAATGATTGTCCACTCGCTTTTAGGAGTGTGATATTTCCGTCCGCTTCCTTTGCTTTTTCGGACATTGCCCGGCTCAAAGGTTTGAAGATAATCCAGTAGGTCAACGCTCCTTGCTTGACTTATTTGTTCTTCGTTCAGCTTCGGCATCGTTAACCTCCCTTGCGGTAGGCGGCAATTTCAAGCACTTGCCGTCACTTGTGAGGCAAACAGACCCCAGCCCTACAAAGGCACAACCCTTACATTTTACTTTGTACCCTTTGGCATAAGGCGATGGTGCGTGAATGTGCGGTTCGCTTGCCGCCGTCTTGCGTTTGTTCCGTCTTGGCATAATTTCCTCCTTTCTCAGCGGAAACAAAAAAAGACCCGATTGATGGATGGGAATAATCAATCGAGCCTCTTGCTTTTCCCAAGTTGGGAAAAGGTACGCTATTAAGTTGTATATGTGTTTTTGGGCATTGCAAAAGGCATGAGGTCAAAAAACTCCATGCCCTTAGAGCCCTTCTTCGCCGAAACTTTCAAACATCGGGAGCGATAATTGAGATAGATGATGTTGTCCTTGACACGACAACGAAAACACTTGCAGTTGGTGGGAATTCTGTTGCGCTTTCAAAAAAAGAATACGGAATCATAACATATTTGATGCTCCGGAAAAGGGAAACAATTTCAGCCCAAAAACTCATTGAAAGCGTATGGGATAGCGACACTGACGAAATAGAAAAATCCTTTTATGTTCACATCAGTGCCTTGCGTCGAAAACTCCCGGAGGGATTTATCAAAAATGTGAGGGGACAAGGATATTATGTGGGATAGACTCTCTTTTCGACTAAAAATAACTGTCATTTTTTCTGTTTCCCTTGTTGTGCTAACCATTTCCTTGACAGCACTCTCACTGATGAACGCCCAACAAAACATCTCAAATCCGATGCAAATGAGTATTATGCACTTTACAGGAATTGCAGATATCATGCTTATAAATGATGACGGAAGTGTCAGTAACTTTTCTGCTGCTGAGTGGTCGCAAGAAACATTGAACATTGACCTAGAAAACATGCATGATTTTTATATTTCTACAGAAGAATTAGAACAGTTGCTGCAAGAACATGGGGATGCTATTACACTTATTCCCGCAGCGCAGTTGCAAGCACAGCTGGTCACTACCCAAAGGGATTTTAGGCAATATAGTTTGTGGGTTGCGGCAGCGATTATCATGTTAGCTTCACTCGGTGCATACTGGGTGGCAGATGTAATTGTGCGCCCCATCAAGAAGTTATCCGGCTCCGTCAGAGAAATTGACGCAGACAAACTGCATGAGCGCCTTCCTCTGCCAAAAAGCCACGATGAAATTTCACAGCTTACCATAGCCTTTAATGAAATGTTAGACACACTGCATCGTTCTTTTGAAAGTAAGCAACTATTCGCTCAGAATGCTGCCCATGAACTCAAAACACCCCTTACTATTATCCGAGCCAACATGGAAACCTTAGAGATGGACGATACGCCAACGGTGGACGACTATAAAGAAGTTTTTGGTGAAGTGAAAAACAGCACAGAACGGATGATTAATTTGGTAGAAGGACTGCTGGAAATGGGAAGGGCTTCCAGCGGAGTCGGCAGGACGGTATTTCAGGCAAGAGAAATTTTTGAAGATATTATTGAGGACTTAGAAGAGACTATTCGCATCAAGCGCTTAGACGCGAAAATCATTGGAGACGTGACGATTAAAGGAGAAAAAACACTGCTGAGACAAACGTTTTTCAATTTAGTCCATAATGCAGTTCGCTACAATGTTGAGGGCGGAAATATTGCCGTTACCCTGTCGCAGCATCAAATCACCATTGCCGATACCGGTATTGGAATTCCCCCGGAGTCACTGGGACAATTGTTTGACCCATTTTACTGTGTGGACAAGTCCCGTGCGAAAAAACTAGGTGGTAATGGACTGGGACTAGCCATTACGAAGCATATTTTAGATGCCCATCAGATGCGCATCAACGTGACCAGTAAAGTTGGAGCGGGTACGCTCGTCAGCATCCACATTTAACAAATTGATATAAAAACAAGCTGCGACCGTCTTGAGATTAGATGATTGCGGCTTGTTTTTTATGGCAAAAATATTTGCAAAATTATTTCTGCCATGCGCTTTTTTTAAGGTGCACCTAATGTTGGTCAAGTTATACTAACTTCAGTCAGACAGGGATATAGGATAACAACAGTCCTTTTAGTCATGGCGGAACTAATAATGAAAAGGTGGTATAACAGATTATGAAGTTAAAGGGAAAGGGTTTTATAAAAACCTTAAAAAATCTGGCGCTTGGCGTTTTGGCAACAAGCATGATGCTTGCACCCATAAACGCAATGGCGTATGAAAAGACAGCGCTGTTTGAAATGACAAGACAGGTGGCTATGGAACAAGCTGTATCTATGATGGAAACACTTTCAGTACCCGGTTTGGTAATGGCGTTGGTTGATGTAGATCGCGGCTTTACATGGACGCAAGGTTTAGGCTATGCGGATACCGCACAAGGCGTTGCTGTAACCGGAGATACACTCTTCTCTATAGGCTCAACAGCAAAGCCGTTTACAGCCATCGCCATAATGCAATTGGTTGAGGCAGGTGTGCTTGACCTAGACAAGCCCATCGTCACATATTTACCCGAGTTTAGCATGTTGCCTAATCCTGTGTATGGAGGAGATTATAGGAATATAACCACAAGAATGTTACTTAACCACACATCAGGCATACATGAGTATTCCGGTGAATATTTTACTTCATTTGCTCCTTGGGCAAGAGCCGGTAATGAGCAAAATAGAGAAGCGATGAACCGCATGTTTTCGTCGTTTCCCAATCTCCATATGCAAAACCAAGAGCAAAACAACCAAACATACAACAACACAGGCTATGCCCTGCTGGGCATTTTGGTGGCAAGGCTGACAGGGGCGAAGAGCTATTTTGATGGATTTGTAGGTTTTACTCAAGAAAATATATTTTCTCCGGCAGGAATGAATTCAAGCAGTTTTGAAATTACACCGGAAAACAGACCATATGTTGCCCTGCCTTATAACAATGCGGAAACAGCAGCCGATTTTTTTATATACGCTCATGCAACATCTGCCGGTGGTATGGTCTCAAGTGCGGTGGATATGGCGCGTTTCATGCACATTATGCTCAATGGTGGCCTCTGTGGAGATGATGAAGATACGCGTATTTTACAATCGGCGACCATAGATAAAATGATTGCGGTAGAAGGCGAAAAGAATATAGGGTTAGGGCTTATACATCGTCGTCATGCAAGTGGGGCGGTATCTATTGGCCATGCAGGCGGACTACAGCACCAAACAGATATGTTTTTATACGGTGGGGGCGGGGTAAATAGACAAGGAAAACGACTAAATCCAACGCCTGCACCGGAAAGCTTTGAAAGATGGATTGGCAGATGGGGAACTATTGATGAGGCAGGTAATGAAAACCTTGCATTTACTTTAGGCATAAATGAAAGCGGATTTGCATACTCAATGCTTCTCGGCAGCGTGTTGTTTTTAGAAGAAGTGGTGGATGATTACACGCTTGTGACTTTAGGCAGGACTAGGATGCACGGCGGAGTCAGGACTTTTAGCATAGAAGATGGCGTGCCAACTGTAAGATACAGCAATGAGGTGTTCGTGATGCTCAGTGATGAGCCTGTAGTACCCACAAACCAATATCGCTTTGTAATTGGAGTAGCTAACTTTAGCCAAAATGAAAATAATACGCCTATGGCACATGCTCCTTTTCTTGATTTGCAATACGAAAGAGCCATGTTTGCGCTGGTTGATGTGCATACCATTTTTGGCGAGATCGACCTGAATGTGCAATTAGGCCAAAACTTGCAAAATAGATTTGGCTCAGTGCGCTATATAGATGGGCAGTTGTTTGTCCCGCTTGCGTATGTTGCATATGTCTTGGATTTGCAAATAAGCTGGGATTCTTCAAACCACGCAATATACATCAACTGATAAAAAGAAGCTACACAACGGAAGATGATATATTGTGATGCGAAGATGTGTCAAAAATTTTTCAAAAAAGACGATTTGCACGAAATTGCCCAATGTGATACAATACCTATGATGAGTACTCCATTTTCAAAATAAGCACACAAACCTTAAGAATGAAGTACGAGTACGTAATATTAGGGGGTGTTTTGCAATGCTAATTTCGGTATCGGAACTTAAAAAGGACGTAGACAAATACGTCGCTCTAGCAGAAACGCAGGAAGTTATAGTTACGAAAGACGGAAACCCGGTTGCAAAAATCATGAGTGCTGACGCAACAAATGCCCTATCGTTAGAATCAGTCTTAAGGGCGCTTCCTATTGACGTTGATGTTGACGCAGCCAACGTCGAAGACCAACTAGGCAGACTATATCCTACCCTGAACATCTTCGCAGATTTTGTAGGTGTTCGCAGCGGCAAAGAACGTGGCTATGCAGACAGAATGCGGCGCTATCTTGAGATCGTTCTCAAGGATTTAGCAAAGCGTGACCACTACAAAGACGATATTGCATCTTGGGATACGAACCTTTTGCTTTTATCAACACAGCTGCATGATGTTGGAGAAGCGGCAGTGACAGAGAGCTTTCTGAAAAAAACCGGAGAACTGACAGAAGAAGAATTCAACGAAATAAAAGTACACACGGAACTGGGAATCAAGATAGTGAAACAAGCTGAAGACACCCTCGATCTTGGAACGATGTTTCGGTATGCTGAAATTATGGCAGGAAGCCATCACGAAAAATGGGATGGCAGCGGTTATCCGCTCGGGCTTAAAGCAGATGAAATTCCGCTTCAAGGAAGAATCATGGCAATTGTTGACGTTTACAACGCCCTGACAACAGACCGCCCGCATAGAGAGAAAAAAACCCACAAAGAAGCTGTAGAGATTATAAAAAATGGCAGCGGAACGCATTTCGATCCCGGACTTGTGGAAGCCTTTGTTGAGCACGAATCCGAATTTATGAAAGTTAGAGACGAGAGCAAATAAAGTGTGTGTTTTGCGCAATGACTTGACCAATGCAAAACGAGATTCAGCACTTTAGAAATGTTTCTGCGGCAGCGAATATGACAAAAATAAGCCCTGAAACCCCTGACGTTTCATTACATAACAGAGGTTTCAGGGACATTTGTTTTTAAAGAGCAATAGACAAAATACCATAAGGAGGAACACTATTGCGATATGTCAATCCTCTTTTGAAAACATAGATGCCACAATTTCCTTAAAAAGTGCAACAGAATTCGACCTGCTCTCAGTTCTTCCCCAAAAAGAATAATTGACCTTTGCATCCTCGCCATGGATGGGCAAAGCAACAATATTCGGACGCAAGAACAAATTTTTGAGTTCTCCCGGTAAAATGGCAATGCCAACCCCGGTGTTTACAGAGATAATCGCAGCTTCAGGGCGGTTATAATAATTAATAATATTCGGAACAATACCTCTATTTCTGCATATGGTACGTATACGGTTCGTAAGCCAAGTGTCAGTTCTGGCGACCGAAACAAACGGATGACGTGCAATTGTTGTCCAGTCGGTCATATCAATGCTTTTGACGATGCTCTTGTTGACAAACAACTCCAAGCTATCTGTAAATATAGGTATGGATTCATAATGCTCTGCTTGAGAAACCATATCAGCAATCAAAAAATAAAAATCATAAGTACCCTTTTGAAGCGAAGAGATCAGCTCCTTGCCCTCCAGAAGATCCACATCTGCCTGAATGGACGGATATTTCTCATAAAGCACATCGAGACAGGCCGTGAGCTGCTGTGTAGTGGTTGACAAAGCGGCTATGCGGATATGCCCAAGCTTGCCTTGGGTAATATTCCTGATGCGTGCCTCGCCATTGGTGATGACATCCAGTGCATGATTGGCGTAGGGCAAAAATTCAGATCCCTCGTTAGTCAAAGCGATTTTTTTGCTTGTCCTATTAAAAAGCTTAACACCTAGTGAGTTTTCAAGCATCTTTATGTGATGGGTTACTGCCGGTTGAGAAATGAAAAACTTCTCAGCAGTGCGCGAAAAATTAAGTGTGTTGGCAACTGAAACAAACAACTGGTACTGTAACTTACTCATGTATAACGATAACTCCTCTCGCAAATACCCTATTGGGTTATTGGGATAATATGTCCATTAATTTCTATGGAAGTAACCGAGCCAGGCCGCAAAAATCCGATCTCCGGATCAATCGCATAAAAAATGCTGAACTCATTGATGATTCGGTTCTCTCCAACAGCAGAGGCAATATCTCTGCTATCTCCCCAAAATGTCTGAAATACACCATCGGCAGTATGGACAGAAACTTCTATATTCATTAAAGCGGGACTGTTTGACATGCGCAGACCTTCAAAATGCATTGTACCCACTACAACTACACCTGAGGGTGTGAGCATCAATTCGCTTATCGTGACCATTGCACCGGCCCCGATATTAAACGCAACATCGTGGACATCTGCCCATAAGCCTAGTTCTTCACTTACATTAACCTCGAAGCTGGTCTCCCAATCGAGCGTAGTTCTCTCCTGAGATGAAAAGCTGGCAACCAATCTATATTCCGAAATCCGATCTAAATCCACGTCGAAAACCGATTCGCTATAGATATAATGTGTTATTCTGTGCTCTTCGGGATAACTATGGTGCATTATTCTATCCCTTGAGCCGGTAGTCAGGAGGCCTAGCGGAAAAATGTCTCCAACTCCATTTCGCATAAAATGAACTGATGTGTGCATAGTGTCCATTAACCCGGTGCTAAGGCGAGGCGGTACAATGTTGCCCATAGGGTCGAGTAAGAACAGAGACACATGACTGTGCGGTAAATGATTTGGTGAGGCACCTCCACGATAACTACTTTGCTGAATGTGCAACTGTCCATTGATTATACCTATGGCGGATAAATTTTGAGGCTGGGTTAGCTCAAAGCCGGGTTTTGCAAACTCGACTAGGTGAGTATGAGGCTGCAAAATTGGATTGTCGGCGATATAATCAAAAGCCTCGACATGAGCCAATGTAGATAGGTCAATTTCGAGCTCATACTCTCCAAACTTATGACTATGGTTTATTGCAAGCAATTCAAAAGTGAACTCCTGAGACTCAAAGAGCTGAGCATAAACCGACCGGCTGCGAAAATTAAAAGCGCCAAAATCCCCGATCCCGGAATTTACAGCTATTGCGAAACGACCGAAAGTTTCAACACCTTTCGGTTGAATGTCGACGATAAAAGTGGTCAGCTCATCGAAGCGCCTGCCAACCAAATCCTCAAGGGTATAATGAAGATAAAGCGCATTGCCAACGATCGCCGCATCTGTGATTTCAAACAAAAAACCCTCTTCCATGAAAATGTGGGAAACATTAATGGGTTGACTTAATGCTGCTACAGCTGCGTATTCAAGCGGATGCATCCTGCGCTCAGCAGAAAGAGAGTTATACAATATCATGCGAGAGAAAGTGTCTTGTGGATCGTGAGTCCCTGTGCGATAAGAGGCAGTACGTTCTGTATGCGAAGGAGCATCAATATCGCCCGGTGTGTCCATTTCCTCAGAAATATGACCGGACTCTAAAGTGTCAGTTCCACCGACCTGAGGCTCATATCCGGAATCAGATAGCAAAACGACAAACGCCACAGCAACAATTGCTGCCGCAAATACCATTACAATTAGGTGTTTATACCTCTTCCACTTCACCAAAATGCACCACCCTTCTGAGCAATATTCATTATTTTATAATCAAGCGAAGAGAGCGTCGCGACCGAGGCTGGCTCGGCCATGACCGAACGAGCGCAGATTACACAAGGTTCAAAACCGCGCGGTCTTTGCCGCGCACCCCGCACGAAGTGCGGGGTCCAGGGCTCTGCCCTGGGGTTAATACCTTTTATTTGAAGGCAATTTTATCATGGATCTATGCAAAGCACAATGTATACAGCGAAACCCAATGGCGATCTTGGCGGTTAAACACTACCTAAAGACAAAGGGAGGCTGGTCATACTGTATATGCCGCAATCATGAAAGCATCAACGACCATGCTTTCGTGCAAAACATTTGTCACAGACCGGGTAAGGGTAATCCCAAGTCAGTTTTGCACCGCATTCCCTGCACTTTCGACCCATCATCTTCATATTTGTTTTTAAGAGGTTGTGAATTTGCTCCGCAATCGCATACTTTTGATCCATGACAGCCTGCTTGTTGAGCGGTAAATCCATAGTGTTGCAAAAAGAATATAATAAGCCCAATGCCTTGTATTGGTGCTCAAGTTCTTCCAAATTATCCGAGGGTGAAGCAGTAAACAGACTTTTATCACCCAACAAACGCGTCTCGGGGGACTCCCCTTTTGTCTTGGCTGTGACATAAATATGTGTATAGTTGAGCCATTGTGCCACCAGCGCATCACGTTTAGCATCGAATGGGATGAAAATCAGATTCAGCTTGTCCTCAAGACTTAAATCAAGCGTATCAATCTTCTTGAGTAGATATAACGCTTGGGAGATATCGGTTTTGCTCAGATAGCTGATGTCCTTTCGTGCATCCATGCAAGCAGTCAGGCGCATAATAAGGCTGCCGGTAGGGAAACTGAGCACATATTTTTCGAGGGGCAGATAATAAGCGCTGCTTAAATCATCCAATTGGAAGCGAAGTGAATCTTTGATATACTCCCGATCGGTGATGCTATTGACATAGCCGACATCATAGATTCCTTTTCTGCCGGCGCGTCCGGAAATTTGCTTGATTTCAGAAGGCTTAAGTTGCTGTACATCGTCACCGTTGAACTTTTCGGTTTCCATGAAAATGATGCGCTTGACCGGCAAATTAAGACCCATGCCGATCGCATCAGTAGAAACTACGACTTGAGCATCCCCATCAACAAACATTTTCATCTGATTACGCCGTGTCTCCGGGGGCAAGTCGCCGTAAATGACACTTGCTTTCAACCCATGCTGTGTAAGTAAACTGGAAATGCCCAGCACCATCTTCTTTGAAAATGCAATAAGCGCATCGCCCTTTACCACGTCAGATGGGAAGCGAAATGGCTCGGATTCAAAGATAAGCTCAGTGTCACGATGGTATTCGATCGTCTCATATGTATCACCGCAACTTTCAATGAGCGTTGCCGCCAGTTTTACCGCATTGGGCGCACAGCATATATGTATCTCATCGCTCGCCGTACCGAGTATAGCCTTTACCCATGCATGACCGCGCTGTTTGTCGGCCAGCATCTGAGCCTCATCAATCACAGCGACATCATAATGCTCGCGAATGTCGAGCTTTTCGATGGTGGAAGAGATATGCCCTGCGCCCATAACGAAAATATCCTCTTCGCCGGTGGTCAGAGTACATGGTACGCCGTCAGCATTAAGCAGCTCGAATATTTGCAGTGCCAAAAGTCTCAGCGGTGCAAGATACACGCCTCTTTTTGCTGACTTGAGTGCAATGAGCGCATTATAGGTCTTTCCTGTGTTGGTATCTCCATAGTGAATGACAAAATGCCGCCGTAATGTTCTGGCGTGCGGAAATTCATCTTTAGGCTGCTCGGGAATAATCTGTGCGGCGACTTCGGTGAAAACATAGTCGCCAATAGTGAATTTAAGCTTTGCTTTTTCCCCCATCGTGCGTAACTTGAGCATATCAATATAAAAGCCATGCATTTCGTTAAACTTGGTGATATACATATCTCTGATTTCATCTAAGCGATTAAGCATCAGCCCCTTGCATTGCTGTGCTTTCCTTCTCGCCTCTGCATTGACTTTATGAAAGCTGGCAACACTTCTTGACTTAGTGATCAGCGCAATGCACTGCTGCTCGGACGCTTCCAACTGTTCCAAAGTCTCTGAGCGCAAGTCACTTTTTCTCAACTTGTCAAAAAACTCGTCATAGCGGAGATTATATGATTTTAAGAGACTCTTCTTTTTGTAATACTGCCAAGACTTTCCTGAGGACTTTGGTTTGCCATGATGCCTTTCTTTCAAAGTCTTGCCCTCCAATCAAAACTTTAACGACTCCATATATTTTAACCCACCCATTCTTGTTTGCCAATAAAATGTTTTTGATAATGGAGGTTTATGCATGGGCGTTTGTTACAGTTCAGTGGGTATCTGAAAACTCGCAATGGTTACAGTCACTGAGCACACAATCTTTGGATATGATACAAGTTTAGTATACGTAGACGTGCCTTGGCTGTAACCAACCTGTGTTTTCAGATACC
>WQVH01000062.1 GCA_009781695.1 Oscillospiraceae bacterium
AACTTTTTGTCCGTTTACGATCATGTTTATATCAAGTCTGCAAAATTTATTGCCGAGGGTTTCCGGGAGTATTTCAGGATTGGTGATGTTAAATTCTTTTATTTCCTCATATTGCAGACTCAGTAGCTCTGCAACCAGACGTCTTAATAAATCTGGGTATTTGGTAAATAACAACTTGAAAAGCGTATCGGTTTTCAACGTGTATTTTAGTTTCGTCATATTGACTTCCACCCTCCTATAATAGCATGATTTTCCAGACACTTCAACGCTAATTTGCATTTTCTAGCACCATATTGCCACAATAAAGCTGCCGGCGGATTCACTCCCGGCAGCTAAATCATATCACAAAAAATGCGAGGTTGTCATTACACGTTTGTTTACTCATTTGAGGGCACAATCTGTGAAGATTTACACACTCCATGCTCAATTCGAAACGCCCCTTATTTGTGCTTTGTAATTTGTGCTTTTTACTTGACTTGACCTTCATTCTCAGCGCTCAAACCGATACCCTCTCCTGCTTTATGGATTTGTTGGTGCTCAAATGGAACAAAGTTCAAAACTTTGCGTCTTACACATTGAGGTGATAAAAAAATGAAAAAAATAATCTTGTGGGTCTGTCTGATGGCGATTTTGATCTTATCGGCAACAATCCCGGTTTCGGCGTGTTGGATGCCGTCCGTACCCTTTGAAATATTGTCGGAAGATGGAAGCAGAGTCTTTGTCTTTGATCCCAATCAATCCGGTTCAACTACTGCTTATGCCGCTGTTTATGAAATCGATGCTCATGAGCGACAGCGTCTTTACGTGGTTGAAGATTTGGCCTCATTTGCGTATGAGAGCGGTTTTTATTTTTCATCAGACATGATGCATTTTATCCGTATATTTCCAGCACCCGGTATGTCTGCATTTGAAGTTTTTTCATACGGTGTGCGAACCAGAGTGGTTCAGCGACGCGATTTTATTGAAGATTACGAAAGTGCAGATCACACTTTAAGTATCGGCCCACTTTTTTCAGTGGGATGGCAAATCGAAAGACCTTTCCTCAATGAGCACACAACCAAAATAAGCACAGGGGAAGGGAATTCTTTTGTTTTCGATGTTGCGACCGCCGAATTTATTGGTGATGCCCTGCCTGTACGGGCGCAAAACGCACAAGGAACACCATCATCATGGGCGCAAGAATCGATAGAAAGAGCAGGTGAGTTGGGTTTATTGCCTGATGCCTTTCGTTTCGGACTTGGAAGCAGCACCACCAGAGCAGAATTTGCAGCTATCGCCATTGCCCTATACGAGCATTTCAGAACACCCATCACAGGACGAGTCAGCTTCACAGACACCACCGATACCCATGTGGAGCAGGCCGCTTATTTGGGGATTGTTTCCGGCGTTGGCAATAACCGCTTTGATCCTAATGCTCCGATTACGCGCGAGCAGGCGGCGGTAATGCTTGATCGGCTTGCGGGTCTATTTGGGCTTCATGCGCATAATGTTTTTCCACGCTTTGACGACAACCAAGATATATCAGATTGGGCAATTCTTGCCGTTGGGCATATGCAAGCAAGGGAGATTATGGGCGGCACAGGAAATAATATGTTTTCTCCGGGGGACGCATACACTAGGGAGCAGAGCATAGTAACCATATTGCGTTTGTTTGAATTGATACAAGAATCTCCTTTTTAGGTTACCTTAAATCCAATGCAGAACAGGCAGGAGCGGAACAATACCGCCCCTGCCTGTTTTGTCTACTCAAAGAAAAGGATTTGTGAAGCCATCCGATTTTTGCTACGCACCTACATTCCCGCCAGTTTACGACAATGACCAACCTATGTTTTCAGATACCCCAACGAATTGACCAACAGTAAAAGTATATGAAGTTATTTTTAATTTGAACTATTGTTTTTTTGACCCATTAGTGTTATTCTCGACGTAGTTGTGTCAGTTTAATGTGACGTATATTAATCAGTTATCCAGTATGGAAAGGGGCTTGCCCGGATGAGAATTGAAGCGCATCCTGTATTAAACTTTGAGCGAGGGGAAAAGATAACTTTTTTTTACAATGACAAAGAAGTAGAAGCCTACCCAACAGAGACCATTGCTGCGGCATTACATGCAGCGGGTGTGCGGAAGCTGGGTGAAAGCCCGGAATTACATCGCCCGCGCGGATTGTTTTGTGCGATCGGCAATTGTTCCTCTTGTTTTATGATCGTTGATGGGGAGCCTAATATGCGCGTGTGCGTCATGAAGGTAAGGCCCGGAATCAGAGTTGAAGAGCAGAAAGGAAAGGGCGTGATCCGCACATGAAAACAGTCGAAATCCTCGTGATCGGCGGCGGTCCGGCTGGGCTATGTGCAGCGCTGAGTGCATCTGCACTCGGAGCAAAAGTGCTCATTGCAGAGCGGGATGAAATGCCCGGCGGTCAGTTGGTAAAACAGACGCATAAATTCTTTGGCTCGGAAAAGCAACATGCAGGTGAAAGAGGTATACACATCGGACAGATGCTTCTGGAAAATGCACAGGCTGAGCCGAACATTGAGCTATGGACAAGCAGCTGTGTGCTTTCAATATATGAAGACGGTGTAGTCACTATAGAACATGCGGGGCAGCACGTTAAAGTGAAACCTGAACGTATCATCATCGCGACCGGTGCGGCAGAGAAGTTTCTGGGATTTCCCGGCAACGACCTGCCGGGCATTTATGGAGCCGGAGCGGTGCAGACGCTGATGAATGTCGATGGGGTCAAGCCCGCGCAGCGCGTACTCATGGTAGGTGCGGGAAATATCGGACTTATTGTGTCCTATCAGCTTAAGCAAGCCGGAGTGGAAGTTGAGGCTGTTATTGAAGGGTCTTCCAAAATCGGAGGGTATCTGGTACATGCGTCTAAAATACAACGTGCGGGAATACCCGTACTTATCAAACATACGATACTTGAAGCTTATGGAGATGGTCAGGTTGAGGGTGCGGTCATTGCGCAAATAGATGAGTGCTGGCAGCCGATTGCCGGTACAGAGCGTAAAATAGCGTGCGATACGATATGTCTGGCGGTGGGACTGTCCCCATTGACGGAACTTGCATGGCAAGCGGGCTGCGAAGTAGCCTTTATCCGTGAGCTCTCAGGACATGTGCCGATCGTGAATGAGTGTCTGGAAAGTACAGTGCCCGGCATTTATTGTGCAGGAGATGTGAGCGGTATAGAAGAGGCCTCTGCAGCTATGGTTGAAGGGCGGCTGGCAGGGCTGTGCGCTGCGGTAAGCTTGAGCTATGGCGGTGCAGCGGCACAGACACTTATAGACGATGCAAAACAGGAGCTTGACGAACTCAGAGCCGGATCTATGGGCATTCATATTCGTGAAGGGCTTGAAAAGATGGCCTTAAAAAGCGGACAGCCCAAGTCTGAGGATGATACGCTAAAATCAAAGTCTTTTGCCGAAATCAAGTCGACTTTGATCAGTGATGGAATTGCAACCGCTGATGACATTGCAGCGATTTTGCCCACACCTGAGCGTTTTGCAAAAGGGCCGATCGCCATTGCCGAATGCTTTCAAGAGATTCCTTGCAACCCCTGTGTGAAAGCTTGCAAAGCAGGGGCGATCACCATGCCCGGAGATATCAATGATGTGCCGGTTGTCAATGGTGCGCTTTGTAATGGTTGCGGTCTGTGTATTAGTTTATGTCCCGGTCTGGCAATAGTGGTTGTGGATCAGACATACAGTGAAGATATGGCTATTGTGAGACTGCCTTATGAATATGTGCCTTTACCGGTTGTTGGCACGCTGGCGACCGGACTGGATCGCGAAGGCAATGCGCTGGGTCAGTTCGAAGTCAAAAAAGTCACTTCGGGCGGAAAAAAGAATATGACCTACACAATCTCTCTGGTTGTGCCTAAAGCGCTTGCAATGGATGTGAGAGGAGTCAGCGTGGTATGACGAGTAAAGATAATGAGATCATGATTTGCAGATGTGAAGATGTCACCAAGGCAGATATATTACAGTGCATCGCCGATGGTTATCACACGCTTGACGAGATAAAGCGTGTGACCAGAGCGGGTATGGGACCTTGTCAGGGGCGCACTTGCCGACAGCTCATCGCCGCAGAACTGGCCAAACATTATGGGGTCTCTATGGAAGATGTGTTGATGACCACATTTCGTCCGCCGGTGAAGCCTATTTCGCTCGGCGCTCTGGCGGATGCATATGAAACACGAAAGGACTGGTCATTAGAATGAAAAATTTCTATGATGTGGTTATAGTTGGTGGGGGAATCATCGGTTGTTCTGTGGCCTTTGAACTGGCCAAGCGTGGCAGAAAAGATGTGCTTGTGATTGAGCGGGAATATTTGACCTCCGGAGCTACCGGACGTTGCGGTGCGGGCATCAGACAGCAATGGGGCTCGGTGCTTAATGCGACTTTGGCTGTTGAGAGCACACATATTTTTGAAAACTTAGAGGAATATACCGGGTATGATAGGAGCTGCGGCTTAAATCAGGGTGGTTACTTACTTGTAGCATATACAGAAAAAGAGTGGGCGCAGTTTCAGAAAAACCTGCAAGTCCAGCATTCGGTCGGTGTCGATTCTTATGCGGTGGATTTAGATGGAATCAAGGAAATTGTGCCGCATATAAACACTGAGGGCATGTTGGGCGCATGTTTTTGCGCAAAAGACGGTCATGCCGATCCATTTCACTGCACATATGCCTATGCCCGAGGCGCACAGCGGATGGGTGTGGATATTGAGACCTACACCACAGTGACAGGGTTTGGTGTTGAAAATGGCCGGATCAGCGCTGTTGAGACCTCTAAAGGTACGGTCAAAGCCAATGTAGTCATCAATTGCACAGGCGGTTATGCGGCGCAAATGGCAGCGCTTGTCGGTGATGAATTGCCGATTACACCGGAGCGCCATCAAATTTTGATTACAGAACCTGTGGCGCATATAATGAACCCGATGGTGATGTCTCTGCATCGTCATTTCTATGTCCAGCAAACACCGCATGGCAGTGTGATTATGGGTATAGGAGATCCTACTGAACCTGTGAGCCACAACATACGTTCTTCATGGCAGTATTTAGAGCACAATGCATGGCTGGTCACGCAGACTTTACCTGCATTTAGAAGCCTCAGAGTCGTAAGACAATGGGGCGGATCATACGACATGAGTCCGGATCGAAATCCGATCATCAATGAAGCGGCGGACGCAAGGGGATTTATTTCTGTTGCAGGATTTTCAGGGCATGGTTTTATGGTGGCACCGAGGACTGCAATTTTGCTGGCCAATCACTTAACCGGACAGGAAGATAGTCTTGATATTCAGCGTTTTTCGGTTGAAAGATATGAGACCGGGGCGCTTTTGCTCGAACCATCAGTTGTATAAGTTTAAATATGATCGGAAAATTCAAGGGGGATAAAATGCGAACGATAATATCAGATCGCATTGCTGATGCAGTTTCTGAGATGTGCATAGAGGCAAATTGTGTGTTGCCGGACGATGTGCGGCGCTGTATTTTGAGCAGCCGTGATGCGGAAGTTTGGCCCGGTGCTCGGGCGACACTCGACCGTATTGTGGAGAACTTCGAGATTGCTGAGCGGGCAGTAATGCCGATCTGTCAGGACACCGGTGTGACTTGTGTTTTCGTCACAATAGGGCAAGATGTGCATGTCGTTGGTGATATAAATGAGGCCATCAATGAGGGCGTGCGCCGAGGCTCTAAGGAGGGTTACCTGCGGGCATCTTTGGTTGCAGACCCGCTGTGCCGCAAGAATACAGGTGATAATACACCTGCGATGATCTATTATGATATCGTACCGGGTGATGCATTTAAATTGACGGTTGCACCCAAGGGATTTGGCAGTGAGAATATGAGCAAAGTGGCAATGTTAAAGCCATCGGATGGATTGGATGGCGTAATAGATTTTGTGCTGCACACGGTTGAAGAAGCGGGTGCCAACCCTTGTCCGCCGATATTTGTCGGCGTGGGATTGGGTGGTACATTTGACAAGGCGGCACTGCTGGCCAAAAAGGCGCTGATGCGCTCAGCGGATGATGCAAATCCAGACCCATTTTATGCCGATTTAGAAGCAAGTCTGCTGGAGCGCATCAATGCACTGGGCATTGGGCCTCAGGGATTCGGCGGGAAGACGACCGCACTTGCAGTGCATGTTGAAGTGATGCCTACGCATATTGCGGGGCTTCCGGTTGCGGTAAACCTCAATTGTCATGTGGCCAGACATGTCAGCAGGGACGTTTAAGCTATAGAGGTAATGTGTAATGAAAGAGACATTGACGAAGATAAAGACCATCACCACGCCGCTTGATCGTGACACCGCACGCACATTGCGTTGCGGTGATGAAGTGCTGCTGACCGGTGAGATATACACAGCCAGAGATGCAGCGCATATGCGGCTTATGGAACTTTCAAAAAATGGCGAAAGATTCCCTCTGCCGATGGAAGGCGCAATCATTTATTATGTCGGCCCTACACCGGAAAAGCCCGGAACAGTAATCGGATCGGCCGGGCCGACGACCAGCTATCGCATGGACAGCACAGCGCCGTCGCTGATTGCCAAGGGGCTTATGGGTATGATCGGAAAAGGGAAGCGCAGTGCCGAGGTCGTTGAGGCAATGAAAGCGCATGGTGCTGTGTATCTGGGTGCCATTGGCGGTGCCGGAGCACTCATTGCGCGCTGTATTGAATCTTCCGAGGTGATCGCTTATGAAGATCTGAGCGCTGAAGCGGTGCGCAAGTTATTTGTGCGCGATATGCCGCTTACTGTGATTATAGATAGTTTGGGCAATAATCTTTATGACCATGGACGTGAAGATTATTTAAGCTTTAATAAACAACAATCTGAGCAAAGATGAGGTAATCTGCAATGGAAAGGAAGAAAATCGTACTCGGAGTGATCGGGGCGGACGTTCATGCCGTCGGAAATGTCATACTGTATCATGCATTTACGGATGCCGGATTCGATGTGACCAACTTGGGCGTGATGGTCTCTCAGGAAGAATTTATTGGCGCAGCGATTGAAACAGATGCCGAAGCGATCATCGTTTCATCTCTTTACGGTCATGGTGAACTGGATTGCCGCGGCTTGAGAGACAAGTGCGTTGAAAGCGGGCTGGATGATATTCTGCTGTATGTCGGCGGAAATATTGTCGTTGGAAAGCAGCCTTTTGCCGATGTTGAAAAAAGATTTAAAGATATGGGATTTGACAGAGTATTCGGGCCGGGTACTGCGCCCGAAGTAACCATAACTGCTCTAAAAGAAGATTTGGGTTAATGGTCGAACTTGGAATTGTGAAAGGAATGGTCAAATGATGGAGCTGCGCAACAAAAAAATAAATGAAGCCGATTTTATGAAATCGCGCGATGAAGTATTAAAGCAATGGCCTACCGGGGCGCAAGTAGACTTAGATGATGCGGTTGCGTTTCATAAGCGTCTGCCCAAAGAAAAAATATTTTCCAATAAGCTCAAAGTCGCCAAGCAGCAAAAGCAGACGCTGATACAGCCTCGTGCGGGTGTCGCATTGGTCGAAGAGCATATAGAATTGCTGACATATTTGCAAGATCATGGTGAAGCAGATCTGCTGCCTACCACTATTGATAGTTATACACGTCAGAACCGCTATAAAGAAGCGGCTGACGGAATCGCAGAGAGTTCCAAACTGGGCAAGTCCATGTTAAATGGATTTCCGGCAGTCAACCATGGTGTGGACAGTTGCCGCTTGCTGGTGGATACGCTCAACACCCCGATTCAAGTCAGACATGGGACGCCTGATGCCAGACTGCTCACAGAGATATCCTATGCAGGCGGATTTACGAGCTACGAGGGCGGCGGCATATCATACAATATTCCCTATGCAAAGAATGTTTCCCTTGAAACCACGATTTCTGATTGGCAGTATGTGGACAGACTTACAGGATTGTATGAGGAAATGGGTATCAGCATCAACCGAGAACCATTCGGGCCGCTCACAGGCACATTGGTTCCACCTTGCATCTCGCATGCTGTAGCGATTATCGAAAGTCTTCTGGCTGCAGAACAAGGTGTCAAAAATATTACCGTCGGATACGGTCAATGCGGAAATCTGATACAAGATGTCGCTGCGATTCGTACATTGCAGGAGCTAACGGAGGAATATTTAAATAAATATGGGTATGGTGATGTACTGGTAACCACTGTGCTGCACCAGTGGATGGGAGGATTCCCACAGGATGAGGCGAAGGCCTTTGGGGTGATTTCGTGGGGCAGCGCCGCCGGTGCGCTCGCCGGAGCGACTAAAATCATCGTAAAAACACCCCATGAGGCGATGGGCATTCCGACCAAGGAGGCCAATGCACAGGGACTCAGATGTACAAAGCAGATTATTTCCATGCTCTCTGATCAGAAGCTCATGAGTCCGAATGTAGATGAAGAAAAGCGCATAATTTCCGCCGAAACACACTGCATTATGGAAAAATGCTTTGAAATGGGTGAAGGAGACATTGCTGTAGGCGCTGTGCGGGCAATCCAAAGTGGTGTCATAGATGTTCCTTTTGCTCCGAGCAGATATAATGCCGGAAAGATGCTTCCGGCAAGAGATAATGATGGTGCGGTTCGGATATTTGCACCGGGCGCTTTGCCCTTTAGCGGCGACTTGCTTGATTTCCATAAGTCTAAGATAGAAGAGCGTGCGCAGAGCGAAAAACGCATAGCATCTTTCCAGATGGTTATCGATGATGTCTATGCAATCAGTAAGGGCAGGTTAGTTGGCAGACCATAGTTTAGGAGTGAATATATGAAAATCGTTGATGTCATTTGCGCACCGGGGCGCACCGGATTTTTCTTTGACGACCAAAGAGCGATCAAGGGCGGTGCACAGCAGGATGGTTCGGCCTACAGAGGTACACCGGTAACGGAGGGCTTTACATCGGTGCGGCAAGCAGGAGAGGCCATATCCGTGATGCTCATGCTTGAAGATGGACAAATCGCATGGGGAGATTGTGCCGCTGTGCAGTATTCGGGTTGCGGTGGACGTGATCCGCTGTTCCTTGCGGAGCATTTTATTCCATTTATTGAACAGCACTTAAAGCCCATATTGGCCGGACGTGAAATCACTACTTTTCGCGAGATGGCCGAGGAGATTGAGGCATTTGAAGTGGATGGTCAGCGTCTGCATACCGCCATCAGATATGGGGTCAGTCAGGCTCTTTTAGATGCCGTGGCCAAGTCAAAGCATCAAATGATGTGTGAGGTCATTGCTGAAGAATACAATACAAAGCTCAGTGATCAAATGATCCCCATCTTCACGCAATCGGGTGATAATCGATATGAAAATTCCGACAAGATGATTATTAAGGGCGCACAGGTGTTGCCGCATGGCTTGATCAATCATGTGGAAACCAAATTGGGTGCGCAAGGAGAGTTGCTGGAAGAGTACATCTCATGGCTGCGTGACCGCATTATCGCATTGCGGGCTGATGCAGACTACAATCCGGTGCTTCATTTGGATGTGTACGGTACAATTGGTATGGTTTTTGGCACGGACAATGCGGCTATGGCAGACTATCTTGCGCGTTTGGAAAAGGCGGCGTATCCCTTTGCGATCAGAATAGAAGGGCCGATGGATGTTGAAGATAGAGAAGGTCAAATGAAAGCCCTGCGTGATTTGACGCGGATCGTTGATGAGCGCGGACTTCGTGTGGAAATTGTTGCCGATGAATGGTGCAACACATTAGATGATATAAAATATTTTGCCGATAATAAAGCAGGGCATATGGTTCAGATCAAAACACCCGACTTGGGTGGCATCGGCAATATCGTTGAAGCCGTGTTGTACTGCAAGGAAAAAGGGATCGGTGCATATCAGGGTGGAACTTGCAATGAAACAGACCGCTCAGCTCAGGTCTGTGTACATCTGGCCATGGCGACTGCCCCCGACCAAATTCTGGCAAAGCCGGGTATGGGTGTTGATGAGGGCTATATGATCGTATATAACGAAATGCAGAGAATTATGGCAATAGCCAAAGCGAGGAAAAGAAGATGATGAATGGAGAATTTCGGATACTTTCGACTACGGCGATTTTGGGGTATGGATTTCCTGAGGCATCGTTTGATGAGGGCATGAAGAGAAATCCTCATCTGATTGCTGTCGATGCAGGTTCTACAGATCCGGGTCCATATTATCTAGGGGCAGGTGTTTCATTCACCGATAGAGGTGCGGTGAAACGTGACTTAGAGTATATGATTAAAGCCGGGGTAGAAAAAGGTATACCGGTATGTATCGGTACTGCGGGCGGCAGTGGCGGCAAGCCTCATCTGGATTGGAATAGAGAGATTATAGAAGAGATTGCGCGTGAA
>WQVH01000063.1 GCA_009781695.1 Oscillospiraceae bacterium
CGCATCATTTATGATGCTTACAAAATCAATATCATTGGCACAGATCCTAAAAAGGATTTATCTATGAGAGAAGTATATGGTCTTGATAAAAATCTAGTTATGTAGCAATCAATAATGGTGGCTACGTTTGTCCGGAACGGTGGCTCACGCCACGCCGGACAGGCGGCTCCGCCGCACAAGAATATTCAATTCTCCCTCGGAACAGAAAGTGCATTTGACAAACCTTCAAATACCGCCTCAAACAATGTGTTTTTGTACTCCTGTGATTTTCCTTTAATGATTTCGATTCTGACTAGTGGCATGATGAATCCTCCTTCGAATATTAATGTATTTTATTAACGTCAGGCGATGGGGTTCAAGATTGCGCCATCACCCTAACTATCGTAACCATTTGGATTTGTGCTTTGCCATCGCCAAGTATCGGTACAAGCATCGTGCAGAGACTTTTTGGATTCCCAAGAAAGTTCACGTTTGGCCTTTTCTACATCGGCAACACAAATGGCTAAATCTCCGGGTCGTCTGGCGATTATTTTTTTGGAAATGGATATACCGGTTGACTGCTCAAAAGCAGTGACCAGCTCCAGAACACTCACGCCGCGGCCGGTGCCGAGATTAAATGTTGAGACTCCGGGATGCTTGCACAGATAATGGATTGCCGCAACATGCCCTAAGGCCAGATCAACGACGTGGATATAATCCCGTATGCCGGTTCCGTCCGGGGTTTCATAATCGCCACCATAAATATTAAGATGCGAAAACTTGCCCATTGCGGTTTGCGCAATAAATGGCATGAGATTGTTGGGGGTATCTCGTGGGTCTTCACCAAACAAGCCGCTCTCATGTGCGCCAATAGGATTAAAATACCGGAGCAATGCCACGGCGCACCCATCGCCGATCCGGGCGCAATCTGTTAAGATTTGCTCACACATGAATTTGGTCCAACCGTATGGATTGATGCAATCTCCGATACGGGATTCTTCAGTGAGCGGCATTTCATTGTTACCACTATACACCGTAGCGCTGGATGAAAATACGATTTTATTGATTTCGTGCGCACGCATGGCAGATAGGAGTGAAATTGTCGAGTCAAGATTATTTGCATAATAGCCTAAAGGCTGCTCGACCGATTCGCCAACGGCCTTGAGTCCGGCCAGATGCACCACACAATCGATGCAGTGTGCGGTAAATATCTCATTGAGACGACCTGAATCCCGGATATCCATTTCGTAAAAGGAAAAATCAATACCGGAGTGCTGTTTGATGCGTGCAACAGCGCTCGGCTTGCTGTTTACAAAATTGTCGGCAGCCACTACAGCATATCCTTGTTCGAGGAGTTCAAGAATTACATGTGTGCCGATATAGCCTGCGCCGCCTGTCACAAAAATGGTCATATTAATGAATCTCCTCTCCACCTTCGGATTCAATATTCAGATGAGCCAATCCTCACCTTTTTTGTAAAGTGCATCCAAAGTCGCTCCGCCACTGAGTCTCGGGCAATCTTTGTCTACATTGTACCCTGCCTTCGTTTGCAAATAAGCTAAGTGCCTATATTCTATCGGAAATTGCTCAAGTAGGGACTTGTCGAGTACAACAGTTTCTGTGTTGTCAATGGGATCAATGCGGTCTTTGTCGGCAATCGTTCCCCGATAACAAAGCCCCCACTTACCATCTCTTCTCTCCCAGAGGTCTAAATGTCTGGCGATGCAAGTGACATCACAGAGCACCCCCTCTACAGCGGCTCTTTGTAAAATCATGAATTTGGTCATGGACTTCGCGCGGTCATGATGCACATCAATGGCGCTGCCTCCCAGTATGTGCAGGATATTGAGCCCCTTTTTGACCCCTTCAGAGTTCATCTTTATAAAATCTTCAAACGGTCCTTCCGTCCATGTTGCAGTCATGATGCCGTCCGGATGCCATATGGTGCGGAATTCATCCCACAATAACGCATCTCTGTATACAGCCCAACGCTCAATCAGATCTCTTATCTGCATGGTGTCGATGAAATTTTGATCCATGTGTGCTCTCCTTATGCTCAAAATACTACGATCATGTGTTACATGCTTAGGCTAACACCAAAGTGCCCACATTTACAGACTCTGTAATATTTATGGTTACCAGTGCCTTGCCATTTGCAGCGAGTGAATATGTACCCGGCTCAAGGGCATCAAACTTAAAATCCCCGAAGTAATCGGTGATCTGTGTAATCAATGACGCTGATAAGCGCTCTGAATCGTTCACTTTTGAAAGCGAAACTTCAATGCCCTCGGCACACTCGCCATCTAGGAGCAGACCGCCTGCGATAAACAGCTTTTCAAAACGGTAAAGATTTTTATAATAAACCTGTGCGCCTGTACCGCCCAATTCCGGCTGATAAGACTCCAGGCGATCTGCATTAATTTTCTGAGCCATTTCCGCAGGTGTGATATGATGAAACTCCAGTGCATTTGTAGGACAACTATGCACACAACGGGGCATAGCCGACATACCACTTGTAATCTGGGTATCGTCTAGCAAATGGGTGCACATCGTACACTTCTGAGCGATTTGCACATCCTCATGCCAATACATTGCACCATATGGACAAGCGTCTATGAGCTGAGAAGCGCCTTGCGCTTTGTCCGTATCAATCAGCACCGGTCCATCTTCACGCTTTGTAATCAGGTCAGGAAATGCCTTGACGCACTCAGGCGCGGCACAGTGTCTGCACATGAAAGGCAAATAGGCCACATCTATCCGCGGTTGCTGTCCGCGCTCTGTGCGGAGAATATTGACCCAACGATGCTCATGGCGCGGTTGCGCATGTGAAAATGGCAACCAATCATTGTCCACATGCTCATCCTTGCAAGCCATGAAACAATTATTGCAATCATGACAAAGACTGACATCACAAACGATGTAATATTGCTTCATTATGCACCCTCCCATTTTTCTACCTCAACGAGTGCATGTTCCGTCGCCATGCCGCAAGCGTATTTGGACAGGAATCTGCCGGGAGTCAGAATGTTGACACAGCCGCCGCTGTCAATTGATTCGCCCGGAATGCCCAGCGGCTTATACTCTGCACTGGACTCATAGCAGTGGCAGGTTCCTTCGGGAATACGCTCGGTGACTTGTGCGGCAAATAAAACAGAACCCCTTTCATTAAAAGCCCTGATGATATCGCCATTTTTGATTGATCGCTTTTGCGCATCAAGGCGATTGATGCGGAATATCCAGTAATATGCTCCGTTAATAAGCATACGATGATCTTTGATGTCATTGATAAAAGAATCTTTGCCATCGCCCATCGTGTGGAAAGTAAAGCGTGGATGCGGCGTTACCACAGCGAGCGGGTACTTTTTAAACCGCTCAGTATGATGCCCCTCCCAAGATGGCAGATACATCGGCATGAGCGGACGTTCTTGATCGTCAATGTCATGACGTCCGAACCGCTTTAGGCTGTTGGAAACAAATTCGATCTTACCTGACTGTGTTTGCAGCCCCTTTTGTTCCAGAACATCACCCGGTCGAAACCGGGAAATCCAACCTCTGGTATCCTGCTCCCGACCTTCGGCAAACCAGCGAAATGCCGGAGCTGAGGGCGCTTTATTGGTGACCGGGACGATATAATAGCCCTTGTCGGTAAAATCTTCCCACGATATTACTTTAGGCATATCAGAGGCATAGAACATCTGCTTAGCCCAATCCAAGTCCGTCTTGCCCTCGGAAAACACATCACCGACGTTCAATCTTTCGCATATCAAGCGAAATATCTCATAATCGGATTTGGATTCACCGAGCGGCTCAATGCATTTTTTTTGAAAAACAATGACCCTGTGATTACACTGGTTGTGAGAATCGGGATTATATCCTGAGTTGGTACACCACTCCCCGATGTCCCAGCGCTCAAAATTAGTACATGCCGGTAAAATAATATCGGCAAAAGGCACTTCGCCTTCAAACCAAATCGATTGACTGACCACGAATGGGAGCTTTTTGGTGCGGTACATTTTGGCATAACGATTGGTTTCGCCCATGGTGCCTATATGTGGGCCGCCATATTTATATAACATTTGCATCCGGGCATAACCGTTTGCCGGATATTTATATTCATGAAACTGCTGCTCAATACTGCCGCCGACAAAGCCCCTGCCCGACCATGTCACCTCATCTTCCATGATGCATTCCGGAAGCCTGAGCCTTGGGATATGAACACCTGCCGATGTAGAGAGATTAGAAGACATGGGTCTGCTGGTCTCTCCATCGAACATGCGATAGACAAATTTAGCCCCGGCTGCTGTATTCTCACAGTCGCCCGAAATGCCGCCGTCTGCATATCCGGGGAAGTAGAAGTCGCTATCCACAGGGTTGCCCTGCGTGGTAGACCAGAGATTGATCCCGGGCTTACCCAGACCTTGCATGGTGATCAGCGCAATCATCATTCTGGACCAGTCCATGCCAATAGGACTGCGGCATGCGCCGCCCCAACCACCGAGACCGCCTGCTGCGAGCATGGTCTTATTCTTTGCCCAAGCTCTGGCCAAGGCGCGTATATCATGTGCAGGGATTGCGCACTCAGATTCAGCCCATTCGGTGGTTTTCGCAATGCCATCACTTACGCCTAAGACATAATCAGTCCACGCATCAAAGCCATGCGTATGATTTGCGACATATTCCTTATCATAAGTTCCTTCGGTCAGCCATGTATAAGCAATACCCAGTGCCAGCGCTGCATCGGTACCCAATCTGGGCGCAAGCCACTTGCCGCCATACAGACCGTTGGTGTGGTTATAATATGGATCGATAAAAACAAACTGAACACCCAGCTCTTTGAGCCATCTTCTGCGGATGGTACTTTCAAAAGCACCGTAAATACCATTGGTCGTCTCAGGATCGGATGACCAAAAGACAATCATGGTCGTGTTGTTGAGTGCATCTTCCAGAAGATCGGTTTGCTCAGGATTGCCCAGACGTGCAGACCAGCCCCACATATGCATTGCACCCCAATGCCATCCTTCCCAACTGTCCGGGTTGTGGTCGGCATAAGTCATACCCACGGTATTCATAAAGCGAAATAGCGCACTGTGTCGGTATCCGATATTGCCCCACAGATGGTGAGAACTCGGCTCAATGACCATGGCGCCCGGGCCGAAATCACGCTTGATGCGCCTGATTTCATCGGTGACAATATCCAGTGCTTCGTCCCAACTGATGCGCTCATAACCTGAGGTGCCGCGATTTTCCTCATTGCGCTCACCATTCGGGTCGAAATCAACACGCTTCATCGGATACATAATGCGCCCTTTTGAATGAACCAAGGACTTAAAGCCTGCGGTATACGGCGTGTACGTAGTCTTTCTGGGCGGGGTGAACACCTTACCCCTTGCCTCTATTTGCCAAGACTCGGCATCGTGATCATCGAGATCGATTGGCGTTATGCGCACAATTTTATTTGCAGACTCGTCCACATCGACAAATACAGGCCCGCCTGTTGTCAGCTGAGTTTTCCTGGTCAGTTTGCCCATGATGCACCCTCCATATTACTGCCTTATGTAAAACGTTAATTTCTGTATATCTGCCAAAGACGCTTGAGCATCCGGAATTGCTGAATTTAGATTATTATAATGGTGTTTGAGCAATATAGCAACATATCGTTGAATCATCGCTTACCAAGAATGACAAATGGACGCAATTGAGCGCCCATTTGCAGTAATTGGAATAGATTATAAATTAGCTGTCGCCGCCGAACATGACTTGCAGCGGAAGGAGGCGTGTGATATCGGCCTTATTGATGCCGAATTTTTCTACGCTGTAATTGTCAATTTCTTCAACCAATGCATCATATGTACCCTTATACAGAGAACCGGGGCCGCCTTGAGTGATGCAAGGAATAAAGTATTTGTCGCCGCATGCATCGCAGAGTCTGCGGACAACTTTCTTCGCATCTTCCTGAGTCCAGCCTGTAAAGTCAACGGATTTATTATCCAGACCACCCATAAATGTGATCTGCCCGCCATATTGCTTAATGAGTTCGGGAATATTGTTTGACTCCATGCAGCCCTGCCATACATCAATGCCCATCTCAATCATGTAAGGCACCAAATTAGCGGAGTAACTATCGTTGTGATGGAAAATCAGCTCAACGCCGTTGTCCTTGTAATAACCGTAGATTTTCTTGTAAGGCTCAAGGAAGAACTCTGCGAACATCTCCGGTCTTAAGAATGAACTGATCTCACTGCCCCAGTCATCGTGGTGGAAGATCGCATCGGGCTTAAGATTCTTGCAAATGCCCTCGGCAAGTTCAAGTTCCCACTCCATCAAATACTTGATCATATCATGCATTTCATCCGGATCAGTCATGAAATATGTCAAAGCATTTGTGATCTCGCACAGATGATGCGTCTGCTCGAACAAACCCGGAGCAACAAAAGCGGCCTTATAAGTCTGTGTGCCATCAATTGCATCATATTGCTCTTTAAAGACACCCCATTGCTCATCTGTAAACTTCAAAGGTGGAGCCTTAACATAATCGTACCAATGTTCAATGTCCTTGACAACGATTTTGTCCGGAGTATGTAATGGGAAAGGGCCGGGTGTATGCGCGGGGTATGAATTGGTAACGCCCCATGCATTTTTGACATCCGGGCCGCCCTTTTCCACCATGGGTGTGCCGAAGGCGAGATATGGATGGAATAAGAGGCGTACAGCCTCATATTGGTTTACGAAACGTTCCGGCTTTCCGCCGCGGATAACTTCGAGCATGTTTTGTTTTGCTGTTAGCATTATCGATCCTCCTATTAGTTCTTACCCAGTATTATGTAATATCCAATATGGTTTGTCAACAAAGAAAAACATTGTTGGTGAGCATTTTGGGTGGAATTTACCCTGCTGCACACTTATGCAAAATTACTCCTCAAGTACAATTTCATAATGCTCCAGTGCATATTTTAACAATATCCCAATCAGTTCGTTGCGAGAACGCCGTGTCGCGGCTGCAATTTCATCAATTTCGATAACAGTCTCATCTCTTATGCGAATGGAAAATGTCTTATAACCATCTTCACCACGCGGAAGCTTAGGTGAAATTATCAGCTTTTCGCTAGACATCACACACCACCTTAAATCATTATCATCGTTATTATGACAATTGATATAACGAAAATATATGTTATAATAATATGTGATATTTCAGGCAACTTAAGAGGAGGAAAGCGACGTGAGAATAGCTATTTGCGATGACAGCGCAGACTGTACTTCAAATTTAACTACGCTACTTATGCAACACCCGCAAGACCCCCAAGAGATAGAAGCCTATAGCTCTGCAGAAGCACTACTCAGAGCCTACAAAAATGGTGTCAGGTATGATCTCATATTTATGGACATTCAAATGGGCGAGCTGGACGGATATTCAGCCGCAGAATATTTGATTGAACATTATAAAAGCGCAAGACCGCTTATTGTATTTGTATCTGTAACAGCCGATTATGTCTTTGCCGGTTATGATATTGGTGCATTGGGATATCTAAAAAAGCCGGTTGACAAGAATCTTTTATATAAAAAACTTGACCAAGCATTTGAGGAAATTTCAATAAATAAAATATTCATTCGCATTGAAGGTAATGGGCTGACCATTCCGATAAGTGAGATACTCTTTATAGAGTCCAGTAACAATCATATTGTGATCAATACGGTTTCTGACCAGCATATTGCCAGAATGACATTTGATGAGATCTGTTCGGTGTTACCAGAAACCAAATTCATCCAAACCCATCGCAGCTTCATTGTAAACATGGAGCATGTGCGCAGACATGATGACAAACATATACTGTTCGCTGATGCCCGAATTGCGCACCTCAGCCGCTCCAGAAGAAAGGCAGTTATCCAAGCCCTTTCGAAATATTTTCGGAGATAGCATTATGTCGAATTTAATATTTTTGATTGCTCTGGACGCAGTAGCGGTTTCTTTTGGTATGTTTATCATACATATGTTTCTGAGAGTATTTTTACCGAGGAAAAATCACGGTGTATTTGGGTTCGCTGCATACGCATTGTTAGGGATATGCTTATTATTGATATCGATCCTTTTGCAAAGCATGTTTGCACTACTTCTGGTTACAGTTTTGGGCGTTTTATCTATATCATTTTTGTTATTTGATGCACCGTGGCATTCGCGCATATTCACCACATTGGGCTTTTGCTTTTTAGCGCTGGTTACAGAATTCGCAGTTGGAATCATCATGTCAACAGTTGTAGGTGCTCCAATTTCTGAACTTATTGAATTTGGCGCACTTCGAGTAGTAGGCAACATCATGTCTAATCTGATGGGTCTGTTTGTTATCAGAACTGTTGCTACGGTGCTCAAGAACAATGCCAAGCACACCATGAGAAAAATATGGGAATTAACCCCGCTGCTCGTATTCTTGGTCGTTTCTATCGCACTGTTAATAATCTTTATCATGGATATTTTGACTGCCATGAATAGTGCGCCCGGCATACTCCTTGTTAAAATAACCGCATTAACGTATATGAATATCATTGCGTTTTGGTACTATGACCGCGTTATGCGCATTAAAGAAATTGAACATGAACAAGAAGTGCTGAGCATCCAAACCGACAGCCAAATAAAATATTACGAGATGTATCAGAAGCAGCATGATACACTGGTATCAGTGCTTCACGATATAGATAAGCATCTCAAAGTAATGGAAGGACTGGCTTCCGGTGATTTTGATGACAATCGGGTTGCCGAATATTTTGATGGATATAAGCAGATTCTATCAGAACTTGAACGGACTGTGCATACACCCAATCCGGTCATCAGTATCATATTGAGCGACTGTATCGTTCGCGCTCGGAACATTGGGATTGAGCCGGACATAGAGGTCTGTCTAGGTAAAGATTTAAACATGGACGCTGTGGACATAACGACAATACTGGGTAACTCTATAGACAATGCATTTGCTGCACTGTCCATTGTGCCGGAGTGTACGAAGAGGCATCTCAGAATTTTGTTGTGTCAGCATGGTGACTTTCTTACATATGAAATCAAAAACAGCTTTGTCCCGAAGACAAAACCGGTGACGCGCAGAGGATATGGATTGAGGAATATCCGGGCATGTGCAAACAAATACCGCGGCAGCGTCACATGTGAAGAAAAATCCGGAATGTATGCGGTAACTGTTATGTTGCAACTGTAGCGGTCGAATTATAGTTTGTTACCTTTTTATCTAACGTGAAAAGTTGCCCTATTGTTACAAGTGCGGCATATGTAAAATTTTGAAAACTGTGCAATTCGCCACGGAAAAACCACTGTTCGCCACAGAAGTATTGAATGATTCTATAAAATAAGCTATGCTCCAACAAATGCAATCGAAGGTGTATGACCATGATTGACAAAGTGGCCGGGAGCATAGCGTTGTGTTGTGCTTATGAAAGTTCCAGTAGCTGTACAAAACAAAACAGTATCGGATTCTAAACGAAAGAAACTTCGGAGAATTTGTATTATAATTTCATTTATGAACGCTGCTGTAGCAGTATTGATAATAAGACCTCTTGTCGGACACCCTTTGCTAAATGCGTCATATTTTTTAGGGCTTTTCGCTGCATCTCTTTCACTTTTGGTAACCAAAAAGTATAATGGTCTCAGGAAACTGAACAAGTAAATTGAAAGTCTTAATGGAATGATGTAGAATCAGAACCGAAAGAAGGAAGGAAAGGGATACATCATGCCAAAGAGAAGAGAGTTCACCCCGGAG
>WQVH01000064.1 GCA_009781695.1 Oscillospiraceae bacterium
ACCGCGGTAACCAGTGCAAAATCTGCACCTGTTCTAACAAGCTCACGCGATGCTCTACCACCTGAAACCGCCGATAATGCATCAATCACTATGGACTTTCCCGCTCCGGTTTCACCTGTAAGGACATTTAAACCATCGGCAAACTCAATATCTGCTTTTTCGATGACTGCTATATTTTCAATATGAAGAAACTTTATCATAGTCGCATCCTGTCATAAATCAATAGTAACTGTATCATCAACTACTTGAGCATTTGCGCTATTTCTTTGCAAAATTGCTCTGCGGCTAACTCATCGTTCATCGCAAGAAAACCGGTATCATCTCCTGCGATCGAACCGACTAATCCTTTGATACCCATCGCATCAAGTGTCCCACAAGCTGCGGGCGCTAATCCGGGAAGCGTTTTTATGATCACCAAGTTCTGAGCATTGGCATACGAGGTCACACTCTCCTTGAAAATGGCTTTTAACCTTGCGGTATGGTTCTGCGTATCAGCTCTGTTTCTTGCGACATATCTATAATTGCCCCTTGGTGATAATTCTTTTACCAAGTGCAACTCCTTTATATCCCTTGAAACAGTCGCTTGGGTACTTTCTACGCCCAACTTTGAAAGTTCAACAATGAGTTGGTTCTGCGTGTCTACATCTGCCTCTGAAATGATCTTTAATATAGCCCCTTGGCGTTCTTTTTTCATGGTCTTTCCCCCAGTTTCTCACTGACTCTTTTATAAAAGCTTTTATTTGATAAGCGCACAAGACGCGTATATCGCTCTGATTTGTAAACTTCAATAACATCCCCGCTCTGGATATCCTGTTGACTTCCACCATCCACAGAAATAAATGCAGGATTACTTTTCATCTGTCCTAGTTCTATGGAAACCAGCCTGTCTGACATGAGCACAAATGACTTGGCTTTAATGACATGTGCGCAAATCGGGGTCACTATAATATTCTCGGCCGCCTCTTCAACGATCGGGCCTCCCGCTGCCATGGAATACGCAGTCGAACCTGTTGGCGTTGCTATAACTGCACCATCTCCTGAAAAATGCGTGATGCGCTGCCCATCGCCGTACAGCATCAGGTCAATAACCTTGTTATCCCCCCGGATCACAACATCATTGAGTGCGAAATCCCGGTATACCGCTTCGCTTTCCCTATGTATCTCAACATCCAACATCATGCGGCATTCTATTTTGTATTTACCTTTTGCCACATCATCGATCAGTCCTAAATCTTTAGGCTCAAGCTCAGCCAAAAAACCTTTACCGCCCAAATTAACGCCCAGAATAGGCACTTTTGATGACGCAGCCGCCCTTGCAGCATGGAGAATCGTACCATCTCCGCCGAATGTTATGATCATTTCAGCGTCTAAAAGTTCTTCATCCAGATTGGTATGTTCCGTACCACAATACGCACCACAGTCCGCAGTACCGAATGGCAAGCAAATCACCGTCTCCCAACCTCTGTCACCGAGCATCTCTCCCACACGTTTTGTTGCTGCGAGTCCATCATCACGCTTTGCATTAGCGTACAAGATTATTTTCTTTTTATTACTCATCTAAAAGTTCCTCATGCGCCGCTGCGACCACTGCATCAACATCTGCATCTATATGTTCACCTTGCCGCCCCAACCATGCCAAGTATTCAACATTGCCCTCCGGCCCGCGCACAGGCGAATAAGTGATTCCTTTAAGATTAAATTCAGAAGTTTCGGCACTGAGCATGAATGTCCTCAAAACTTCGATGTGTGTCTTGCGGTCTTTGACCACACCTTTTTTTCCGACTTTCTCTCGTCCGGCTTCAAATTGCGGCTTGATCAGACATACCACCTCACCATCACAGGCAAGAGTACCTTTTAATACAGGAAGCACCAAACCCAGTGAAATAAACGAAACATCTATCGTCGCAAGCTCCGGCTTGTGCAGAAACATATCCGCTGTGACATAGCGGATGTTCGTGCGTTCCATGGTCACAACACGCGGATCGCTTCTTATTTTCCACGCCAGCTGTCCATAGCCGACATCAATGGCATACACCATACTTGCGCCATTTTTCAAGAGACAGTCTGTAAACCCTCCGGTTGACGCTCCGCAATCTAAGCAAATCTTATCTCTCGGCGAAATATCAAAATACTTCAATGCCTTCTCTAGCTTCTGACCGCCTCGACTGACAAATTCTGGCAAGCTGCGCACTTCAATCTCCGCCTTGCTGTCCATTGGCATGCCCGGCTTATCTGCCCGTTGCCCGGCAACAAACACGTTGCCGCTCATGATGATCGCCTTTGCCCGCTCACGGCTCTCTATCAGCCCTCTTTCCACAAGAAGCAAATCAAGCCGAATTTTGCTCATCATTTTCCTTTCTATCCTCAAACGCAATATCTTTCACATACGGCACGCTGACCATGGAAAGATGACTATCGTCCCCTAATTCTATCTGCGCAGGTGCAGGTTCATACGCCTCACTTACCGGTTCGTTTTGAATCATCCATGTATCATTTTCAGCCCTAAGCTTTTCCCGAATCACCGCACATACACTCTGTGTATCAATCCCGCACAGCTTCCGCAACTGATCGACTTCCCCACAAGGTGCAAAACCCTCACCTGTATTGAGCAGCACGACAGTCTTCGGACAGAGACCTTCCTGTGCAAGCATGGTCACTACCGCTTCTCCGACCGATCCTTTTCCCACACACTCTTCAAGTACAAGCAGTCTGCCGGTCTGAGCAACCGAAGCAGCTATTGAACTCATGTCTATTGGATTTATCGCACCCAGCTTTATAATCTCAACAAAAATCCCCTCATGACTGAGATTATCTGCGGCTTCAAGCGCCGTGTTTATGCTGATACCATGAGTGACCAGCGTAAAGTCCTTGCCTGCTCTGACACATTTTACAAGCTCCGCACCGCCTGCTTTGTACGCCCCTTCTGTTCCGCGCGGAAACCTGACCGCCACCGGCCCATTTACTTTTTCAACCGCATAGAGTAGCATGTCAGACAGCTCATTATAGCTTGACGGACATAACACTGTCATACCCGGCACCGATCTTAAAAAAGCCACATCAAACACACCTTGGTGCGTCTCACCATCTCCGGGAACCAAGCCCGCCCTGTCTACAGCCAAGATGACATGCTCGTGGCTGATTGCAATGTCATGTATCAGCATATCGTATGACCTTTGCAGAAAAGACGAGTACACCGCAAACACCGGAATAGCGCCTCTGGATGCCATGCCCGCAGCCATAACCGTTGCATGTTCCTCCGCTATTCCTACATCGAAAAACCGATCCGGATAATATGTCGAAAAAGCACTTAAGCCTGTACCTTCAGTCATGGATGCCGTAATTGCACAAATCCTTGGCTCACAGCTCGCCAGTTCCAGCAATGATTCACCGAACACAGATGAAAAAGTTTTTCCATTTTCACCGATCACACCCACCCTGTGGTCAAATGGCTTCACACCATGATACTGTGCCGGTTCAAGTTCCGAATGCTCATAACCTTTACCTTTTTGAGTCAAAACATGAACCACAGTCGGCGAGTTTTGTCTTCTCGCCCATTCCAGAGCCTCAACCACTCTTGAGACATCGTGACCATTTATTGGCCCTGAATATTGCAACCCCATATCCTCAAACATGCTACACTTTAATATAGCGTCTTTAAGCGACTGCTTCACATGATGTGTAAATCTATAGACAGCTCCACCGCCGGGTAAGATATCCATAATTTTCTTGTACCGCCGCTTAAATTCAGAATATGACGGCTTCATACGTTGTCTTGACAAATACCTCGCTACGCCGCCGACATTCTTGGTTATAGACATGCCATTGTCGTTGAGGATTATGATCATCGGCTCTCCTGAACCACCTGCATCAGACAGCCCTTCATAAGCAAGCCCGCCTGTCAATGCACCATCACCGATCAGGGCAATCACTGAATAGTCCGACTTTGAAAGCGTTCTGGCTCGAGCAATTCCGAGCGCAGCCGATACAGAAGTAGACGCATGACCGGCGATAAAAGCATCATGAACACTTTCCGATGGTTTCGGAAATCCTGATAGTCCGCCAAACTGTCTAAGCGTACAAAACTGCTCTTTTCTTCCGGTCAACAGTTTATGCACATAGCTCTGATGTCCAACATCAAACACTAACTTATCCCTTGCAGTGTCAAACACCTTGTGGATGGCGATGGTGAGTTCAACGACGCCAAGATTAGCCGCCAGATGCCCTCCTGTTTTCGAGACACTTTTGATCAAAAACTCACGCAGTTCCTCACACAGCGAGGCTGTCTCTTTTTCTTGAAGTAATTTAACATCTTCCGGTGAGTTTACTTTATCTAAAACACTCAATTGAGTAAAACCTCTTTTACCTTGATTTTGGTTTGCGTTTCAAAAAACTAATAAGCCTTCCGACCTTATGGATGAGCTTTCCAACCTGTAGCATTATTTTTGTGCTATTTTTTATTGCACTATTTTTGCCTACTGCCTTTCCGCCAACCGTAAGTCCTGTGACTGCCCCCGAAATAAGCAGAGGAAGCAACAGATTTTCCGTTGCAAAGCTTTCCATAAGTCTGGCAGCAATCAGCCCTGCCGTAGTTCCGCTGACGATCCCTGTGACATCTCCAACAACATCATTGCAAAAACTCGCCACTCTATCCGCATTTCTTATGAGCTTGAGTGACTCTTGAGCCCCGCACTCACGATGTACCGCCATTGAATGAAATGGCGCTTCGGTTGCGGCAGTCACCGCCACCCCTATGATATCAAATATTATGCCGATTATGATAAAAACCGCCAAGACTGCAAATGATGTGATATAACCTGCCCATGCAAGCACCTCTGTTGAGGCCAATGTGAATATCATTGATGCAGCAATACTGATTAAAACAATTCTAATAACCCAACGTACATTACTTTTTGATTTCATATCCTCTTTAATATGGTGCGGCAGCACACGAAGTAAATCTTACGGCTTAGGTCGGGCCGGATTTCCCACACAGTTACCTCTCGTTACCGATTGAGGCGGTTTCCCTTTAAACCTGCATCCGGAGTGTCGCCAAAAGGGTAACTGACAAACCAATTAAGGTAAAGTCAAATCCTCCCCCTCCGATGCCCGATTGCCACTTAGTCCGTACTGCAATCCTCCGTGTACCCCGGATACAGTCATCCATATCCGGACAGCCTAGGTGTTTTCCACTACAGTCTAACCATCTCTTAGCCTCTTTTGCAGGGAATATTTCAAGCCACACACCCTCGCTATGGCCATAGCAAAAGACGCATGGATCCTCGCAAGTCAGCTATTGGCACGTGTATGCCAAAAAGCAAAATCACAGTGCACAAGCTTCCCATTAAAGACGACTCTCCGCATTACCCACTCAAGGCAGGCTACTCTGCACACAGCACCAAAGTCCGTTACAAATATGCAACCACTTTTAGGCTTTCGCCTGGGTTTTACTTTAAGATAAAGTCTTTCCCTACGCACCGCAATGCAGGTTCACGCCTGATTCGTACGAAATCAGTCGGAATATTCATTCCAAAACAGTCTCGCACAAGATCAGGTCTCCACGTCGGCAGGGTCGGCTTCCCCATGCCATTGGGGATCGCCCCGAAAACGCAAGCGCTCCTGAGTGTTTACTCATTTGCGCTTCCCCCCAGCACCCACCCCAAACTGGGCGTTCAAAGCAAGCACAAGGGATTTCACTGATATGCCCTTTAAAGGATTTTTAGGCCCTTCCTGGTAGACGGCCGATCTGACTAGGATACTGCGCCGCTGTAACGGATACTATAACAGTTAATATATGAATATTCAATACTAAATATGAATATTCATTAATAATGATTTTTTATTATTTCAGCACATGGGCTACCCTCTATGCCGTAGTTTTTGTCAGCAACTCCTGCCTGCAAGGTAGCTGGCAAGGGATTTGAGAAACGCTGCATCTTCAAAGTGCTCATCCAACACTTCAAGTGCATTTTCCGTCTCGACTTCGACCAGTTCTTCACATTGAGCAATCCCCAGACGTGACATCAACGTTGTCTTTCCATTTTCGGCATCCGATCCTATAGGTTTACCCAACTTTGCTTCCGTGGCAATACAATCCAGAATATCATCCTTAATTTGGAATGCCAGACCTACTGACATCGCATAACGCCCGGCTGCCAACGCTTGCGCCGCAGTTCCTCCTCCTGCCAACACTCCCATTTGTGCAGCGGCTGAGATCATTGCAGAGGTTTTCTTTGAATAAATTTTCAGTATTTGCACTAATGTCAGCTGATCACCGGCGGAAGACAGATCAAGATATTGCCCCCCGCAAACACCATGAGCCCCAGAATTTTCAGCCAAAATTTGTGCCATTTTGACAACAATTTCGGGTGGCAGCGCTGACTTTAGCACCGTCTCAAAAGCATATGCTTGAAGCGCATCTCCGGCAAGTACAGCAGTGGATTCTCCAAATGCGATATGATTTGACGGCTTGCCGCGACGCATATTGTCGTCATCCATACATGGTAGATCGTCATGAATCAGTGTATAGGTATGAAGCATTTCTATAGCACAAGCCGCCGGAAGCGCATCTTTCAGGCTACCACCCAAAGCCTCACAAAATTTAATGCAGATGATCGCCCTGATACGTTTGCCGCCAGCGACGAGACTATACTGCATCGCATCCAACAGCGTTTCATACGGCGCTTCAGTACGCAGCAACGCCCTATTCAACGCATCGTCAACAGTTGCTTTAACTGTTTCAAGCTCTTTCAAAAAAACATCACTCTTCATCAAATATATACTCCTTCGGCTCGCCATCTGCACCTTTTTGCAGCTTTACAACGACCTGCTCCGCATCATCGAGTATTTTCCCCGCTTTTTTTATAAGGCCTGCACCCTCTTCAAACAGAGACAGCGACTCATCCAGAGCAGCATCGCCTTTTTCAAGCGAACGAACGATCTCTTCAATACGCCCGACGATCTGTTCAAAATTCGGTGTTGCCTGACCTTCAGACACTTCTTTTTTACCCATACCATTACCCTTTCCAAAATCGTTCACTTCGAACTTATCCATTACATATATAGATGCACCGTGAACTGTAACCATTTACTCAACTACGCACTTTATCTCATCTTTTTTAAGCCGAACCACAATGCGACTTCCCGAAGACACATCCGCAGCCGACTTGATAATCTGCCCATCCTCACGCTTAGCCATAGCATAACCCCTACCCAGCACCTTCAGCGGACTCATCGCATCGAGCGCCGCCGCAAGCCTCGCATAACGCTCTTTACCTAAGAGCACCTTATGAGTAATGGACGAAATCAGCCTGTCCTGACAATGATCCAGAAGCAAACGCTTGTCATCTATATAATATTTCGGACTTTGGAGTACACGCTTCTCCGAAAGCGCCTCCAGCAGCCGCCTTTGAAGCTTAAGCTCCCGATCCATACTCTGCCGCACCCGGGTATCCGCAGCATTGAGTGTATATCGCACTTCATTGATATCCGAAACTGCAATCTCCGCCGCATTAGAAGGCGTCGCAGCACGAACATCTGCAACAAAATCCGCTATGGTAAAGTCCGGCTCATGCCCAACTGCCGATACGATCGGAATTTCAGACTCAAATATCGCTCTGGCAACCCGCTCATCATTAAACGCCCACAAATCCTCCAGCGAGCCGCCACCTCTACCGGTAATTATGAGCTCAGCAATATGGTGGTTATTTACATACCGTATCGCCCCGACAATCTCAGGCGGAGCTTCAACACCCTGAACACGCACAGGAACAACAATGACTTTTGTCAGCGGCCAACGGCTGCCCAAGACCCTGATGATATCGCGCACAGCCGCACCTGCCGATGAAGTAATTACCGCAACCGTATTAGGATATTTGGGCAAAGGTTTTTTCTTAGACGCATCAAATAGCCCTTCTTTGCTGAGCTTTTCTTTTAATTGCTCATAAGCCACATACAGATCGCCCACTCCATCCAGCGTGATGTCACTGACATATAGCTGATACACACCATCTCTGGGATAAACCGCAACACGACCAAAAACAATCACACTCATGCCATCGGATGGCCGAAAGCGCAACTGCGATGCGCTGCCCTTAAACATCACGCACTTGAGCGCACCCTGCGCATCTTTAATGGAAAAATAATGATGCCCGGATGGATACATTGTATAGTTAGACAGCTCGCCCCTGACCGAAACCCTCGAAAGGGTGTAGTCTGAGTCGAGCAGATCTTTAACATGATTATTGAGTTGGCTCACTGTAAAAATCTTATCCGCCACTCGCTTATCTTTACTCCTTTATTTCTCCACGCACAAAACTACCCAATACGCCATTGACAAAAGACACAGTCTCCGGCGGTTCATAGCGCTTAGCCAGCTCTATTGCTTCATTAATTGCCGCCTTATTCGGAATGTCGGGCATGTACAGAAGTTCAAACATCGCCGTCTTCATAATGGCCACCGCTGTCCTTGAAATCCTTCCGAATTTCCAGCCTACAGCGTAATTTTCTATATACCCATCAAGCTCCGCTGAGTGCTCATAGACTCCGGTAACCAGACGTGTTATATATGCTTGCTGCTGCACATCGGTAACTTCATTGTAAAGTTTATCTTCCGACTGGAGCGTACTATAGTATTCCTCATCAAAAACCTGTGTTAAAAGTTCATTTGCATCCATAGGATTTTCAGAAATGCAGTAACACAGTCTGACTGCTATTTCTCTGGCCACGGTTCTTGTCATAGGTTATTTACTCTTTTTGAGCGAAACTCCGCAGATATGGACATTGACTTCGCCGACTTTTGCACCGACGGTATCTTCCACAGCGGTGATGATCGCCTTTTGTACCTTTTCTCCGACTTCGTTTACACAGTAGCCAATATCTGCAATGATATATATATCAAATGTGACCACGCCTTCTGCAAAGCTTAGCTTAATGCCTTTGGACATGCCTCTTTTGGCGATCATATTGGTCAGATCCTTGCCTTGCGCATGGTGGAAACCGGCCACTCCCTCAACCTCTGCCGTAGCGTTGGCCGCAATAATTGCAACAACATCCTCAGAGATATTGATGCTGCCCTTATCATCGGCAGTCCTGATATATCCTTTTTGTTCACCCATTTTTCTCTTCTCCAATCTCGAAATGTACAATGCGATATCTATACACGGCGTAGTATACCACAGGCCAGATGCAAAATAAAGAAAAATGATGAAAGAAACGATTAATGACAGCGTACGCAATCTGTGTTATGCTACCATCGGAGCAAGATGGCGGCAAGGGTTGTTCCTCCGAAAGGAGGTGACCGCATGACACTACTAGTGTAGTGTATCACTGATAATTAGTATATGATTGCGTTTTATTTTTTCGTCTTGCAAGGCGAAAAAGCGCAGGAATGCCATTGGCCTTTCAAGTTTTTTCAACGCAGCAAGCCGGAAAA
>WQVH01000065.1 GCA_009781695.1 Oscillospiraceae bacterium
GCTATGGCACTGGCCTGCAATCCTAAGCTCCTCATTGCCGATGAGCCGACCACTGCGCTGGATGTGACGATACAGGCGCAAGTGCTCGATATGATGAATGAGCTGAAAAATAAGTACAAGACCTCTATGCTTCTGATCACCCATGATTTAGGTATTGTCGCTGAGACTTGTGATGAAGTGGCCATCATGTATGCAGGAGAAATTGTAGAATTTGGTCAATTATCTCACATATTTGAAAATGCCAAACATCCATATACCCTGGGGCTATTTGGGTCAATACCATCTCTTGAAAAGGATGTGACCAGACTTACACCCATCGAAGGTCTTATGCCGGATCCTGCACATTTACCATCGGGTTGCCGATTCCATACCAGATGCACCCATGCAACCGAGGAATGCGGCATCAATGTGCCTGAGTATTTGGAAGTGGAATCCGGGCATTACGTAAGATGCATGAAAGTTGCAAAGGGGGAGATATAGATGGATGAAATCCTCAGAGTGGAGCATTTGAAAAAGTATTTTAATGTTCCGTCCGGCACATTACACGCTGTAGATGATTTGACATTCTCTATTAATAAAGGGGAAACGCTTGGTGTTGTCGGAGAGAGCGGATGCGGTAAATCGACTCTGGGAAGAGTCGTGATTAAGCTGCTCGATAGTACTGATGGAAAGATTTTCTTTGACGGTGAAGATATTACATCTGTAAATGAAAAAAGAATCGTGGAATTGCGTAAACAAATGCAGATTATATTTCAAGATCCGTATTCATCGCTTAATCCGAGATTATGTGTTTCGGATATCATAGCCGACCCACTGAAAGTATACAAACTCAGCAGCAGGGCAGATCGGCAAAAGAGAGTCTTTGAGCTGATGGATATGGTAGGGCTTGCCAGACGATTTGCATATGCTTATCCTCATGAGCTTGACGGCGGCAGACGGCAGAGAATCGGTGTGGCCAGAGCATTGTCGCTCTCACCGAAGTTTATCGTTTGTGATGAGCCTGTATCAGCGCTGGATGTTTCAATTCAGGCACAAATACTCAATTTGTTGCAGGATTTGCAGGAGCAACAAGGATTAACATATCTTTTTGTTACCCATGATCTTTCGGTTGTCAAACATATTTCGACAGACATTATGGTCATGTATATCGGAGTGATGGTTGAAAAGAGTCCGTCTAAGGAGCTATTTAAGAGCCCATTGCACCCGTACACAAAGGGGCTTTTATCTGCGATTCCTGTACCCAGCATCCATCGTGAAAAGAAGCGGGTTGAACTTTTGGGTGAGCTATCCTCTCCGATTGAGCCAAACGATGAATGCCGCTTTTTGCCTCGGTGCCGTTATGCCACAGATATTTGCCGCAACAAAGCCCCGGTGGCGCAGGAAGTGCAACCGAATCATTTTGTGGCATGTCACAACGTCAGAGCAATAAATGAGCTTTAACGGATTTTTGACAACTGATTTCGATGCGATAAGAAACGAAAAGGTGGGGGTGCCGAAATGAAACAATGCGCTCATGGTAGGTGGGACTATGAAGCAGATATCATTATTATTGGTTTTGGCGGTGCAGGAGGTTGTGCTGCCATTGAGGCTCATAATGCCGGATCGGAAGTAATCCTTTTGGAAAAGCAACCTGAGGAAAGCCACTATTCAAATACACGCATGTCCGGCGGTGGATACCATAGCCCAGACCCCTCAGGAGACCGAAAAGCGCTGAAAGCGTATGCCCAAGCGATGTTCAGCGGAGAAAATATTCCATGGAAATTTGAGGGGGAGCAGCCGGAGTTTTCGGAAGGATTAGCGGAGATGTGGGCGCAATATGCACCGCAAAACGCAGCATTTATGTGCAGCTTAGACCCGGATTATGTGGCATCGCCTGCGGGTGAGGCGGCGTATCCTGATTTGCCCGGTGCGAAAGAATCCGGATACCGGAACTGCAACAGTACATACAGTCCGGATGGTGTTATCGTCAATTTTTGGGGGTTGCCTAAGTCACCAAAAAATAAGAAAGAAGCGGGTGAAGCTTTTCATGCATGTATTCTTCATGGAGTGACTGGACGGGAAATCCCGGTGCATTACAATACACGAGCAATGAAACTGCTTAAAAATGACGATGAAGAGATTATCGGTGTTCAAGCAGAACACAGCGGTCGAGCGGTATTTTACCGTGCAAGAAAAGCCGTAATCATCACTTCCGGCGGGTTCGAATATAACAAAGCTTTGCGCAGTGCATTTTTAGATGGTTATGCTGTTGATGGATGGGCCTTTTACGGTACACCTGCCAATACAGGCGATGGCATCATCATGGGGTTGGAAGTTGGTGCGGCGCTCTCAAAGGTCGGAAGCGCAGCAGCGCGCTTAATCGGCTCGTTTCCCGAAGTACGCACTGATGGTATACGCATGGGCATTGCAATCGTTTCTATTGGAAGACCGGGTGCGATTGTCGTAGACAATTCCGGTGTGCGGTTTTGCGATGAACGTGATGTGACCAGAGACCCGATTCGGTATATTTCATACAGACATGCGCTTGCATTTGACGTGCATCAAGCGATTTTTCCACGTACTCCATCTTGGTTTATTCTGGATGAGGCACATAGAACACAGTGGCATATGACGACAACCAATGCCACGGAGTATTTTGGAATTCCATGGTCTGAGGATAATCACGAGCCGATTGAAAAAGGCTGGATACTTAAGGCCGATACGATTGAAGCGCTCGCTGAGCAGATCAGATTACATCCTGACAATAAAGGGCAGATGGATACAGAGCAATTGGCAGCCTCGGTGCGTAGATTCAATGAGTTTTGTGCACATGGTGCGGACAAAGACTATGGACGTGATTTTGAGTCTATGGGGCCGATCGTGAAGCCGCCATTTTATGCGCTGCCCCTTTTTCCGGGAGGGCCGAACACCAAAGGTGGATTAAAAGCCAATGAGAAGCGGCAAGTTGTAGATTGGGCAGGACAAGTGATTCCCCGGTTGTATTCAGCCGGAGAGATATCCTCTGTGTTTAAGTACTTATATCAGGCGGGTGGAAATGTGGCAGAGTGCATCGTTTGCGGACGTGTAGCAGCGATCAATGCGGTGAAAGAACCCTCATGGATATGAGCGAGATGAGCAGGAATATTTTTGGAAATTTATATAAGGAGGACTGGATCAATGAGAAAAATTATTAACGCACCGGAAGCATTTGTAGAAGAAACCATGGAAGGCATCATCGCAGCATATGGCAATCAGGTCAAGCTGCTCGACGGTGATCATCGGGTGTTGCTTTCCAATGCGCCGGTCAAAAAGGGCAAGGTGGGCATCGTTACCGCAGGCGGCAGCGGACATCTGCCGGTGTTTCTGGGATATGTAGGGAAAGGTATGCTGGATGGTTGTGCGGTGGGCAATGTTTTTGCATCACCCTCTGCACAAAAAATGGTTGATGCGATTAAAGCCAGCGATTTTGGCAGTGGTGTGCTATGTTTGTACGGAAATTACGGCGGAGATAAAATGAATTTCGACATGGCCTGTGAGATGTGTGCATTTGATGATATTGTCACAACGAGTGTGCGCATGACGGACGATGTTGCATCTGCATCAAAAGAGGATATTCATAAGCGGCGCGGGGTTGCCGGATTGGTTTATGCATTTAAGATTGCCGGTGCCGCTGCGGATAAAATGCTCAATCTGGATGAAGTAACAAAGGTTGCGCAAAAAGTTGTTGATAACACCCGGTCTATGGGGGTGGCACTGTCACCGTGTATCGTGCCTGAGGCCGGCAGCCCGACATTCTCAATTAATGATGATGAAATCGAAGTGGGTATGGGGATTCATGGTGAGCCCGGTATAGAGATACGCAAGATGATGACCGCAGATGATATTGCAGATACAATTTTAGGGAAAATTTTGGAGGATATGTCTTTATTAAGCGGAGATGAGGTTTCGGTGATGGTCAATGGCCTTGGCGCTACACCCATTGAAGAATTGCTCATTGTATACAGAAAAGTGGATTTAATCTTAAAAGAACGTGGCATTTCTATTGTTATGCCTCATATTGGAGAATTTGCAACGTCTATGGAAATGGCAGGGCTGTCTGTAACCGTTCTGAAACTGGACGCTGAGCTTAAAGCGTATCTGAGCGCACCGGCTTCGACGCCATTTTATACCAATGCGAATAAGTAAGCTGTCGGGAGTTCGACTCCCGACAGCTTAGGAGGTGGTTGATGTGATGAATGCTGATGGACTTAAAGCGGTTTTCAAAATTATTGGCAATACAATGACCGAGAACAAGGATTACTTAACAAAGCTTGATCAGCAAAATGGCGATGGAGACCTTGGGATTTCCATGTCCAATGGGTTTAAAGCCGTCAACAAATATCTTTCAAGTACAGATGAAACCGACATAGGAAAACTGCTGCTTAAGTCATCGTCTGAATTTAACGAAGCAGCCCCATCCTCGTTGGGGACAATTCTGTCTTTTGCGCTGCTCGGTATGGCGCAAACGTTAAAGGGTAAAAAAGAAGTTTCGCTCCTCGAAGTGACCCATGCAATGCAGGTTGGGATTGATAAAATCATGGAAAGGGCAGGCTCAAAGCCCGGAGAGAAAACAGTGCTCGATGCACTATGTCCGGCAGTTGATGTATTGATGGAACATGTAGGGCAAGGCGCAATGACAGCGCTTAATCTGGCTGCGCAGGCAGCAAAAACCGGAGCTGAAAGTACAAAGGATATGCGTTCGGTGCATGGCAGAGCGGCATATTACGGAGATAATAGTATCGGTGTTATTGATGGTGGGGCAGTGGCAGGGCGTTTGATTTTTGAAGCGCTGTACACATATGTTTTAGATGTGGTGTAATGCGTCCATTTAGTAAAGCGTAAACAATAAGTACATTTGTAAAGTTATTTTGAAAGTGGGACACAAATATGAGGATGAGTGGAAAATTCCCATCGGGGGTGGCAGTTGTTGGTGTTGGAGATGTTGACTATGGAAAATTATATCAAATAAGAAATCTTCCCGGCCCAAGAGATCCCTATGAAATGGCCGCCGAAGCATTTAAGAATGCACTTGAAGATTCAGGTTTAAAAAAGGATGATATTGATGGTGTTCTGTGTGTCAGAGATATCAAAAAATATGAATACTTTTGTTATAAGGTCGGCATTGACAAACCCAGGCTGATAAACGGTCTGGAGTCTTCGGGCAGACAAAGCGGGATAGCACTGCAATATGCGGCGATGGCCATTGCGACCGGAATGGCCAATACCGTAGCGGTCGTGTATTCAAACTATGGCCGCACAGCATCATTTAATTATGGTGGCGATGGAGATGGCGGGGATCCCTTTGGGATACTGCATGGCATGACTTCGCCGGGTGCTCAGGTGGCGGCGATGTTTCATCGGTACTGCCATGAATATGGAGCCTCTGAGGAGAGCCTTGCAAAATTGGCTGTGTCGAATAGATACCATGCTTCGCTCAATGCGCACAGTGTAATGAAGAAGCTTTTTACTGTTGAAGAATATATGCAAGCAAGATATATCACCGAACCGCTTAGACTTTATGATTATTGTCTGATCAATGATGGTGCGGTGTGCATGATTCTGACATCAGTTGAGCGTGCAAAAGATCTGCGCAAGCCGGTTGTTGAAATGATTGCCACCAGTGCGTGTGGAGATATGGCATCGTCATATATGAAAGAAGATTTTTTCTACAAAGGGCTTCAAACCGTATCCAATGAGTTATACGCTGTGGCCGGAGTTAAAGCCGAAGATATGGATAACATCCAGATTTATGATAACTTTACAACGACAATACTATTTTCGTTGGAAGGTATCGGTCTGTGTGAAAGAGGCGGTGCGGGAGATTATATTGACAAGGTTGGGATCACATTAGGCCGGAGTCCGCGACCAATCAATACAGCAAATCATACCTCTGAGACTTATATGCAGGGTTTTAATCATCAGGTTGAATGTGTCAGACAACTTCGCGGCGAGTGTGGTGTACGTCAAGTGCCCAACAGCAAGCTTTCAATGTATATCTGTGCGGCGCCGATTATATCGGGTCATATATTTGCCGCTATTTAAAAATGCGTTACACAAGAAATGGAGGGCACATCTGAAATGCAAGAAAATCTTCGTGAAAATATTGCCGGATTGATGCCGGAAGTCACTGAATTTGAAAAACCGTTCTGGGATTGTCTGCAAAACAAAAAGGTTCTGATGGTACAAAAATGTGATGATTGTGATCATATTCAATTCCCATCATCTCCGGTATGCAGCAAGTGCTTGTCCGGAGCAGTGTCTTGGATTCCTTGTTCAGGCAAGTCGAAATTATGGTCAAAAGTAACTTTTCATAAAAAGTATCTTGAGCAATATTCTGATGTTCCATATAGTGTGGCTCTTGCCAAACTGGAAGAAGGGCCGATGGTCACAGGGCGCATAACTAACGAAAATGCAACAGCGGCTCAATTTGATGCACCGCTTTTAATCCGGTATATAGAAACTGCCGATGGGACGGTGCTTGTGGAGTTTGTACCAGAATAGGAAAAGGAGAAATTTACTTTTATGCTAATCACTGATGAAAGAAGCGGCCCGCTAAACGGATATAAAATTCTGGACCTCACCAGGACATATGCAGGGCCATATGCCACAATGATGCTTGCGGACATGGGGGCGACCGTCTATAAAATCGAGCCGCCCGAGGGCGACCCGAACAGGCAGCTCGGCCCATTTCTTCATGAAGAAGATAAGGATATGGGTCTGGGCGGTTTTTTCTCAAGCATTAACCGCAATAAGAAAAGTATAGCGCTTAACCTCAAGCATCCGGATGCGCAAAAAGTGGCACAGCAGCTCGCCGCTGAGTGTGATGCGATGATTTTTAATTTTTCGACTCCAAAAATTTTAGAGAAATTCAATTTAGATTATGATACAATCAAAGAAATCAATCCGAAAATAGTCTTTGTGTCGATCAGTGGATATGGCACAAGCAGAGTAGAACCTACGCTTTTGGAAGGCCAGCCCACGATTGATATGATGATGCAAGCCGAAAGCGGAACCTTGAGTATCACCGGTGCGCCCACAGGAGAAGTGTACAAAGTTGGGCCGGGTATTGGAGATACATATGCAGGCACTTTGGCCATAGTCGGTATGCTTGCGGCGCTGCTCAAGGCGAAAGAGACCGGGAAAGGACAACTTGTGGATATCGCCATGCTTGACTCGATGGTTATGCTTACAGAGCGTATTATCTATCAGTATTCTTACACCGGTGTGTCGCCCGGGCCTATTGGAAACAGGCATCCTTTACAAGCGCCATATAGTGTGTATCATACGAATGACGGTGCCATTGTTTTGGCTGCATTTCCGGATCGCTACTGGGATAAATTAGTTGAAGTGCTTGATATTGATATTTTGAAGACAGATCCGCGATTCACCACAAGACAAGCACGATTGCTCAATCAAGATGCGCTTGATGAAATCATTACCGGCTGGACATCTCAAAGGAGCAAAAAAGAGGCAATGGCTGCGCTCAATGGAACAGGATGTCTTGCAGCACCTGTGAATGTTGCCGCTGACCTGTTCGATAATGAACAGATTGATTGCAGAAAGATGATCGTAGAGGTTGAAGGTCATCCCAAAACCGGTGAGAAAGTTAAGATAACAGGTTCTGCATTTAAGTTTTCGGAAAACCCGGTCCATATATACCATCGTGCTCCGCTAAACGGTGAAGACAGCCGTGCAGTACTCGGGCAGCTCGGTTATGCTCCTGAAGAGATAGATAGAATGATTAGCGAGGGGAGTGTCACATACAATCACGTTTAGGGTGTGGGAGTCGAACGCCCATCTAGTCCGAAAATGAAGAAGAAGCTGATTTTCAATAGTTCCAGGCATGTCGTACATTGTATTGAGAGGGTTATAAAATGGCATCAAAAAATGTCATAACCACTGAATCGAAAAAAGTGGTGACAACACTGGATTCATTACCTTTCGGTACTGATGAACAATTACAAAATATGACTCAGAAATTCTCTAAAGAGCTTCCGGCGGGCATCAGCTCACGTATGCTCTATAGGGATATTCTGGTCATTGCGTGGCCGGCCATGGCAGAGCGGGCGTTTGCAGCATTTGCATCCATGATCAGCATGATTATGGTAGGGAGTTTGGGGCCTTGGGCCATTGCGTCGGTCGGTCTTGCAATGATGCCGAGAATGCTGATGGTTACAATCGTTATGGCGCTCAATGTGGGCGCTACTGCGCTGATTGCACGCAGCCGAGGGGCAGGAGACAGAGTGGGTGCCAATGCCTACCTGAAACAAGCGATGATTCTGGGCGTTGCCTGTAGCATAGTGGTCGGTGCACTTGGATTTATATTTGCGCAGCCGCTGATTAGGCTCATGGGCGCAACGGAGGAAGCTTCGCTCATAGGAGGAACTGTTTTTCAACAGATACAATCCCTCGGCTTCATCTTCATAGGCATTCCCATAACGATAACCGCAGCATTACGTGGCATAGGGGATTCCCGCAGTCCCATGATCTATAACACGGTGGCTACGGTGGTCACTATATTTTTAAGCTTCTTGCTCATTGAGGGGCGTTGGGGATTTCCGCGTTTGGAAGTAGCCGGTGCGTCTATTGCCGCAGTGTTGGGTCAGGTCGTGGCTACAGTGATGGCGTTATACATTATCAGGAAGAAAGAAAACTACATCAGTCTGAATTTCAAAATGCCTATGCGCATCAATTGGAGGCAACTTAAAGATATTCTGGAAATAGGGCTGCCCGCTATGGGTGAGCAAATCATTTTACGCACGGGGATGATTTTGGTAAATAGAATCGTTGCTTCGCTGGGTACCAATGACTTTGCCGCACATCATATCGGTATGAATTTTATGATTTTTACGATGATCAATGGTGAGGGTATCTCTACTTCTGCCACTACGCTTATGGGTCAAAGCATTGGGAAAAAGCGACCCGATATGGCGCAGGCTTACACGAGTCGCTGCCGAAAAACCGGCCTTATCGCTGCGTTTATATTGGCTGCATTTGTTGTGTTGCTGAGACACCCGCTGACGAGGCTGTACACAGATGATCACGAAGTAATCCAAACGAGTGTATATATCATATTGATTCTGGCGTTAAACCAACCTTTTCAGGCATCTCAGTTTATTGTTTCGGGGGCGCTCAGGGGTGCAGGGGACACCTTTGCTGTTGCCGTGGTGAATTTTGCAAGTGCTTTGGTTTTACGTCCTGTTCTTGCGGCAATTGCCATTTTTGTTCTTGACTTAGGTGCGGTGGGGGCTTGGTATGCATTCCTCGCCGATCAAATCATGCGCTCTTTTCTGATTATGCTGAGATTTAACTCAGGCAAATGGAAAAGGGTGTTTTTCACAAGACCGCAA
>WQVH01000066.1 GCA_009781695.1 Oscillospiraceae bacterium
AATAATACAGATACAATGAGCAGGTATAGCAGTGCGATTAAGGGATAGCGTTTCTTTTTTGCGGTGTTTTTGTCCTTATCGGATTGCATCGGTTCTATGTTCTGTTCCACCTGTATACCCCCCTTATCACCATATGTCCGCAAATGAAATCAGAATCAATATTGCACATATTATAGCAAAAATCCGTTCGATTTTCACTACTTAATTTTATATATTAAAGCTGTATCGCTTATCACTTCCCGAACAATCGCCACGAAAAGCACAATCGCCCTGTGTTCCTCTTAGGCTTGCAAAACGTGGTATGTTATTTTCGTCTTTGCCAACAAAAACTACATTTTTTCGCTTGTCCTCGTACAGCATACCAACATCAATAGACTTGTTTACCTACTACCTTAGGCTCAAAACTGCTGTCACGATCTTGTGGTACATCAATCTAGATTTCGCCGTGCTTGCTTATGACTTTCTTTGTCTTGGTGCCGTTTCGGGAGTTGCCGTTTTCTGAGCGTTCGTACTCATCGTAGCCCAGATGCTCGCTCATTTCTGCTTTTAGCATCCCTTCAAGCGTTTCCCCCATAAGATCCTTGAGTGCATCATGAATATCTTCTGCTGTCTTGATATCATACATACCTATCAGCCCAGCTATGAAGTTTTTCTTCTCGTCTGACATCTGCTCTTTTCTTCTTGCCATGGTTAAACCTCCTATGACTTTTTTATTTTATCATAGGAGGTCTATTTCTTCATTCTAATTTACAGACTTTTTTTCACAGTCTCTTCCCTCGGTAAAGCGTTCGCCGTTCCCCCACGCAACACCCGAAGGTGATACAGGATAATCATAACATATTTCTGCCTATCCTTTCAATGGTCTTTTCTGCATGAGAGAGTAGTCCGAGTGCAAGTCTTTTAAGTTTCATAATTTCACAGCGCTCCTTTTCGTTTTTATTGGTGATATCATCCAATATTTTTGCATCACACTTGTGTCATTATTAACATTCCTACAAACTCTCCATTTCCCTGATAACGTCAAGCGGGTTTATCAGATGAAAAAATTAGTTTCAAGTCTAAATCTCATGTCACGTCATAGAACAGTTCGATAAGATTAATCAGATACCTTTCGTGAACGATATCCCATGCAAACAAAATATTGATTCTGATATTATTTTCACTTCCGAACCATGAAACTACAAATTCATCAATACTGCTCGGAAACTCTAAAAAGAATAGTCGTCAAAAAAAGCCATGCCCTGTGAAATTAAAGCAGCGACATCACTCCCATATGGAAAAATGTCCATTAACAAATTTGAAACTCGCGGCATATAATCATCCATGAAAATATCAATTTCCTCTTGTGTTGACTGTGCAAACAGTATATTGAGTGACATGTGCATAGATATTTCCTTAGAGCCCATTATCGTAAACATAAAAACATTAAAATCCTCAAAATGTTGACCACACAAATCGCCATCACAAAAAGCGAGATGCCTTTAAATGTGCGGTCAACAGTTTTTTCATGCAATTTTTTACTGAGTGTTGCACCTATAAATCCACCCGTCACCGCACCGATAACCAGATAGGGCAAGAGTGAAAAATCATAATTTGAAAATCCCTTAAAAAGTGCAACAGAGAGTACATTGGCCGCTTGTGAAAAGAATATCGTCACCAGAGAGCACAGCGCAGCGGATTTTGTATTTAAGCCGAACAGATAGATGATTACAGCTACATTGATCGGACCGCCTCCAATGCCTAAAAAAGAAGCCAGAATACCAAGACACACACCGGTAAGCACTGCCGGAACAGGTTTTTTTAATCCCGGGGAGTTAACTTTTGATTTGTTGTGCATATAAATAAGTACACCGAGGATCATCAGTGCTAAGACTGCATTTTGCACGGCAACCACCGTGCTGTTTTCTGCATGCGCAATGGCATGGGTCAGAATGAATTGACCTGCGTTTCCGCCGAAGAGCGATCCGAGCGCAAGTGCGCCGGAAAGCTTATAGTCAATAGCTGCTTTTTGATGAATCTGTCTACCAATTGAAATAGTGGTCATAGACAGTACAGCAATGGATGACATCATGCTTACATTGAGTGCGTCCAAGCCACCCAGTAAGTCCAGTGCGGGTCTGAGCATCACTCCGCCGCCCATGCCGGTGAGTGCCCCAAGTGTTGTGGCGATGAGTGCTACAATTAAATACACGATTCCTATCTTCGCTCACTCCTGATTACGAGTTTTTCAGATACCCTGTGCCTGGTAACAATATATATGATTTTATCATTGAAATTCATTGTGGTCTATTATGCAAAGCAGACAAATTTTCATCTCTATTTTTGGAACAATATTCCGAAAATTATTCACATCTCGGAAAAATGTTGAAATTTCGTTTCATTTCAGCTATACTATGAACTGTACTTTGAACTGTACTTTTTACAAGAAGGAAAGATGATAATGAAACCAAAATTGATTTTAATGTCCCATGGTCAGCTCGCCGAGCAGTTGCGTCAATCAGCAGAAATGATTGTAGGTGATATCGAAGATGTATACACAGTCTGCATGTCCGACAGTGATGGACTAAAAGGTATCTCACAGAAGCTGCAATTGGTCTTTGATGACATTGGCATTCATGAACCCGTGGTCATCATTGCAGACATGATGGCAGGCACACCGGGTAATGTCGCATTTGGGGCTATGTTAAATCAAGATCATGTCCGTGTTGTCACCGGACTGAATCTGCCTATGGTTATTGAGTATGCTGTATCGGATGAAGACGATTTGGATCAAATGTCCACTTTTTTGTGCACAGTGGGCATAGAGGCTATCCGCACGTTGGAAAAGCCGCCGCGAACAAGCGGAGAGGAGGGGTATGAAGACTAATTGAGGGTTATGTGTTGTGAAAAATATAAAGAAGGAGACAACAAAATGGATACAATACCCTTTATAGCTATAGTTTTCTTGACCCTTTATGTAGGTATCGGGCAACTAGACCAAATCTCAATTCAAATCGGCCTATATTCGCCGCTCTTTGCCGGAATCGTCACCGGTTTGGTGCTCGGTGATTTGAGTACCGGTCTTCTAGTCGGAGGCACTTTGCAGCTTTTGACGCTCGGTGTTGCAACTTACGGTGGGGCGACAGTTCCGGACTTTCTTTCAGGCTCCATCATGGGCACAGCTTTTGCAATTATAACCGGACAAGGGTTTGAGTTTGGTATTGCACTTGCTGTACCTATCGGTATGCTGTTGATGCAGCTTGACGTATTTGGACGCATGACCAATGTTATCTTTCAGCACCGCGCCGACCGCGCCGCTGCCCGTGGCAATTGGAGGTCTGTAGAAACCTCAAATATGCTCGGTATGATACCGTGGACTCTCACACGGATGATTCCGGTGTTTGTCGGCCTCTTTTTCGGAGAAACTGTCGTGTTGGCCATTAATGATGTGATTCCTGTATGGCTGATGGCAGGTCTGCGTTATGCCGGCGGCATACTTCCGGCAATGGGTATGGCACTGCTCATGCGTATGCTCCCATTTAAAAAATTCCTTCCTTATTACATACTCGGTTTCGTTATCATGGGATATGTAGCCGGAATTACGATTCTCGGTGTATCGCTTGTAGGTCTCGCTTTGGCTCTGATCTACATGGCAAGGCAAGCGACCGTCTCTGCAGCTACAGCTGGCGCGGTGGAAGATGACGACATGGAGGTAGAGATCGATGAGTGAGCATAAAAATGTAGTCAAAAGCAATTCAAAAATCACGAAAAAAGATTTTAAAAAAGTATTCTTACGCAATATCTTCGGTTTGCAGTGGGGCTGGAATTATGAGAAAATGCAGGGACTTGGCTACTGTTATGTCATCATGCCGATTCTGCGCCTCCTCTATGGCAACAACCCGGAAAAATTAACAAAAGCAATGCAAGTCGAACTTGGGTTTTTCAATACATCTCAGCCGATGTCCAATCTCATCATTGGTACAGGCATTGCCCTGCATGAAGAGGTGGGTATAGACAAGGGCGAGGATGCCATTGTCGGTCTCAAGTCCGGTCTTATGGGTCCATTTGCGGGCATTGGCGATACCATCTTTATCACGATTTATCGTGCATTGGTCTTCTCTATTGCAGCCTATCTGGCCTTAGATGGACAAGTGGTACCGGCCATGGCTATTCCGATCATTTGCGGACTGCTCATTATCGGTGTACGTTGGAAATTCCTGTTTCTTGCCTATGATCAAGGCTCAAAGCTGGCCTCGGGACTCGGCAGTCAATTGAAACGCATCACGGAAGCTGCATCAATTGTAGGTCTCACTGTTATTGGTGCACTGGTTGCTTCAGTTGTCAATGCACCGATCGGTATTACGCTCGGAGCAGGTGAGGTTGCTTTTTCACTGCAAGAAATGCTTGATCGTATTCTTCCCCGACTGCTGCCGCTGCTCTTGGTGCTGCTTTCATACTGGTTGCTTGGCAAGAAGAAAATGACCACAACCAAACTGATCATCGTACTCATGATTTTAGGTATCGGTATCGGAGTATTTAACTGGTGGCTCTCGTAATCATGTACGCATAGTTGTGATACACTCCCGGCCTGCGTACAGCAGTGTCTTGTGCGAGGTCGGGAGCCGATTAAATAAAGGAGAATATAGCTATGATCAAGCATATGCGCATAGATGAACGCATGATCCATGGGCAAGTCGCATCGATATGGGTTGGTTTTCTTGGTTGCAACCGCATCATTGTTGCCAATGACGCAGCGCCTAAAGATGAAGTGCAAATTGCTGCGCTGAAAATGGCATGTCCGGCGGGTGTTAAGCTCTCAATATTATCTGTGGATAAAGCGGCAGCCAATATAAAAGATGGTAAATATGATCAGGATAAAGTGTTCTTAATCACACGCAATGTCCCCGACTGCAAGCGCATGATTGATGCAGGTGTTGCGCTGCCATCAGTAAATGTGGGTAATCTTTCTCATGCGGAAGGGTTTACAAAAATCAAAAACTCTGTTAGCCTCAGTGAGGATGATATCTGCATCATACGAGAGATCCTTGCAGCAGCTATTGCGGTTACTGCACAGATGGTTCCCAATGAATCAGATGCCAGCATAGAGACTTTCTTAAAATAATTGTATTCTGAAAGGTTTAATGAGTGTATGGATTTTCAAAAAAACTTATCAGCGAGATATAATTCTTTGACCAAACAAGGCAGACGCCTTGCAGATTTCATATGCGAAAATCAAGCCAAGTCAATCAGAATGACCGCCAAATCCCTTGGCGAGGCAAGCAACACATCTGCTGCGACAGTGATACGTCTGAGTCATCAGCTTGGGTATGAGAGCTTTGAAATGATGAAGATCAGCCTGGCAAAAGACAGTGTCGGAGATGAACTCAATGCACCGATGGACACCATCATTTCAGATGGCGACTCTGTACCGGATATCGTGCAAAAACTGTACCGTAATCGATTAGAGGCTCTGAGTGCAACCATGGCGCTTATGGATTATGCAGACATCAAAAAAACGATTACACTCATTCAAAAAGCACGAAAAATATATCTCTTCGGCGTAGGCAGTTCAGGGCTTATCGCACAGGAGTTCTGCAATAGACTCAACCGAATTGGAAAGGTCTGTATATTCCTTTCCGACAGCCATACCAATCTGCAATACGCATCGGTGATCGATCGCGGAGATCTCGTAATCGGATTTTCCTACAGCGGTGAAACTAAAGAGGTTTATCTCGCAGCCGAAAATGCCTTTAAAAGAGGCATACCGGTTATCGCGGTGACACGCAATCGGGCTAATTCTCTGAGCGCTTGGGCCAATATCACCTTAACAATTCCCGATATCGAAAAGCGTGTGCGTGTAGGTTCGCTTACATCGGCAATGTCACAGATGTTCATTGTTGATATTTTGTATATGAGCCTGCTGCAAAAAGACTTTAATAAATATGAAAGTAAGTTGGTTGAAACTGCCCGTATCGTGAACCAACTGAGGGAGTGAAGTATCCATGAAAATTACTGCGTTGCCAACAGAGCAAAGAAACGCTGACACAATAGGTATTGATGAAGTAAGCACGTTTGAAATGCTGCAAATGATCAACAGAGAAGATCAAAAAGTCGCCCGGTGCATTGAAAAGCACCTTGACAAAGTAGCTGCCGCAGTCGATGCCGCAGCCGAAAAATTTGCAGCCGGAGGACGCATTGTCTATTGCGGTGCGGGTACATCAGGGCGCATGGGATTTATGGATTCTTCCGAATGCCCACCTACCTTTGGTGTTGAAAGGGAACGTGTGATTTCACTGATGGCCGGTGGGCTTGTTGCGCTCGGTCAGGCCATGGAAGATGCGGAAGACAAGACAGAATTGGGTGAAAAGGATCTCAGAGATATCAATTTCAGCAAGCATGATATTCTGGTCGGCATCGCTGCAAGCGGACGAACCCCTTATGTCATTGGCGCAATAAGATATGCCAAGAGCATCGGTGCCATGACCGTATCCGTTACCTGTAACGAAGATCCTAAGAGTCCGATAAACAGTCTCGTAGATTACCCTATTGGTATTTACGCAGGCCCGGAAGCCATTACCGGCTCTACGCGCATGAAAGCGGGTACTGTGCAAAAATTGGTGCTGAACATGTTCTCTACCGGGATGATGGTAAAGACCGGTAAAGTGTACAGTAACCTGATGGTTAATGTACAGACAAAAAACGAAAAGCTTGTAGTCCGCGCCAAAGGTATCATCGCAGAGATTACCGGAGCGTCGGAAACTGATATTAATGCAGCGTTCGAAGAAAGTGACAACAATGTCGCACTGAGTATCTTGATGATACTTACAGGCTGTGAAAAAGCAAAAGCGCAACAGCTTTTGGAGCATTCGGGCGGTCACATCAAAAGAGCATTGACTGCACATCAAGTAGAAAATGGATGTGCCATATGAGAACAATTAAGGCCAAATCAGTATATCAGGGGATCGCAATAGGCAGAGCGTTTTATTACCGCAGAGCCGCAGTTGAAATACCGGACACGCCGTCAGCGGATGCTGACGCTGAATGGACACGGCTGGAAGCTGCACTGGAAGCTGCGGATCAGCGGCTTGAGTCAACCTATCATCGCGTACGTGAAAGTATCGGCAGCGCAGAAGCTCAGATTTTTGATACGCATCGCTTGATACTTTCTGACGAAGATCTTTTGGATACGCTGAGAGCTAAAATTACCGAGGGTAAAAATGCCTTGCAATCCGTCTTTGAAGGCGGTGCTGAATTTTCCGCTTTTTTCGAAGCATTAGATGATGATTATATGCGCGCACGTGCCATTGATATCCGTGATGTTTCGGTCCTCGTGTTAAAAATTTTGTCCAATATCCCCGAGCAAGAAATGCTTCTTTCCCCGGCTATAGTCGTAGCCGATGACCTCACTCCCGGCGAGACCATTCAAATGGATAAGAAAAATATCCTCGCTTTTGTCACAAGAGGTGGTTCGGCAAGCTCTCACACAGCAATTCTTGCACGCACAATGGGCATCCCCTCTTTAGTACAGGCCGATATCACGGAGGCCGACCTTGAGCCTGACATGCTCATGGCCGTGGATGGATTCTCAGGCATATGCTATCTTGCGCCTGATCGTGAAACGCTGGCATGCCTTGAGGAAAAAAGGCAAAAAGAAGCTGCACATAGACGTGAAATCGAAGCGGTGAGAGGACTATCCTCGACCAGTCTTTGCGGCAGGACTATGCAGGTTTTCGCCAATATCAGCGGTAATGAAGATTTGCCATTGGTGTTGGAACATGACGCAGAAGGAATTGGGTTATTGCGCAGCGAGTTTTTATACTTAGGCCGCAATACACCGCCCAGTGAAGAGACACAATTTGTCGCTTATAGGAATATTGCAGAGAAAATGGGCGGCAGAAAAGTGATCATTCGCACTATGGATATCGGCGCTGACAAGCAAGTCGATTACTTGGGGCTTGCCTCTGAGGAGAACCCTGCGCTCGGATATAGGGCGATCCGCATTATGCTTGACCGCCCCGATTTATTCAGTACACAGCTTCGCGCCATTTGCCGCGCATCGGCTTATGGCAATGTGGCAATTATGTTTCCCATGATCAGTTCCCTTTGGGAACTCAGAGCATGTAAAGCCGCGCTGGAAGATGCACGCGAGAGTGTAACCCGGCAAGGTCTTGCGCTCTCAAATATGGAAGTGGGCATCATGATTGAAACCCCGGCCTCGGTGATCATCCGAGATGCGCTGGCTAAAGAAGTTGACTTCTTCAGTGTGGGTACGAATGATTTGACTCAGTATACACTTGCCGTAGATAGACAAAATCAGAATCTGGAACGCTATGCCGATCCGCATCACCCGGCGATTTTTGAAATGCTGCGCCTGATCGCTCAGAGTGCGAGTGCGCATGGTATTTGGGCAGGCATATGCGGAGAGCTGGCCGGGGATCTGAGCTTGACAGAGCGTTTCCTCGAAATGGGATACAGTGAACTATCTGTAGCGCCGCCTCTGGTTCTGCCGCTGCGCAAGGCCATCCGGGATAGCCGGGTTGTTTGTTAAAGTAAACGAAACACCGCATGGGTGTACAACGATAAAAAGGAGTGCGAAATTCATTGACAACAATCACACATACCATATCAGACGAACTGGGCTTGCATGCCCGACCGGCCGGTGCAATCGTAAAGTTGGTTAAATCATTTCCCGGAAGCATAGAGATCGGACGCCCCGAAAAGATGGTGGATGGCAAGCGCATCATGGGTGTCATGGGACTTATGTTAAAACAGGGTGATACGCTCACGATCACACTAGACGGCGATGGCGAAGAGGCACTTGCGCAGAGTTTGCTTGCTTTTATGGAGGCAGAACTGTAGGCATGCGTGTGCAACGGCTGTGGTCTTGTTGTCTTTTGATTTTTTATGAATCTATAATAGCGTTTGCATATATGCCCATGCCCTTACCGGTGTGGGCGTGCTGCACCGCAAGAGCTTGAAGGCTGGTGGTCATTTTGACCACCAGCCTTCAAGAAGAGCGACCGAACAAACTTAAGTCACCCATGACTACAGAACATCAGGCATCTTATTCTGTGATATACACAGAATAAGCACTATCAAACTGAGCATCAACATGCTGACGATTACCGGAAAAATACTCATAAATATACTCAAAGTCTAAACTATAACGCTCAGCAAATGCCTCAAGCGCTGCAAAGTCTATCGCTTCAACCATATCCAGTGAGAACACACTTGCTGTACGCGCCCCTTCAAGACCAAAGTTTATATCATAATTGTTGATCTGATGGTCAAACACTGAAACAGACGCTGATCTTTGCATAACTGCTGCCGCATTTGACGGTGGACTGACCGCACCATTACCCGCCGTGTTGCCTAAAAAT
>WQVH01000067.1 GCA_009781695.1 Oscillospiraceae bacterium
GAGTCGAACGCCCATCAGCTTAACAACATTCCAAAAACGGTACGATGAGGGCATCGTACCCTACAAGACTCATAACGAAAAGGAGTATCAAAAATTGCGCTTGTTTGCCAAGTTTTTTCTTTGCACAACAATTATTATATGTATTGCCCTGCTGCTTTCGGGATATTTGCTCATCACATCCGCTCACGAAAGTGCGCTCCAACGTGAAATGAATAGAGCGGTAATGCAATATCAATTCGACAAATTCACCGTGCAGGCAAACTTGATCGCACATGAGGAGGTACTTAGATATGGAATATCAGAAGGCTTCTTAAATAGACTCGCCTCAGATTTAAATGGGCTTACTGCTTTTTTTGCAGACGACACGACCATTCTACTTTCCGAACTGCCCGATCACACCGATTTTTCAATACTGGGCAATGTCACCGAACACACACATGCACATATGTTCCAGACAATCAATGAGGCCAGCTATATTTTGGTAGCCGGAATGATTGCCCAAGAATCCCTGACAATATACCTGCTCACCGCAATGGACATCAGTAATGTCGTTGCCCAAAGGGAACAAATGATGCAGAGTTTTTTCAACATATATATCATCACACTGGCCTTAAGTATCTTTGTCATAGTGATTTTTGCTTCGCTGATGACCAAGCCAATCAACCGGATAAACAAGGCTGCCGCAGAAATTGCAAAAGGTCGATATAACGACAGGCTTCCTGAATCCGGCGGCGATGAAATCGGCGACCTGTCAAAAAGCTTCAATCTAATGGCCGATGCTGTGGAAGATAAAATTTTTGAACTCTCGGAAAATGCACGACAAAAAGAAGATTTCGTTGCAAGTTTTGCACATGAACTTAAAACTCCCCTGACCTCAGTAATCGGTTATGCCGATATGATGTATCAGAAGAATCTTTCTGCTGAGCAGGTCAAAGATGCTGCTTGGTATATTCTTAATGAAGGGTTACGACTTGAAGCACTGTCTCTAAAACTAATGGATCTCATCGTAATGGGCAGACATGAGTTTACCATGGAAGAGATGAATTCCGAGGAGATTATACAGAACATAACCGGAAGCATACAACCTATTTTAGATGAGAAAAATGTGCCGCTAAAACTAGATATCCAATCTGCCTACATAATAGTTGAATATGACCTATTTAAAACACTGTTGCTTAATTTGATCGACAATGCCATAAAAGCAGGCAGCAACACGATCAAGATCGGCGGCACCATAGATAACGATAGATATTTAATAAGCATAACAGACAATGGCCGAGGCATACCCGAGCGTGACTTGGCTCAGATAACCGAAGCTTTTTATGTAGTAGACAAATCTCGCTCCCGCCGTCAGCACGGTGTAGGGTTGGGACTTGCCTTGTCTGCAAAAATCGCTGAAATTCATGGCAGCACACTGGAGATCAGCAGTGTCGAAGGTGTGGGAACCACTGTGGAGATTACACTAATGCAACGTTTCAGAAAGTAGGTCAACATGAACAAACATCTTTTTCTTACCATAGGCGGTGTGCTGCTTGCCCTTGCTTTTGCCGCAAGCGGTTGGTTCATTACCGGTCGGCTCATAGAAAGCAGGTCGAACACGCTCCTGTATGTATCAGGCATTGCACGCGCCAATACGCCGCCGGACAGGGCTTATACACCTGCGGCAAATTCAGGTGATGATGACGGTGCATATGACAACATCGAACCTGAGTCGATTTTATCCGAGCAAGAGATCATTTCGATTCTGAGAAATTGGGAAGCGCGCGGACGCGAGACTCCGCACGAGCCAACTGCGGATCAAATAAGCATGGGGCAAGCCATTGACATTGGGCGAGACGGTTTGCTTAATTTTTATGAAATAGGACTCATCACATCGGATATGCTTGAGGTTTCCAATACCACTGCATTTCTGAGTCAGAATATTTCGCCGATGCAGGAAGGATTTCTCGATCCTATGTATAGTTTTTGGACGGTCATTTTTTCCAGCACATATCAGCGTTCTATTTTTAGAGTACATGCTTTAACAGGACAAATATGGAGATATGAAGGGTTTCCGCTCGCTTCTACAACGGCGACAACACTCAGCCTATATCAAGCGGAGGCGATTGTTGAGGATTTTTTGTTGGCTTTGGCGTTAGATGATTTGGGTGCGGCATATACGGATGTTACGGCGCATGGTATATCTGCTATCAGACGTTTTGCCGGTGGCGATGGGCTGGCTATCTTTACTGCCGAGGGCAGATCTCTTGATGATAGTCAGTGGGTGGTCAGGCGGTTTTTGTTGCAACTGATGCCAAGCAGGCATACCATCGCAACAATGTATGTGGTCAGGTAAATGCCCCCTTCGCGCCCGATTTCTACAACTATTTATTATTGCGTCGGTCGCCCTTGCGTCTTTCCGGCCCATGCCGTCTGTCCGAATTCTTGCGCCGCTCCCCTTTGCGTCGTTCGATTACCGGTCTTTGCTGATACAAATGTCGCCTGAGCACCTGCATCACTGTATCAAAATCAAGCGGCTTGCCCACATGATCATCCATACCGGCCGCAAGACAGTTGGCCACATCATCTTCAAATACATTGGCCGTCATCGCAACAATCGGAATGCTTTGCGCACTTTCGTGGGGTAGCTTCCTGATAGTGCGGGTGGCATCGTATCCGTCCATCTCCGGCATTTGAATATCCATGAATATGATATTGTATTTATCCGGCGATTCAGAGAACATCTGCACCGCTTGCTCACCATTTCCCGCAACGTCAATATCGAGCATCGTTGGCTCTAAGAGCGCCATGACTATTTCACAGTTGATTTCTACATCTTCAACGAGCAGTAGGCGGTATCCCCAGAATTTGTCAGATATTTCTTTATCCTTACCATGTCCTTCACTGAGCAAATCCACACCGAGGAATGTCTTTATAGATTCAATAATGGCCGATGGCAAAATCGGTTTCGGTAAAAAGCTATTGACACCCGACTGTTGCGCTTCGGTTGAAATGGCCTGCCACTCTATGGATGATATCATAATCACGACAGATTCTTTTGCGCTGATCTCTCTGATACGGCGTGTCAGTTCTATGCCATTCATACCCGGCATGGCCCAATCGACAAAGCAAATATCATAAGTATTGCCGTCTTTGATCAGTGCAATCGCTTCATCCCCGCTCGCCGCCGTATCACATGTCATATTAAACCTTAGCGCGATATCTGCAAAATATTCTCTGACATCTTCATCATCATCAACGACCAGAACATGGATATCTTCAATGCCCACATGATCGGGCAATACGACAGCATTGCCCTTATTGTCTGTTACAAATTCTGATTTAATTTTAACCGTAAATGTCGTTCCTTCCCCATAAATGGAATCGACAAAGATGTCTCCGCCCATCAGCGCTACGATGCGTTTGGTCAGCGCAAGTCCAAGCCCGGTGCCGCCGAATTTACGTGTCGTACTGGACTCGGCCTGCTCAAATGGATTAAATAATCTCGTCTGCTGCTCCTCGCTTATACCAATACCTGTGTCGGTCACGTCAAATTGAATTTCACACATATTGCGAGCGATACCCAACAGCTTTATATTGAGACTGATCGAACCATTATCAGGGGTAAATTTAATGGCATTGCTGAGTAGGTTGGTCATGACCTGTGCCAGTCTCTGGTCATCACACTTGAGCATATGGGGGATATCTTCGTCAATAAACACGGTAAACTTTTGATGCTTTTCAACAATGCCGAAATTCACAATGTTTATGATCTTTTTGAGCATGTCTTCAAAATTAAATACCGTGGGGCTCAGCTCCAGTTTATTGGCCTCAATTTTTGACATATCTAAAATGTCATTGATGATGCCGAGCAGATGGCTGGCCGCACTTTCTATTTTACCGATTGCATAATCTTTTCGCTCATTGCTGTGGGATGATTTTGCGATATAGGTCATGCCTATAATCGCATTCATCGGCGTGCGGATTTCATGACTCATATTTGCTAAAAACTCGCTTTTTGCACGGCTGTTGCGCTCTGCGCTTTCCCTGGTGGTGATCAGCTCCATGGTCATCTCATTGCGTATCAGCGCATTGACTATGATGTGGCTGACAGAGCGCAGAATCATCTCCTCATTTTCAGAAAAAATACGTTCATTTCTGCAATCATCAAATCCCACAATGCCCCATAATTCATCATTTAAAAAGACTGGCACATTGAGTATGGACAAAACACCCAGCGGGTGAAGCAGCGCTTGCTGCTCCGGTATCATATCCCGCACCAATCCATTGATGCATTTACCGCTTTGTAAGTCTGTTTCCCAATTACCCACATAAGGCACATCGACTGTGTACTGATTGGCCGCCCGTGCACTTGAATCTTCTGACCACACATAGAGCTGTGTGGCGACAAGCATCCCTTCTTTGCGGTGGTTTTTCCACACGTATACATTATCCACATTGAATGCTTGGGCAAGTACGCCCATCGCTGTGTTCAAGTATGTATCAAACCGCTCAATTTCAGGCTCAAGCAAAGTGCTTGAGACCTCATTGACGGCCTCAAGTAACTTATCTCTTTCGCGAATATTCCTCATCATGCCCGAAATCTTGCGTGCAAGCTCGCCGAACTCATCGTCCCGTTCAATACCACTGACATCATCGTCATCGCCGGCATTGCCTGCTTTAAACACACTTTCTGTCAGTAGGCGCAACGGACTGACCACCAAACGGCGGATGACAAAGATATTGGCCACCATGACCGCCGCCAGAAGCACGATCAAAACCACAATGTTTATAAACGCCGCCCGATCATAAGCCCGAATGAATGTATCTTCAATGTCCACACTGACGATACCGATCACTTCATAATTGTGCCAAATGGGAATCGCACTGGTGTTAAAGCTGCCCCATCGATCCGCAACATTCATAATTCCGGCAGATTCCAGTCCGGCAAAAGCCTCCCTATGTACATAGGTTACTTCTTCGTATGCCACAAACATCTCATAAATTGTATCAATTTCTGGATCCGTGTCAAAAATGAAAAAGATCTCTCCATCAAGCTTTCTCAAAGTATAGATATAAGTTGCGCCGGTTTTGTCCTTTAGCGATTTTAAATTCCCTAATGTTGCATCGAATGCTTCAATATCCGCTTCGATGACGCCAATACTTTTATATGTGTAAAAAGCCTCCACGTCAATAAGCTCTCGCGCAGCATAGGCTATGGAGAGCAAATTTGACTTGACGGCGCTATCGAGGATCTCTCGATGCGCCCGATTATTTTCGACTGTGATCAAAACACTCACGGTAAGCGCCATAATCAAAAGGCCAAAAACTGATAGTATCAATAGCTTTTGTATCTTGTTACTCATTATGAGTCACCACCTTTTTAGGATGGGGAAACGATGCACCGGGAATGCCGCTCAGGACATCATACTCTATCTGATCACCGCACCAAACTGAGTTTCAAGTGCAAGTAGAATATTCTTTAGCGCCTCGTCCGCATGTTCATCTGTAAGTGTCTGCTCATCAGAGCGCAGGGTCAGCGAAAATGCCATGCTCTTCTTACCTGCTTGTACCCGGTCTCCGGTGTATACATCGAACAGTTTTACATCACGCAGGAGCTTCCCTCCGGATTTAAAGATGCCATTGGTCAAGTCTGCCGCTGTAACATCCATGCCGCAAACCACCGCTATATCCCGGGTAATTGCCGGAAAACGCGGAAGCGGTACATAGACACGCTCTTGCGCTGCACAATCAAGCAACTTGAGCAAATCTATCTGCGCAGCATAGGCTTCACCCACGCCAAAATGCTTTGCCACAGTTGGATGCACCTGACCTACGATGCCGAGTTTTGTCTCTCCTGAAAATACCGCAGCACTTCTGCCCGGATGGTAGGATGGATCATTTTGCTCAGCCGCAAATCGAACCTCTTTGACACGCATTTCACGAAGTATCGTCTCACAAGCGCCTTTGATTTCAAAGAAATCACAATGACCATAAGCGCCCAGTGTCAGAATCGGCCGCTCCTCCGGCAGTTTTTCGCCGATACCCATGTATACTGTAGCCATTTCATAGAGTCTGGCTACCTGGTTGCGATGACCCCAGTTTCTCATCAGCGCACCCATCATAGATGGTAGTGAAGTCGTCCGCATGATGCTTGTATCCTCTCCAAGCGGATTGAGGATGGTCACACCCTTACGTAGCGGTGAATCTTTGGGCAATTCTATGCTGTCGTAGTCGCTTTGCCCGACAAATGAATAAGTACAAATTTCTGAATAGCTCAGCGCCCGGCACAAACTTGTCACATTGCGTTCCGCTATTTGCTTCGGAGTAAATCCGCCATCGGCAGAGCCTTCATGCAAAGTCGGCTCAATCACATCATAGCCGTAAAAACGGGCAATCTCCTCCGCCAAATCTGAAAAATGTTCAATATCTCTCCGCCAAGATGGCACAGTCACCACGCCATCAACCACATCAAAACCCAACTTCGTGAGTGTTTGAACCATAAATGACTCATCAATGCTTGTACCCAGCAACTTGTTTATTTTCTGCGCATCGAGGTTGAGCTTTGTCGGTTTAAATGGTGTCTCCCTAATATCTATGATGCCGTCTATGACTATTCCTGCGCCGAGCAATTCAACCAACTGACATGCCCTCTGAACAGCCGGCAGTGTGTTTTCTACATCAAGTCCTTTTTCAAACTTGCTTGATGCATCGGTTCTCATACCCAATGCACCGGCTGTTTTTCTGATGGAAACGCCTTTGAAGTTCGCAGATTCAAAAACTACATATTGGGTATCTTCCGTCACTTCACTATTTTCACCGCCCATGACTCCGGCAATACCCACAGGCTTTTTTGCGTCTGCAATCAGCAACATATCTGTCGTAAGCGCCCTGGTCACACCATCGAGTGTGTTCATCGTTTCACCTTTTGTAGCCGTGCGCACGATGATCTTCCCACCATCAAGACAAGCATAGTCAAATGCGTGCATAGGCTGACCGTATTCAAGCATTACATAATTGGTAATATCCACGATGTTATTTATAGGGCGAACACCCGCCGCACGAAGCCTCTGGCGCATCCACTTGGGCGAGGGCTCAATTTTAATATTTTTTATCATCCTGCCGGTATAACGCAGACAGAGTTCCGGGTCTTTTATTTCAATTGAAAGCAATTCATTTATGTCACCACCGCTGCCTTTGACCACCGGCTCAGGTATGTTCAGCTCAGTACCAAAGGTCACAGCGCTCTCACGCGCAAGCCCGATGACCGAAAGACAGTCCGGTCTATTGCTGGTTATTTCAAACTCAACAATGCTGTCATCTGCACCGATGATCGGTCTGATATCATCGCCGGGGTTACATTCCTCTTGTAATATAAAAATGCCCTCTTCGCCTGTGGTTGCATAAGGAAAATCGCTCTTATCTACATTGAGTTCTATCGTTGAGCATAACATGCCTTCTGATTTGACTCCGCGGATTTTTCCCTTTGTGATTTTCGTGCCGCCGGGCAGCGTCGATTTGTGCAACGCAACCGGAACCATATCATTTTCCCTGACATTTTGCGCACCGGTCACTATTTGTACAGGCTCATCTTGCCCTACATCAATCCGGCAGACCCACAGATGATCTGAGTCCGGAACTCTTTCGATTTCGAGTACGCGGCCAACAACAACCTTTTGTATTTCCTCGGAAAGCTCAACTGTCGCTTCGACTTTTGAACCGGACATGGTCATTGCATCTTCATACTCCTGCGAAGATGCCGTTATATTTGTAAAATCAGATAACCATTTTCTTGATATAAACATACTTATACTCCCAACTATCCCAATTAGAATTGACTGAGGAATCTCAGGTCGTTTTCAAACAAAAGCCGCATATCGTCAATACCGTACCGCAGCATCGTCATACGCTCAAGCCCAATACCAAATGCAAATCCGGAATATACTTCCGGGTCTATCCCGCATCCGGCCAGCACTTTAGGGTGTACGACACCGGCACCAAGTAATTCGAGCCATCCGCTTTGCTTACAGGTTCGGCATCCGCTGCCGCCGCAAACCACACATTGCACATCTACTTCGCATGAAGGCTCTGTAAATGGAAAGTGGTGCGGGCGAAAACGTGTTTTGGTCTTGTCTCCATATAGTTTGTGTACAAGGAGATTTAATGTGCCTTTTAAATCTGCCATGGTAACTCCTTTGTCAATGACCAGACCTTCTATTTGGTGAAACATCGGAGAGTGCGAAGCATCTACTTCATCCTTACGGTACACTCTGCCGGGCGAAATGACTCGGATGGGCGGTTTTTGATTTTCCATGACACGCACTTGTACAGGTGATGTCTGGCAGCGCAGATGTACTGACTCGTCTGCTTCTATGTAGAAAGTATCCGTCCATTCACGTGCCGGATGCGTCGTCGGGATGTTGAGTTTGTCAAAGTCATATAGCGACAGCTCTACTTCCGGCCCCTCAGCAATATTAAAGCCCATGCCGATAAAAATGTCTTTGGCTTCATCGAGGACTATAGTCATCGGGTGACGGCGACCAATCAAAAATTCCTTGCCCGGAATGGTGACGTCTAAGGCTTCGGATATCAGTCTTTCGGAAAGGTTATTGGCCTCTAATTGCCTGACCTTGTCGGCTATGGCCTCTTCAATAACGGCTCTGACCTCATTGGCCAGTTGTCCGATAATCGGCCGCTCTGTTTCGGAAAGTGAGCCCATCTGCCGCAAAATCGCGGTAATTTCGCCTTTTTTCCCTAAAAATTTGACACGCAGCGATTCAAGTTCCGCACTTGAATGCGCATGGTTTAAAGCGTCTAGCGCCATAGCTCTTAATTGTTCCAGATTTTCTTTCATGCTGACACTCCTCAATCTTATCAAAAACCCTTCCGTTACAGGGCAAAAGGGCTATTTTGATAGTATCACAGTATTGCCTATAATGCAATGAGGAAATATGCAATATCCTGTTGCCAATCACTATTCATAGCAAACTGTATCCATTGTCAAAAAATTTCTCGCGAAACTTTTTAATTCCTCTCGCAATTTCACAAATATTGTGTTATCATAAAGAATATAAGAGATAATAAAAGACAAAACAGCCGTAAAGCAACACACATATGATTGACCCACCGATAAACACAGTCCCTTGTTATATGCAACAAAAGCTCTGTTTATATATATGTAAGGAGGCGCAAATCATCATGAAGAGAATTACACTCGGATTGCTTGGACGGCTGCTGGTTGTCGTGCTTGCATTTACCATTATGGCCGCTGCAAGTTGCCTATTTGTTATCAACATACTGC
>WQVH01000068.1 GCA_009781695.1 Oscillospiraceae bacterium
TTTGTTCCGTCTGACTTCGTTAAAAAACCTTGAAAGACCAGTGGTATTCCCGCAGTTTTTTGCCTTGCCAGACGAAAAAAACTACCACAATCTTTGCAAACTTATTTCAAGAATGAAGTACTACTGTGTAGTAAAAATGCCAACATATGGCTGTATTCGGTGCTCGTCAGTCCAAGATAATGAGGTGCTTGAAGTAATGCATGAGATAATCAATGTTCGTTTAAGCGAGGACGGATCAGCCGTTATAATACTGGATCAAACTCTATTGCCTGCACAGAGGAAATTCCTGCACCTACGCCATGCCGATACGCTTTATGAGGCGATCGTGTCACTCAGGGTCAGAGGCGCTCCGGCCATCGGTATATTTGCGGCTTATGCGCTATATGTCATCGCTAGGGGTTTTGAGTCGGATCGTTTTGAGGACTTTAATGCGGCAATCAAAGAGCACAGCGCATTGCTTGATAGCTCCAGGCCAACCGCCGTCAACCTTTCAACGCAATTACGCCGAATGACCCGGCTCGTTGATGGGCTTTCCGCATTGCCTATCCCAGATATTCTTGAGGCCATGCGTGCAGAAGCCGAGAAAATCCAAATTGAAGATATCGAAATGTGCCGTGCTATTTCGGAACATGGGCTTTCGCTCATAGGTGATGGTTCCGGCATAATGACGCATTGTAATGCAGGGCCTTTGGCGACTTCGCTCTATGGTACAGCTTTGGGGCCAATATTATTGGCTCATGAAATGGGTCTGTCTCCGCAAGTCTATTGCTGCGAAACGCGGCCTTTGCTGCAAGGGGCAAGGCTTACGGCGTATGAGTTGTTTCACGCCGGTGTTGACACAACTTTAATATGCGATAATATGGCAAGTATTGTGATGGCGTCCGGTAAAGTGGATGCGATTTTCGTGGGTTGTGATCGTGTGGCGATGAATGGCGATACGGCAAACAAGGTCGGCACAAGCGGGTTGGCTGTTTTGGCCAAGCATTACGGTGTGCCGTTTTATGTGTGTTGTCCGTCATCGACGATTGATCCGGATTGTCCGACAGGAATGGATATTGAAATTGAGCTTCGGGATCCTGCTGAGATTACTTCGCTTTATTTTGAAGATGCTATTGCTCCTGATGGGGTGAAATGCTACAATCCTGCTTTTGATGTGACTGATCATCAGCTTATCACGGCTATTATTACCGAACATGGTGTTTGCCATGCGCCTTATAGTCGGTCGTTGGTGCGCTGATGTGCTTTAGGTAAACCCAAATTCATCAAAGGAAAGGCGCACCATGAAACTATGTTCATGTTTAATCGAAGATGCACCATGCATTGGTGTCAAAACTAATGAAGGTATAGTCAACCTCAGTGCTCTTGGCTTTCCCTCCCGAATGAATGAGCTCATTGAGGGCGGAGCGTCTATACTTACACGCATTACAGATGTTCTTGCAACGCAAGCACTCCCCACATTTAGCGAAGAGCGTCTCAAATATCTTCCGGTCACCGAACCTAAGAAAATCATTTGCAAAGGGCTTAATTACAAAGCCCACGCAGAGGAAACCGGCAAGTCCGCACCGGAGCATCCGGTCTTCTTTAGCAAATTCAGCGATGCACTGGCTGCACACAATCAGCCGGTGAAATTGCCGCCATGGCTTGATGCTTTCGACCACGAAGCCGAACTGGTCATTGTCATTGGCAAATCTGCATATAATATAACTGCTGCGAAGGCTCATGAGCATATTTTCGGATATACTTGCGGCAATGACTTGTCCGCAAGAAGGGCGCAAGCGCTTTCTGAACAATGGCTGTGCGGCAAGGCGCTGCCCGGATTCGCTCCGGTTGGCCCTTATATCGTAACTGCCGACTATTTTGACCCCAATGGGTCACATGGCATTTATTGTGACCTCAATGGTGTACGTGCGCAATCCGGCAACACTGACGATATGATTTTTTCTTGCTTCGAAATCGTCAGCGCCGCTTCTCGCTTTTTTCCATTATCACCGGGTGATCTTATTTTTACCGGAACACCTGCCGGGGTCATTGTCGGACGCAAAAAAGAAGATCGGGTGTGGCTCAAACCGGGTGATGTCGTAGATGTCACCATTGATGGCATTGGAACGCTGACAACGCCGCTTGTGTGATCTCACCGCTCAGGTAAACACCGCCGGGAATGGCTACATTTCATTAGAGCAAACGGTTTTCAAGCACCTGTGTTTTGTAATCAAAATTTTCGATTTGCAGATAATATTCGGCGCAGTCAACAAGCGCTTTTGCAGGCGCAAGCCCCACTATTTCACTGCCAATTATCTCAACACCCCAACGCTTGGCTTCAAAGCGAATGGCTTCAAAGACACGGTATAACGGATTGGCTTCAAGATTGACCATGTTGATCGACACTTGGGCGATATTCCGATCTTCAAGCATCACTCCGATCGCCTTGACATACTTGTACCCGCCCGAAGCCGCTCTGATCATCTTGGCTATCGCATTGGCAATTTCCAAATCAGAAGTGTTCAAATTGACATTATAAGCAATCAACGGCGGTCTCGCACCAATGGCTGTTATACCGGCGGTTGGATGGATTTTCCGCTCACCATAGTCCGGCTTCCATTCGTCTTGGAGCAATTTTTCAGACATACCTTCAAATTGACCTTTACGCACGGTTGCTAGATTTTGCCGCGCTGGCACTGTCGCCGAGTATTCATAAAGAAAACTCGGCACTTTTAGTGCTTCCCAGATTCGCTGTGCAACCTGTTTGGAGATTTCTACACATTCTTCAATACTCACATTACGAATCGGCACAAAGGGTATGACATCGGTGGCACCCATGCGGGGGTGTTCTCCGGTGTGTTTGGTCATGTCTATAAGTTCACTGGCTATTTTACATAGCTTGAATGCCGCTTCGGCAATACCTTCCGGATCACCAACCAGAGTAAAAACACTCCGGTTATGGCTTGCATCTGAGGAATGATCCAGCAACATGACTCCGGGGACGGATTTTGCGGTTTCTGCAAGTTTGGCTATAATTTCCGGGTCTCGTCCTTCGCTGAAATTGGGTATACATTGAATTACTTTTGACATTTGAGCAAGTCCTTTCTATTTGAGTTATAGCAATAGTTCGCCGACTGTGCGCTCGGCGGCATTGAGTATTCGCTCATCTAAGATTGCATTTTTTATAGTCATAATGTCCGGATGCAGTGCACGGTCTTCATCCAAATGAGACACCAGTGAGCGAACCATCAGATGCGCCGCTTGTGTCCCTGCGCCCGGAGTAGCAGGCTTTAGAAAATCTACACCTTGAGCAGCGGCAAGCATTTCAATCGCTATGACATATTGTACATTGTCCAGTATCTCACGCGCCTGCCTTGAGGCAATTGTTCCCATGCTCACATGGTCTTCCTGATTGGCCGAGGTCGGAATAGAATCCACTGAGGCTGGGTGCGCCAGCACCTTATTTTCACTGACGAGCGAGGCGGCAGTGTATTGCAAGATCATAAATCCTGAATTTACACCCGGATAGGCCGTCAAAAATGCCGGCAAGTCACTGAGTTTACGATCTACCAGTCGGCTGATGCGGCGCTCTGATATGTTAGCTATTTCCGAAAGTGCAATTTTCAAGTAGTCCATCACAAGGGCAATCGGTTGTCCGTGGAAGTTCCCGCCGGAAATTACATCTCCGGTATCGGCCATGACCAACGGATTATCTGTCACTGAGTTTAATTCTATACTCACAGTCTCTATAACTCTGCGCAGCGCATCTTTTGATGCACCATGTACTTGGGATATGCATCTCAAGGAGTATGCATCTTGAACTTTGTCACATTGGGCGTGATGCGCAACGATTTTACTGTCTTGCGTCAGCGCTAAAATATTTTTGGCTGTGATTTCCTGTCCAAGATGCGGACGGATCATTGCAATACGCGGGTCAAAGGCTGTTCGTGTTCCTTGGAGCGCTTCCAGAGACAACGCCGCTGCGATGTCAGCAGTTTTCATCAGTCTCATCGCATCATAACAGGTCAGCGCAGCGATAGCGGTCATGACTTGTGTACCATTTATGAGCGCAAGCCCTTCTTTGCCGCCCAGTGCGAGCGGTTTGATTCCCAAGCCTTCCAAAACAGGCGCACTGGGTACTTCTTTGTCTGAGACAACGACCATACCTTCACCGAGCAGTACCGAGGCCATATGCGCTAGCGGTGCTAAATCCCCGCTCGAACCAACAGAACCTTTGCATGGTATCATGGGGTAAATATCATTGTTTAAAAGTGTCGCTATCCCTTCGACTATTTCCGGCCGAATGCCTGAATAGCCTTTGGAAAGTGAGTTGATACTCAGCAGCATAATGGCTCTGCAAATATCTTCAGGCAAGCGTTCGCCAACGCCTGTACAATGACTCAAGATGAGGTTGCGTTGAAGTCGTTCTCTTTGGTCATGCGGTATAAATATTTTGCTCAGTTCTCCAAAGCCTGTATTGATCCCATATATCGGCGCTTCTGATTCCAGTATTTTTTCCACCCAGATACGGCTGTTTTTCATCAGCTCTATTGCGTTTTCAGAGAGGGTTACTCGCTCTCGCTTTCTGGCCACACTTACTAATTCGTCTATGGTGAGTGGGGTGTTTCCTACAATTAGCATTTTCATTCTCCTTTGATTGGCGATCGCCCTACAATACATTGTCCGCTACACTACCATGTAAATTTTCCGTCTTTGATTACACTGCAAACTAAATTGCTACCGTAACGATAAAATATATATTCAAGATCCTCGGCTTCCCACATAACGATATCCGCCTTTTTCCCTAGCTCAATGCTTCCGCAAACACTTGCTCTGCCGAGTGCCGCCGCACCATTTAACGTCACTGCCGTTAACACCTCTGCCGGGGTCATTTTGTATTTGAGGCAAGCAAGCGTCATCACAAATTGCATATTCGTACAGGGATTTGACCCTGGATTAAAGTCTGTTGCCACCGCAACTGCAACCCCGGCATTTATCATATCTCGCGCTCTCGCATATGGCTTGTCGAGATAAAATGATGTGCCAGGAAGTAGTACTGCTGTGACATCCCGCTGCGCAAGTGCATTGATTCCTGCATCCGAAACTTGAATGAGATGTTCCGCAGATATGGCTCCTATCTCTGCCGCTATTTTTGCGCCGCCAATTGGGTCTATTTCATCGGCGTGAATCTTGGGTCTCAGCCCATATTTCATCGCTTCGAGCAAAATGCGCCGGCTCTCTTCCGGAGTAAATACAGCGGTTTCACAAAATATATCACAAAACTCTGCGAGATTTTCTTTCGCCACTGCCGGAAGCATTTCGCCTATCAAATATTCGATATATCCCGGACGATCATCTGAATATTCTTTTGGATAGGCATGTGCACCCATGAATGTCGCTACGATATCCATCGGCTGAGTTTTTCTCAGCTTGCGAATCACACTCAACTGCTTGATTTCGTTTTCGATATCCAATCCATAACCGGTTTTTATCTCACAGGTTGTCACACCGAGCCTTTGCATTTCAAGGAGCAGTGCCATGCCCTTTACTTCAAGACTGTTTTCACTCGCTGCTCTCGTATGTTCTACTGTACTTAAAATCCCGCCGCCAGCTTTGAGAATATCCAAATACTGCACACCTGCAAGCTTCAAGGGCAGTTCCTTTTGCCGCCATCCACCGAAAACAAGATGTGTGTGTGCATCAACGAGCCCGGGAGTAAGCAATCTACCACCACAATTGACTTCATTAGACGCACTTAGTGTTGAATCAGCAGGGCCGGCATAAGCCACTTTTCCATCTTTAATGCCAACCATTGCATTTTCTATCAACCTAATTTCTCGCTGCGCTTTGCCTTTTCTCGCTTCGTTTCCGATCGGCGTTGCCAATAACGCATTTTTAAGCAATGTATCCATCATCGATCCCTCACTGTGTCAAATTTATTCATCGTCATCTCAATCAAATCGTCATCCGGAATAATCGGCAAGGTTATATGTCCTTTTCCGGCGTAGTCTTTGTTGTACTGAGCACTGGTGGCTATTGAGTTTTCATTCCTGGCCCAGCTACGGCGAGCAACGCCGCCCATAACATCCCACATCATCGCAGACTGAATAATCTCTGCCGCACGGTCGCTTCCATCGAGCACCATGCCAAATCCACCATTTATGGACTTGCCTATCCCCACACCGCCTCCATTGTGCAGTGCAACAAGACTCATTCCACGAGCACAATTTCCGGCGAAACATTGTGTCGCCATGTCTGCCATAACATTTGAACCATCTCGTATATTCGCCGTCTCCCTAAATGGGGAGTCCGTACCCGAAACATCGTGGTGGTCACGTCCGAGCATGATTGGCCCTTTGAGCGCTCCGCTTTTGACCATTTCATTGAACTTTAGTGCGATCCGAGTGCGCCCCTCGGCATCTTGATATAGAATCCTTGCCTGAGTACCGACCACCAGATTATTTTTCTCCGCATCACGAATCCAAATCCAATTATCCCTATCTTGACCTCGGCGATTGGGGTCAATGCACTCCATCGCTGCGCTGTCTGTTTTTCTTAAATCTTCCGGATCGCCGCTCAGACACACCCAACGAAATGGGCCATAGCCATAGTCAAATAATTCAGGCCCCATAATATCTTCTACATAAGAGGGGAAAATAAAGCCATCTTTTTCATCTATGCCATTTCTGGAAACTTCCTTTGCACCTGCATCATAGACAGCCTTAAGGAAGCTATTTCCATAGTCAAAGAAATAACTTCCCCGCTCGTGTAATATCCGGATCAGCTCAAAATGACGATTGAGCGTCTTATCAACTGCGCTGCAAAATGCCTCAGAAGCCGACGAGAGCATTTCAGTGCGCTTTTCAAAAGTCATGCCGGTAGGACAGTATCCGCCATTGTATGGATTGTGACATGAGGTTTGGTCACTGAGTAAAGGAATATGAATATCGTGTGCAACCGCATATTCAAGCAAGTCTACAATATTCCCATGATATGCTATGGATATGGTTTCTTTCTTCTCAAGATACTTTTTTGCCAACGAAAAAACTTCGTCAAGATTGTCCGAGACCACACTGACCCACCCTTGGGCATGGCGGGTGTGTATTCTGGACATATCCACTTCTGCAATGATGCCCACTGCACCTGAAATTTCAACAGCTTTGGGTTGCGCTCCGCTCATCCCTCCGAGTCCGCTTGTAACAAAAAGCACACCGGCAAGATCGCCATCCTGCGGTATGCCCAATTGCTGCCGTCCGGCATTCATCAGTGTGTTATATGTTCCGTGCACAATACCCTGCGGCCCGATATACATCCAACCTCCGGCTGTCATTTGTCCGTAATTTGCAACACCCATTTCTTCGGCGATTTCCCAGTCTTCATGATTGTCGAACATACCGACCATCAGTGCATTGGTGATGATCACTCTCGGCGCTTCCGGCCGAGACGGAAACAGCCCTAGCGGGTGTCCTGATTCTATAACCAAAGTTTGCTTTTGTGTCATCACTTCGAGATATTTTTTTACGAGCCTATATTGCATCCAGTTTTGAAAAACGCTTCCGGTTTCGCCATAGGTTACCAGCTCATAGGGGTATAGCGCGGTTTCAAAATCCAGATTGTTGTCGATCATCACTTGAAAGGCTTTGCCTTCGACACATCGCCCGCTGTATTCATTTATCGGTTTGCCGTAAATACGGCCTTCCGGACGAAAGCGGTAGCCATAAATGCGCCCATATGTGATCAGTTCTTGCATAAATTCATCCGCCACTGCGCTGTGCAACGACTCCGGAATATATCGCAGGGCATTTTTAAGCGCTATTTTCGTCTGTGCCTTCGTTAGGCGAAAACCTCTGCTGGGCGCTCTACGCATTCCGGGTATAAATTGGGGATAGTCAGGGAGTTTGTCGTCCAGTCTGATTTGCATGGCGTTTAATACTTCATGATTTGTCATGGATTACCATTCCTTTCCTTTCAGGGCATACGTGGTTTCCGTGGTTAACTTGTGTTGAATAAATCCCTTTTGTGACACCCTCAGTCAGCTATACTCGCACCCTACCGAGAGTTTTGATGCTTTGCACGTTACTACAACTATATCAAAAGTTTTTTGGAAAAGAAACTCTTTTTGTGCTATACTTTTTGTGATCTGAAAATTTATGACCAATAATGCATTAGGAGCTGAGTAAATGAGCAAAAATTCGCCACATATGTCCACACAGGTGCGCAGCTTGCTTGCGGCAATGGCAACAATTATCATGTGGGCTTCCGCATTTCCATTCACCAGGTTTTTGCTTGAGCAGTACAGCCCCGGAGCAATAATGGTTTTGCGCTTTAGTTTGGCCTCCATCATTTTAATTGTTATAAGCATAATCAAAAAAATCAAATTGCCCAAAGTTAAAGATCTTCCTATGTTTTTCGCTTTTGGCATTGTGGGTGTTTTTGCATATAGTTTTTTCTTCAATACCGGCTCTAGCTATGTTGTAGCAGGAGTCAGTAGCTTTATTGTTTCATCTGCACCCGTGTTTACAATTATTTTGGCCAGAATATTCCTTAAAGAGATCATTAAGCCTGCGGCTTGGTTTGGCGTTGCCATCAGCTTCTCAGGCTTAATGGTGGTTATGTTGAGTCAAACCGGCAGAGTTTCACTCAACGTCGGAGTACTGCTACTTGTTGGTGCAGCGATTTGCGCCAGTGTGCTTAATATAACCCAGCGCATACTTGTACGAAAATACACTGCCTTGGAAGCGACTACATATGCTATGATCATTGGCACGATTTTCATGTTTATATATTTGCCTGAGGGTATTGCTGAGTTTCGGGAATCGACACTGCCTGCCAATCTAGCGCTCATCTACCTGGCTATTTTTCCCGCAGTACTTGCGTATATTACATGGGGTTACGCCCTATCGAAGGTAGAGAAAACCACTCAAGTTACGGTGTTTATATATCTTATCCCCTTTCTTTCCAGTTTGATTGGCTTTTTTTGGTTGGGCGAAACTTTTTCTATATGGTCGTTACTCGGTGGTGTCATCATCATCGGCGGGATGGTCTTGACCAATATCTTCGGGAGGGCTAGTACTCCATTCTCAAAATAAGCTTACAAATTTTGCGGCATCTTTGTTCCGTCTGACTTCGTTAAAAAACCTTGAAAGACCAGTGGTATTCCCGCAGTTTTTTGCCTTGCCAGACGAAAAA
>WQVH01000069.1 GCA_009781695.1 Oscillospiraceae bacterium
GCTGAAACTACAGTGGGGTTCTAAAATATATAAGCCAGCAAACCTGCAAGTTTACTGGCTTTGATTTTGGCGGAGGGTAAGAGATTCGAACTCTTGTGGGGTTGCCCCCAAACGGTTTTCAAGACCGCCGCGTTATGACCACTTCGCTAACCCTCCATAGTGGTTGCGCTGCATCAACGGCTGATATCATAACACATTCACGAAGAATAATCAATCATAATTGAACTAAATTTACAGCAATTTTTGCTGTTGACCACGCAAGCTCTTGCAGCTTAAGGCGACAAGCCTCTAAACTTTTGCCATAGCAGCTTAGCGCATCCAACTGTTGGGGGGGCATTTTGCGCAGACAGTCCATACCCTTATCATACAAATCGGCATCATCAAAAGCAAGGCAAAACGCATCTAATCCACATTGCTGCATAAAAGCATCCACCTTCGGATCATATGAAAGCCCCACCATTGGTGTGTCGACAGCCATGGCACAAATAAGCCCATGAAGCCTCATGGAAAAAACACGATCAGAAACGGCAGTCAGTGCAAAGAACTCTTCTGCACTAAGGCAATGATCAACAACATACGGTTGCGTCTCCATTTTACCGCTGACTAACCTGCATGTCTCGGCATCCTCCGGAAAATGCGCAGGAACTAAAAGCACATCCCATCCCGCTGCGACCTGAGCATCGAGCAACTGCGCCACCGGCGCTAAATGCCGATCATCTTTCCAACGCCTCATGGAAACAAATAGCAGTGGATTTTTCTTCTTGCCATCAGTTTCCGAAATCCCTAAACGAAGCAGCAAATCACCGATGATCTCAAGACTGACATCATCTCGCCCCATAGCCAGCACTGGATCGCATGTGGTCTTAACCTCCGGATTAACCCCAAGTTCTTGCAATAGTTTTGCAGAAGCCTCATCTCGGACTGTAATGGTATGACAGCGGTTAAAAACCTTTGCCGTATCTACCCTATTCTTATGTGTATCAAGAGGACCTATACCCTGTGCATAAATCATGACCTTCTTTTTGAGCAGCAACGCAATGCGAATAACACCCAAATAATAACCGGGACTTCTGACACTGGTGACATCTTGGATCAATGAACCGCCGCCGCTGATCAGCAAATGTGCACCCAGCAACGCTCTGAAAATTTGAAAAAAGTTCCACCGATTGATGGCATGAACACCATAAAGCGCACTGGTTTTATCAGGATTGCCTGATAGGACAGTGATGTGTACATCCGGGGACAACTTCTTCAGACAACGGATAATTGAAAGAAGCACAGCCTCATCCCCGCAATTATCAAAGCCATAGTAGCCGCTGATTACGACCTTAGAATCTCTTTTAAGTCTACTCATAACAATGCTCCCGCTGGTGTCCTTTTTCTCAGAAAAAGAGGCATTTTTAGATTGCGATTTGCTCCGATTGTTCGGAGTTCGATGCACTACTGTTTCAGTGCTTGCTGATCTTGCGCCGCAGCGAGTTTCTTCACACATTTTGACAAAAGCTCAAGTATGACAATAATGACAATACCGATGACGATACCGAACCATAGACCATGGAAACTACGCAAGAGCGAAACAACAATCGGAGTATGCATGTGCGCATAAGTGTTCGTCAGTGAAACCTGCCCCATGATGCCGGCAAGCAGAATCGGGAACATTTTAAACTTATAACCATAATACAGCATGACGAGCATCAACGGATGACCGATCAAAAACTCGGTAGTGCGCGGCCTGACTCCGAGGATATCCCGCAGAATTTGACGTATCCGCAGTTCGATATCCAAAACGACCTCCGGATTGTCATTGCCTGTGCGCATCATGAGCAACGCAAGTGCGCCCATCAAAACAAGCGCAATGCCGAACTGCCAGAACTTAACACTGCTGGTAACAGTCCCGGACAAAAGTCCAAACCAATTTTTCTCCCTTGCCCAGAGTACGACCGGAACGATGCCCAGAGGGATGACATGTGAGATAGACACACCGACAAAATTATCCAGTCTCAGGAAAAATTGCGGCTCAGCCAGCAGTGCAGACATGATCATTGCCCCGGCCAGTGTCAGTATGGACATGATGAGCAGCTGCATTATGGCACGCAGCATGAGCCGAATAGGGCAAGGTGTTGAGTCATTGGAATGTTTGCCTCGTGACAGGTTAAACGTAAGCTTATCCAGATTCTCTAAAACTAAAATGATCGCAAGTGATGGGAAAATGATTGCACTGGCCAGAGCAAAGAGCTTTCGGATGAAAGCGGGTGCCAGCACAAGGCCGCCTGCCCACCCAATAAGTGCGATAAGCAGCACAACCACCAGAATAATCGCCCATTTTTTATCTTTGACAAAAGGCTCGGCGAGGAAAGATAATAACCAACCGCCCCCGGCCAGAACACCTGCGCCGAGGATGAGCATGGCGAAAAATGGAACAGATGAATCCTCGAAAGGTTCAGGATTGCCTACACGGAGTCCTTCGGATTCAAGCCGCATGACCACATACTCAATGAGTTCCATGTTCCGATCCAGAGAAGCGCCGGGATTAGTCAAGCGCTGAAATCGCAGGTAAATATATCGGATATTTCTTTCGACTGCTGCCAATGTGTATCGATTCGCTGCATCTTCAAATTCGGTATATCTATGCAGTTCATTTTCCCCAATGGCATGAACCCGAAGATAACCATTATCTAACAGCCTGTTGGCAATTCCGCTCAGACCTCTTTGGTCAAAGAACTCAAACGACACAATGGGCTTATTCAGCGGAGCGATGGCATCAGCAAGTAGATCTTGAATATAAGGATCGACACCGCCGCCGGGAACTGTGGAATCATTGAATCCGATGGCTGCAAGATTTGGAATTTGGGACACCCAATACATTGCATTTGCAAGACTGTCCTCTGTGACAGGTTCCCAGATGCGAATGCGCGGAATGATTTGAATATCATGCGCTGCAGCAATTTCCAATTGAGCAATGGGGTAGCCCATACCGAGGTTACCTCTTTCCACAGAATGGAGCGTTGATGCAATGCCATAATGGCCGTGCAGCTCAAAGGTAACAGGATGACGTTCTTTAGCATAAAGATTGGAGAAAATCTGATTAAAGACATCATAATCTCTGGTCAATATATATGTTCTATCGGGATGTATGCTCAGCCCTTGCATGTGCTCAGCATAGTGTTCGCCATAAAGATTTTCGAGCTGAAAGCGTAACTGACCACCAGAAAAAACAATTGCGTCTCCCGCAAGTTCCCAGTCAGAAAGAATGCGCTCTCTCACGACAAGCCCGGTGGCACCTGCCCGAACAGCTTCTTCAACCATGTCGTTAAAGTCAATGCCGTAACTGGCATCGGCAATGCGCATCAGCTCATCGTAATCAATCAAAAGACCGACCACATCGTCATGCGCTTCAATAGGTGCGCGAAGACCAAAGTTGACCCACAATGCGCAAACAACAGCTACCAACAGTACGATGACAGCCAGCCACTTAAGGCGTGACTGTCCGGTGCTAAGCGAACGACCACTCATAAACAAAAGCCTCCAAAAAGAAAATAATCAATAGTGCAAATCATCAATTTGCAGTTCGAAAAAAAGCTATCTGTGTTTTCTCAAGATTGAATACTGCGGGGCATAAAAGGGAAGTTTCATATGGAACTTCATCATGGAGCGGGGTGTAGATTCAATGGCGACACCCTGTGGATCTGTGATATATTCCGGGACAAACAAAACAGGCTCATCGGTGGGCGTAAGCAGTTCCACCTCATCGGTGTTGTAGAATTTATTGCGCTGGGTCAGTACGGCATTTCCGTGCTCATCGCAATGCTCAACGATGGCAACAACATCGCAGTCAGAGCGATACATGGAATCACCATGATACTGCCCCGGACCTTCGTGATCAAAATAAAAGCCTGTTGAATACTCACGATGACTGACATTGTGTACCTCATGGCGCCAAACATCGTTTAAGACAGTGCCTTGAGCGGCAGCATCTATCGCTTTGCGATAGGCATTCGTCACGACAGCGGCATAATAGGCGGATTTCATGCGGCCTTCGATTTTAAGGCTTGTAAGCCCTGCATCAATCATATCTTGAATATGATTGATCATACATAGGTCACGCGAATTCATAATGTAAGTTCCGTCACCTTCGGTGATGTCAAAATATTCACCGGGTCTTTCATGCTCAATCAAGCTGTATTTCCAGCGGCACGGTTGGGCGCATGCGCCGCGGTTTGCGTCACGACCGGTAAGGTAATTTGAAAGCAAGCAACGCCCGGAGATCGCAACACACATTGCGCCATGGACAAAGCCCTCAATTTCGAGTTCTTTCGGCGTGTTTTCACGCAGTTTTGCAATTTCGGACAGCGGCAACTCGCGTGCAAGAATAACTCTGGAAGCACCCATATCAAATAGCGCTTTGGCTGTTTCATGGTTAAAGACACCGGCCTGAGTGCTGATGTGGATCTTTAAATCAGGTGCATATTTTTTAGAAAGTGCGAGCGCACCGATGTCCGACACAATAATGGCATCAGCACCTGCATCAGCAAGTTCTTCAAGAAATGCCGGAAAAGCTTGCACATCATCATTATTTAAAACTGCGTTGCAAGTGATGTAAGTTCTTTTGCCACGCTCATGACAGTGCTTTACCGCCGACGCAAGCGCATCTGTGTCAAAATTTCCGGCAAACGCACGCAGTCCGAACCGCAACCCACCAAGATATACAGCATCAGCGCCATAAGTCAAGGCCATTATAAGTTGCTCTAAATCTCTTGCCGGAGACAATAATTCTGGTTTAGTCAATGTCCTTTGCCCTCATTCATTATTTCTACTGTAGGTTGCCGAAAATACAGGTATCTGAGCGCTAACGCCACCATGCACCGAACTGATCACTTTGTACAAATGCGTTGTGCTCGGCATAAGTTCTAAAGAAGTTGTGGGTGCCTTCCAAGTTGAGTGCATAGAAAAACTCATTGGTATTGAGCGGATGAAGCGCCGCACGGATGGATTGTATTCCCGGATTTGCGATAGGACCGGGCGGAAGTCCGGGATGTAAATATGTGTTAAATGGATGATCGAGGTCAGTCGTGGCCGGAAGCCCCGTTCCCTGAACCGCATAACTGATGGTCGCATCTATTTGCAAAAATGGGAAATTAGGACTTGCAAGACGATTGTAAATAACCGCAGCAATTCGCGGACTTTCGTTGTGTGATCCTGTTTCGCGCTCAATCATTGATGCAATAATGACAATCTCACGGACGCTAAATCCCATTTCTTCTGCGCGTGCAATCATATCCTCAGTAAATCTTCTGTCAAATTCCCTGAGCAGCCTGTTTAAAACGGTGGTCGGTGATGAAGCCAGGAAGAAATTGTATGTATTGGGGAAAAGAAATCCCTCAAGTCTATAACGCTCACCCAGTGTTTCTGAATCAAGAAAATGGAAATCAAAGTCATGATATGTGGCCGCTTCCCACAAATCATCTGCGGAGTGGACAATGCCGTAATCATCAAGTAAGTTGAAAATTTGAAGTAGTGTAAACCCTTCCGGAATTGTCACAGTCGTTTCAACGCGCTGTCCGGCTCTTGCCGTCATGCCTTGAACGAGTGCTCTATAATCAAAGTTTTTGTTGAGCACAAAAGCACCCTCGGTGATTCTTTCCTCTGCATTTGAAAAGCTGGCATACATATTGAACAAGAACCTATACCTGATGAGTCCCGCACTATAGAGTTGGTCGGTTACATCAGACATCTCAAAATTCGGAGGAATTGTGATGTTCACTTGCTCATCTGCCGTTCCGAATCCGAGAACATCAACGACAGCCATCCATAATAATGAGGCAAGTACCAAGCTGATACAGATGATGAAGGCAGCGTACATGATTCCACCGATACAGCCTGTTCTGCGCTCACGTCTGCGGCGCAAAGGTCTGTCTTCGGGAACATCCTTATACTCACCATCAAAATCAAAATTGACTTTAAAATCATCATCGCCGGTGTCTAAATCGATAACCTTTGCGTCATTGCGCGGCGAGACCATCTTACCATTAGGTGCGATGTCAAGTTCTTTGGAAGTGCTGATGTCCTGATGTTTTGAAATTTTGCCGCCGGATGAAATATCAAATGAGCGAACCTCTGTGCTATCCGAAATCGAAGGAGAAACAGAAGCAGGAGGCTTTTTGGGCAGTACAGGCGGCGGTACAGCTTTCTTTACAGGCACAGGTGGCGCAGCCTCTCTTGCCGGCAAAGGGGCTGCAGGTCTTTTGGCCGGTAAAGGCGGCGCAGATTTTTTTGTAGGGACAGGTGATGCAGACTTTTGCGCAAGGTTGGGCGGTGGAGCAGGCCTGCGCGTAGGCGCAGGTGTTCCCGGATTTTTTTGCGAGACAGGAACAACCTGTCCCGGACGTGGGGGGACAAGCTCCTTTGAAGCAGATGACTTGCCGGGGGCAGGGTCTGCAATGAGTCTGCGTATTTCTTCTAATTCATCATCGACATTATGGTTGGGCAATGGTACACTTCCTTCTCAGTAACTAAACATTTGACCGGAATATCATGCGGCTCTTTAGGTACTTGATCCATAAGCAATTGTGCTCTGGTGATACCTATGGTGTGTGCCGAAGTGGCAGCCAAATATCTATCATAATAACCACCGCCATAACCCAGCCGAAATCCCAATTTGTCATATGTAAGTGCAGGCACTATAATCAAATCAATTTCATCAGGTGATAGGAAAGGGGCACTTTCCGGCGGTGCGGGAATCCCTAAAACAGCGGGACGCAGCTCACTCAGGCTTGAGACCACATGCGCTTGCATGAGCCCTGCGCCAAAACAAAGCGGAAACGCGACTTTTTTTTGGTCAGCAAGTGCAATCTTGGCAAGTTGGTGGGTGTCAGGTTCTCTTTCTACGCTGAAAAAAAGCATAATAGACTGTGCATCTTTGTATTCTTTCAGTGATAAAATATTTTGCAAAATCCCCATGTTGGACTCGGCAATATACGCGTCCGAAAAATGGGAAATTTTATCTAATGTAAGCTCGCGCAATCGCACTTTTAGCATTATCTCATTCATATCATACACATCTCTTGTTTCAAAGTTGTAAAAATTTTAAAATTTCGCCATGAATTTCAAATTCGCCGCGTGCTCTATCCCCATCAAAGCATGGGATCTTATGCCATCCATAGTAATCTGCGGCCTGTCTTCCGGTATGAGCGCACAGTTCAAGAAACGAAATATCTGTCTCATGGATATCACCCGAAGTTCCTGTTTCGTGCTGTCGGCGCTCAAGTCTTTCGGCTGCATCCGTTGCGTCAATATCCATATAGAGTACATGATCAGGCTCAGGAAGTCCAATGAGCTGAAATTCGTATGTGTAAAGCCAGCGGAAAAAAGCCTCTCTTTTGCCGGGCGGCAGCTTGGCACCTTGGTGGATGGCATTGCTTGTGGTATAGCGATCGGTCAAGATCAGTCCGCCTTGATCATAGTATTCTTTCCAATCTTGAAGGTAAGATGCGATCCGATCTACCGTAAAAAATGTCGATGCGGCATAGGCATTTACGCAGTCAGGCCCTGATCCGAACTCACCACCAAGATACATATGGACAAGTGCCGAAGATGGGTGATCGTACCTGGGGAATCTGATGCGCAAAAATTCGTGTGCATCATATCCAAGACGTGTACAGAGCATATCAAACTGTGTTGACTTGCCGCTGCCATCAATGCCTTCAAAAACTATAAGTGTTCCCAATGGATGTAATATCTCCTTTCGAGAGATTTAACAAAGTGAAGCGGAAGATGATACCGCAAGAAATATACGCGTCTAAAGACGCTATATTAATTGCGCAAACGCTGTATAAAAACAGATAATGCAAACAATGGCAAACTCAAACTCCGCTTGAGCCTGCTGGGAGATGTCACGATCCGGTAAAACCATTCAAGACCCAGCTTCTGAAAAAATACAGGCGCACGTTTAACATTCCCGGAAAAAACATCGAGAGAACCACCCAGACCTGCACAGAGCGGTACATTCAAACGATCAAGGTGTTCAGCCATCCAAAGCTCTTGCTTTGGTGCGCCCAAACATACAAGCAACAAATCAGGTTGAGTCGCATTGATTTGCGCAATGAGTGCGGCACTATCCGTGAAATATCCATCTGCAAAACCGGAAATGATGAGACCCGGATGTGCTTTTTTTAGTGCATTTCCGGCAGCCTCTGCAACTCCTGATTTAGCGCCGAGTAAAAAGACACTTTTGCCCGCCTTGGCCATACGCTGAAACAACGCATCAATAAAATCAATGCCGGGGACTCTGCCGCCGGAAAAAGGTGTTCCAAGAATTCTGGCACCGTAGATGATTCCAATCCCATCAGGCAGGACAAGTCCGGCGTGATTTATATTATCTCTTAACGTCGGATTTTGACGGCAGAGCCAGACAATCTCCGGGTTAGGGGTTACCACATATGTTTTGGTGGGGGCTGACTCTTCTCCTGAAATTATATCAAATGCAAAATCGGCAGCCTGATCCAAGGATAAATTGTCAAATCCGATGCCCAGAACATCAATTCTCATGAAAGCGAATCCTCATTTGTAATGATTGATTAAATATATTAGCTGATGGGGATGCAGAGCCTAGTGTAGTGTATCACTGATAATTAGTATATGATTGCGTTTTATTTTTTCGTCTTGCAAGGCGAAAAAGCGCAGGAATGCCATTGGCCTTTCAAGTTTTTTCAACGCAGCAAGCCGGAAAA
>WQVH01000070.1 GCA_009781695.1 Oscillospiraceae bacterium
AAAATGGCCTTACGTGAATTTATCAATATGCTTGAAGAGATTTATATGAAGATCTAAAAAGGAAACGACCCGAAAACCTCCGAGCCGTCTCTTCGCTATTGTATTACAATTTAAATTCCTAGTTATTTGGAATGCGTTACACTAGTCCTCAACATCCAACTCCGGAGGCAAACCCGAAGGAATCGGAGCCTGATCAGCCGACCGCGCCGCCTGACGAAACTTCACCCGCGACTGCTTGATCTCATCCAGCGCAGCAGAAAGCGCCTCTTCCGTGCGCTTCATCGCATCATCGACATACTCATTGGCCACTCTGCGCAACTCCGTAGTCGTAGACTCAGCATAAGCCAGCATCTCATTACTCTTCGTGCGTGAGACCTTGATCACCTCTTGCTCATCAATCAGCTGCCGCGCACGCTCCTCAGCCGTGCGCTTCACCGCATCGGCCTCTCTTTTGGCATTGGCGATAAAATCAGCGCGCGCATCCAGAAGCCGCTTAGCTTCTGCAATTTCAGTCGGAAACTGCGCCCTAATTTCATCTAACAAATCCAGCGCCTTATCACGCTCAATAACACACTTCTCCGCACCCAGCGGAAGCCCCCATGCCTCTGTGATCATGGCATGAAGCATCTCCAATAATTCCGGAATCCTACTGCTCATATGATTATTTCCACCCTTCACTATTGACTCTTTTCAGCACGTCGTCGATTATTTCCATAGGCACCCAACTTTGCATTTCGGCGCCATATCTTGCCATTTCCTTAACCACCGTAGAACTCAGATAAGTATACTTCTCACTGGACGGCATAAACAGAGTCTCAATACCGTCATCGAGCTTTCTGTTGATCAGCGCAATTTGAAATTCCCTGTCAAAATCCGAAACTGCACGCAGACCTTTAATGATCACCTTCGCATTACGCGCTCTCATAAACTCGACAAGCAGCACGTCTGATGACTCTACCGTGACATTGGGAAATCTGGATACAGTCCTTTTGATAAGCTCAACCCGCTCTTCAATATTAAATAGAGGATTTTTACCTGAATTTACAGTCACACACACCACAAGCTCATTGAATATCGCTGCGCTGCGTCTAATGATATTGAGATGCCCTAAGGTTATCGGGTCAAAACTGCCGGGATAAACTGCTATACTCATGACTCAGTATTCCATCCTTGAAATGATTACGTAAACTCGCGCTCATAACGCAGCACCTTGATCGTGCCATATCTGTATTCCTTATGCAAAAAATACGGCTTTGAGACCTCAGGAGCAGACTTTTCTGTACTTATTTCGCAAATTATTATACCATTTGCACCCAATTTGTCAAATTCAATTATTTTCTCTATCGCTTTTTCAGCCAAATCAGAATCGTAAGGCGGATCAATGATGATCAGATCAAATTGCTCATCACTCTCTAAAAACCGCAGCGCGTCGCGCATCAGCACCTGTGCCGAGTCCTCAAAGCCGCACTGTTTCAAATTAGACCAAATGAGTTTGACCGCATCCGACCGTGAATCGATAAAGACTGTCCGCGCCGCCCCTCTGGATAATGCTTCAATACCCAACTGGCCTGTTCCGGCAAATAAGTCCAGCACCCGTCTGCCCTCTATATCAAATTGAATGATATTAAATATCGATTCTTTGACCTTATCGCTCGTTGGTCTGATTTCAAGACCATCCGGCTCTTTAAGCTTTCTGCCCCTTGCACTGCCGCTGATTACCCTCATCTAAATAACGCTCCTCTACATATGAAAATGCGCATAAACCTTCTGCGCTACACCCATCGGCACAACTTGCGCCAACTCCTCAACAGAAGCTGACTTCACCGCTCGCAAACTACCAAAATGCTTAATCAACGCATTTCTCCTTTTCTCCCCCACACCCTCTATCTCATCAAGTTTTGACTTATAACTGCCTTTCGAGCGCAAGCTTCTATGAAACTCCACAGCAAATCGATGCGTCTCCTCTTGAATCGTACCAATCAGTGCAAAAACCGCAGGATTGCTTTGAATCCCGATCTCCTCACCCTCAGGCGTGACCAGCGCACGTGTCTTATGCCGATCATCTTTGACCATGCCCAACACAGGCAATGCGATCCCCGCCTCATCGAGCACTTTCTTTGCCGTGGCTGCATGGACTGCACCACCATCTATGAGCATGATATCCGGTAATTTCGAAAAATGCTCATCAGCATCCGAGTACCGAGCCATCCGGCGCGAAACCACCTCTGCAATACTGCCCACATCATTTTGACCCTCTATGGTCTTGATCTTAAAGCGCCTATAGTCCTTCTTATAGGGCTTCCCCCTCTCAAAGACAGTCATCGCACCGACCACATCAGTACCCTGCGTGTTGGAAATATCATATGCTTCGATGCGGCTGGGGATCTTGCTCAATTTCAACGCCCCGGCAATCCACTCATGCGTCCTGAGAATCTTCTCCTCATATGTGGATGCTCTTTCCGCCTCTTCTCTGGCATTGATATTGGCCGTTTCAACGATCTTCGCTTTGTCACCTCGTTGCGGTGAAATGACATAGACACGGCTTTGCGCCTGTTCGGTAAAGAGCTGTTCTAAAAGCGCACAATCCGAAGTCACCACAGGTAAATAAATCGTCTTCGGCAAAAATCCTCGCCTTTGATAATACTGCCGCACCAGAGCCGAAACCGCCTCCGAATCATCTTCTATCGGTGTATCAAATAACTCAAAATCCTTAGAAATCAGCTTACCGCCAATATAATGCATCACAACAAAGCAGCTTTTTGCAGCGCCCTTAAAGTAACCCACCACATCTGTGTCTGCCATAGAACCGGCGATGACAAATTGCTTTTCTTTCATACTCTGCACTGCACGCAACCGGTCTCTTTTTTGCGCAGCAAGCTCAAACGCCATGCACTCCGAAGCCTCATTCATCTCATGGGTGAGTTTTTCTATGAGGTCTGATGTTTTACCTTGCAGGACATCTATAGTTGCAGCAATCGCTTCTCTATAATCATCGGCCAAATCAGGATGCTGACAATAGGCTTTACATGCACCGATATGAAAGTTAAGACAGGGTCTTTCCTTGCCCATGATACGCTTGATATCTTTCCCGCAGGTTGGCAGTTTCAGCGCTTTGCTCACCATGGCAATGACATCGCGCACAACCGTTCTTCCATGATATGGCCCTAAGTACGTAGCACCGTCATTTTCCGATCTCGTCATGATCTTAAATGTAGGATAGTCTTCGCGCAAATCCACCCGAATAAACGGATAACCCTTATCATCGCGCATGAGTATATTATACTTGGGCATGTGATGCTTGATCAGTGAGCTTTCCAGCACCAGCGCTTCAAATTCTGTGCCGACTACAATCACATCAAAATCCGCAATCCTTGAAACCAGCGCCTGAGTCTTTAGATCATGTGTACCGGAAAAATAGCTGCTCACTCTATTTTTAAGCTTAGAGGCCTTACCGACATAGATGACCGCACTGTGCTTATCTTTCATCAAATATACGCCCGGAAGTTGCGGCAACTCTCTTGCCGTCTCCAAAAGCTTTTTGGTCGCCGGAGTGGGCGTCTTCGTTTGTTCTACAGGCCTATCTGCCACTTCAATCACCTTATTTCAGAATTTCAAATATAATAGTATAATGACGCTAACAAGTCAAGAACTGCGATGTTACCAGTGACGAAAACAAACAACCCAACACATTTTTAATTTACCCCCCATATAGGGGCTTTTTTTATATATAAAATTAATAATTTATTCATAGTGATTACATTTTTTCAAATTTTGTAGTACAATACACAAAGGACATCTCTAAAGACCCATCAAACAATAAGCTCACACACCCTGAGCAACACTAATAGATAAATCCCCTTCGGAGGCGAACAATGGAAGATCACTACACACAAGACAGAGCCGCAAAAGATATCTTCGAGCTACTGACCACCACCGGCTCAACACTGGCCAAAAGAGACATCTTGATCGAAAACAAAGACAATGAGCATTTTTTAGAACTGATCAACTATCTGCTCAACCCTTTTTTGATTACAGGCATCTCCACGAAGAAAATATCCAAAGAAACAGACAGAACCCCCACCAAGATCTTTGAAAACTTCAAAGACTTGATGGCATATATATTCGCAAACAACACAGGCAGTGACGAAGTCATTGCAAACATCAGGCAATTTTTGGACAAATCCGAACCGGACTTACGTGAATTTTACAAATCCATCATCACCAAAAGCGCAAAACTCGGCTGCGATATCAAATCCGTAAACAAAGCCCTCGGCAGACAATTCATACCACAGTGGGAAGTACAACAATCCTACAGCATAGAAAACGCCCCACTCAAGCCCGGAGAATGGTTTTCCCTTTCACAGAAATTAAACGGCGTACGCGGCACATTTTTTGAAGGAAAGATGTTCAGCAGACAGGGCAAAGAACTTTTAGGACTCGATCATATTATAAAGGACATCAAGCAGCTATTTTCAAACGCCGATGATTGGGTACTGGACGGCGAACTGGTCAGACGCAATGACGAAGCGCTGCCCGACAACGAAAATTTTAGAATAGGCACAGGACTGCTAGGCCAAGACGATGCCGACAAAAGCGCCATGCAATTTATCGTGTTCGACTTTTTACCTAAGTCAGAATTTGTAAACGGCGAAAGCGTGCTTACATACAAAGACCGCCTCAACGCCCTCATAGAAATGGGTGCACGTGCAGAAGCCTTAAACTTACAATCCATCAAACGCGTCGAGCTGCTGTACACAGGCTATGACCAAAAAATGATTGATCTTTATCTTGACCAAATGGTTGCCGAAGACAAAGAAGGTCTGATGCTCAACCGGGACAAAAAATACCAATGCAAAAGACACAATGGCATACTCAAAGTCAAGCGATTTTATACCATAGACTTAAGCGTCACCGACACCGAAGCAGGTTCCGGACGACTGCTCGGCAAATTAGGCGCTTTCGTTGTCGATTACAAAGGCCATTCGGTCAATGTCGGCTCCGGCATGACCGATGAACAGCGCGATGAGTTTTGGGCAAATCGCGAAAGCCTCATCGGCAGAGTCATTGAAATCAAATACAAAGAAGAAAGCACCGACAAAAAAAGCGGCGCCAAGAGTCTTCAATTCCCAACATTTGTCGCCCTGCGCGAAGAAGGAAAAGAGGTCAGCCTACACTAGTACTTCATTCTTGAAATAAGCTTACAAATTTTGCGGCATCTTTGCTCCGTCTGACTTCGTTAAAAAAACTTGAAAGACCAGTGGCATTCCCGCAGTTTTTTGCCTTGCCAGACGAAAAAACCTACCACAATCTTTGCCAAACACATATAAATGTGCTATGATTCGAATCAACAACTAAGGGAGATACACCATGCCATATAGACTACTCTGCCGAGTTTTCCAATTGATCTTAAAAATCGCCGCATACGGCTTACCCCTGCGCAAACCATTGCTTATCGAAGGTGCCGGATCACTAAAAAAACTACCGGAACGCATCACGCTCAAAGGCGCAAAAAGCGTCCTGCTCATCACCAATGAAGTCATCACTTCACTGGGTCTTGCAGACACGCTGCTCAAAGACCTTAAAAAAGCAAAAATAAACTGCGTCATTTATGATAAAACCGTCACAAACCCCACAACCGACGACATTGAAGAAGCCCTAATCATGTACCTCAAACACAACTGCGAGGGCATCATTGCCTTTGGCGGCACATTTTCAATCGACTGCGCAAAAGGTCTCGGCGCACGCATTGCACGACCACGAAAGAGCATAAAACAAATGCGCGGGTTTATGAAAGTGCTTTGCGCACCGCCACCCCTCTTTGTCATCCCCACCGCTGCAGGCATGGGCAGCGAAACTACAGCCTCAGCCATCGTTGTCGATAGCGAAACCAAAGAAAAATACAAACTCACAGACCCCAAGCTCATCCCGCAAGAAGCCGTACTTGATCCGCTTTTAACCGTTAAGCTCCCTCCGCATATCACTGCGGCAAACGGAATGGATACCCTCACCCACGCCATTGAAGGCTACATTGGACACAAAAACACACCCGAAACCCGAATACTTGCCAAAAACACCGTCAAGCTTGTATTCGACAATCTGCACGATGCTTTTACCGACAGAGAGAACATCACCGCACGTCTCAATATGCAACGCGCCGCTCATTTCGGCGGCATTGTGCGCACGCGCACATCCGGCGGTAATGTAGGCGCACTCGCCAATGCCCTGAGCGAGACATACAACACATCCCACGGCAAGGCAAGCGCCGTCATACTCCCCCACGTTCTGGACGATTATGGACACACCATCTATGCACCACTATCAGAACTTGCAGATGCGCTGAATATCAGCGGCAGGGATGCAGAACAAAAATCCAGAAATTTCATTGCAGCCATACGCAAGCTCTGTGCACTTGTAGATATCCCTCAGACCCTTGATGAAATAAAAGAAGCAGACATCACAACCATGGCAACGTGTGCATTTAACGAGGCCAATCCCGGCTATCCCGTTCCGAAGATATTTGCCCACAGGGATTTCGTTTCCGTTTATCTGCGTCTGATGACTCAATCCGAACATTTCACTTTGCCCGGCAGCGCTGCACTGATAGACCTTTCAAAAGGCGAAGTCTCAGACTTCTTTTTACAAAAAGATGATTTAAACAACTTCCTCGGAGGCAAAGGTTTAGCAGCAAAAATCATTCACGCAACGCTGGACAAGCAGGTCGAAGCGCTTTCGGAAGAGAACCTCATTGTCATCACCACCGCACCCCTCAATGCAACATCCGCTCCCGGTAGTGCACGTTTTAACATCTCAACCATCTCTCCGCTCACCGGACTACTCACATCCTCAAACTGCGGAGGAGACTTCGGCGAGTCGCTGCGTCATCTGGGCTATGCAGCCTTGATCATCAGAGGCATTGCGCCGAACAAAACATATCTCAAGCTCGACAATGAGGGCATTCACCTACTGGATGCCGAAGAAATCTGGGGCATGAGCACCAGCATGGCGCAGGAAATAATGAGTCCCGGCGCTACTTTGGCGATCGGCATTGCCGGTGAAAATCTGGTACGCTACGCTTGTGTGTCTGCTCAGAGCAGAATTGCAGGCCGCGGCGGTATCGGCGCAGTGTTTGGCTTTAAGCAATTAAAGGGCATCGTCGCCATCAGCAAACATACACCCACCGCAACCTCTGATGAGTTTAAGCAACTGAGCAATAAGTGGACGCAACGGCTCGGCGCGCACCCGGTGACCGGAGATATGTTGCCTAATTTGGGCACCGCAGCATTTTTGACTCAGATGCAGCACAAAGAATTGCTGGCAACGAAGAACTATCGCAAGAGCAGTTTTGACAAATTTGAAGACATCAGCGGCGAGACCCTATCAAAAAAACATACAGTTAAAGGCGGCGGATGCACATCTTGCCCCATAGGTTGTCAGCGCATCGTCCGGTTCGAAAACCGCGAAGTCAAAGGCCCTGAGCTCAACACGCTCTGTCTGCTTGGCGCAAATCTTGAAAACAATGACTTAAGCAGCATTGTACATCTCAATCACCTCTGTGACGAATATGGTATTGATACCATATCATTCGGCGGTTCTGTTGGGTTTGCCATAGAACTCAATGAAAAAGGACTCTGGGAAAACGGCCTAAAATCCGGAAACCCGAAAATGCTGGAAGCACTTCTGGCAAAAGTCGCTCGACGTGAAGATATCGGTGATGATCTCGCCGAAGGCGTTATGCGAATGTCCGAAAAGTACGGCGGCCGGGAATTCGCACTTCATGTCAAGGGCATGGAGCTTCCTGCATACGACCCAAGGACAGCCCAAGGCATGGGTCTGGGTTATGCCACATCAAACCGCGGCGGGTGCCACATAGGCGGCGGTTATACTGTAGCGCTTGAAGCACTGTACATGGATACCTATGGTACAAACACACGAGGCAAAGCAGCGCTCACAGTATTTGCTCAAGATATTCTGGATGCTGTATCAGCGTCCGGCAGCTGTATCTTCACCGCATCTACCTTACTACCACCCGGTCTCATCAATAGACCAACGAGCATCTTTACCCGCATATGGAATGCGCTGATGCCTCATGCCGGTGGACTCTTGCAGCTTGCCCACAACCATCCGATATTTCTGAACATCAGTCACTCAGGAGCACTGCCCCATCCTTACGCTGTCAAACTCATCACAGGTGACAACATGAACCTCGGACGCTTTATGCGCATCGGCGAGAGAATTTATAATATGGAGCGGCTAATCAACATCCGCCAAGGGCTGAAACATGACGACACCTTACCGGATCGGCTCAAGTCCCCATTGCAAAAAAGCGCCGGACAAAGAACCGTCGCACTCAATAAAATGCTCAAAAAATA
>WQVH01000071.1 GCA_009781695.1 Oscillospiraceae bacterium
CCCCACCTCGGATTAAACGTGCTTCGCACAGGTGGAGGTAGAGGGTTATAATAGCAAAAGACCACCGGATAATGGCGGTCTTTTGAAGTGCTATGGAGCGGGCGAAGGGGCTCGAACCCTCTACCTCCACCTTGGCAAGGTGGCGCTCTACCAGATGAGCTACGCCCGCACTTTAATAAAGGGCAATTGCTGTGCGCAACGAGAATTATATCATATAATTTTGCAGTGTCAAGAGCATGAAAACGATTTCCAATTATTTCCATAAAATACACTTGTATCCATATCACGACACACATTCAGCCATAAAGCTATACAACCCCCATGAAATACTGTATACTACACAATAACACCCAAAACTGCGCAAACTGGAAAGGGGAACACACTCATGTCAAAAGGAATAGTCATAGGCGCATCAATAGGAAACTGCGTTCACGTCGCAGGCGCAGCACATTTTTTGAGTTTTGCCGAGGACGAAGGATATGAAACAATATTTCTCGGACCGGCAATAAGTGTAGACACAGTGCTGAAAAGCATTGAAACACACAAACCGGTTATGATCACATTAGGATATAGACTCACTCCGGAAAACGGAGTGACCATCGTACGTGAACTGATTGAAAAAAGCGCAAAACTCACACATAAACCAATCTGGATATTCGGAGGAACAGCTCCCGTCGCAGAAAAAATCCGAGCACTAAACTTCTTCGATGTCATATTTGACGGAACAGACGACATAGACGATAGCATTACATTCTTACGCACCGGCAAGCTCCCGGAAAAAAGCGGAGCAGAACTGTTTGCCGATGATTTGACCGGCAGACTGGCGCAGAAACACCCATACCCGCTGCTGAGACACCACTTTGGTCTGCCCTCATTCAAAGAGACAAGAGCAGGTATTGAAACAATTGCACAATCCAGAGTGCTGGATGTCATCTCGCTGGGCATAGACCAAAACACACAGCAATATTACTTCAAGCCCGAAGCGCGCAAACCGGAAATGGATGGCGCAGGCGGAGTGCCTGTTTATGACGATGAAGGCTTTAAGACACTTAAAGCCGCATCACAAAGAGGCAACTTTCCGCTCATGCGCTGCTACAGCGGCACAGCAGACGTGATACCATTTGCAAAAGTGCTCAATGAAACCATAGCCAACGCATGGTGCGCAGTTCCTCTTTGCTGGTATAATGAACTCGATGGCAGAGGAGACAGACCGCTGCAAACATCCATGGAAGAAGCCCAGCAGCTCATAGCCTTTAACGGCAAGTTGGGTGTACCTGTTGAACTGAACGAACCGCATCACTGGGGGCTGAGAGATGCGCATGATACGATCTCCGTTGCAGCATCATATATCAGCGCATACAATGCAAAAAAATTCGGCGTGCAAGACTACATCGCCCAATACATGTTTAATGTGCCCAACGCACTCAGCTTTTCAATGGATCTGGCCAAAGCACTTGCGCAAATCGAACTATCAGAGTCGCTTGCAGATCAAGATTTTCGCGTATACCGTCAGACCCGGGCGGGACTGCCATTTTTGAGTGGAGATGATGCAGTAGCCAAAGGCCAATTGGCAGCTTCGACGGCGTTGCAGATGAATGTTCGCCCACATATTATCCATGTAGTGGGATACAGCGAAGCGCTCCACGCTGCGACACCGGAAGTCATCATCGAAAGCTGTAAGATTGTGCGCGGAGTCGTGCGCTCAACACTGTCGGGCAACGCTGAGAGTATGAGCGATCCGAGAGTCATCGCACGGCGTGACGAACTGCTTGAAGAAGCGAGATATTTGTTGGACTTTATAAGAGACGTATATTCCGGTGTAAGTAATGACCCGCTGGGAGATGCTGCGGTGCTTTCGGATTGCATCAAACGCGGAATCCTTGATGCGCCCCATATCGTAAAACAAGGAGCATTTCAAGGCACATTGCAAACGCGTGTAAAAGACGGAAAATGTCTGGCATGGGACGGCAAAGCCGGATGCACGATGGACGAACGTACCCGATTAGAAAAGCTTACCGGCAAAAAAAGCAAGATCGCTTTATGAGGATGGGAGAAGGGCAATGAAAAATAAAAAAATTGCAGTAATCAGCTCCGGCAATGGCGGACAATCCATGGCAGCCTATTTTAAGTATCTGGGATATGAGTCCGCTCTATACGCAAGGGAAGCTGAGCGTGTAGATATGTTTCCTAACAATCGCTTTGTAATTAGCGGTGAGGTTGAAGCGGAAGTAGATGTGGATCTGATCAGTGCAGATATGGGCAAAGTTATAAAAGATGCATATCTGATTATGGTCACGACCCCGGCGCAATACCATCCCATCGTAGCCAGAGCGATGGCACCTTACCTTGTCAGCGGACAAGCCGTGGTGCTAAACCCCGGACGTACGTTTGGGACCACCGCATTTGCAAAGGTTTTATCTGAATGTGGCGCTAAAGCGGACATCATGCTCGGAGAGACAGATACATTTGCATTTACCTGCCGCTGCCCTGAGCTGCGCAAGCCGGAAATATATAAGATCAAAGACAGCGTAAGACTTGCAGCACATGACAACAAATATGCCAATGAGCTATTGGATATTCTACGTGAAATATTCCCGATGTTCAGTCTTGCAGAGAGTATCTTGTACACCGGGTTTTCTAACATCGGGATGATCTTTCACCCCATGCCGATTCTCATGAACATTACGAGAGTCGAAGCCAAAGAAGATTTCAAATTCTACATGCAAGGCATATCTCATCTTGTTGCAGGGCTTTTGGAGAAGATGGATGTAGAGCGTGTTTCGGTTGCAAAAGCCTATGGTGTATCCATTCCTACCGCCAGACAGTGGCTTGCAGAAGCGTACGGCTCTCGCGGGGATTCGCTCTTTGAGCAGATACAAAATACGGAAGCATATAAAACAGTTCTTGCACCGACGGATATAGATACGCGATATATTTTCGAAGACATCATAACCGGCTGTGTACCCACAAGCTGTGCGGGCAAGGCGGCAGGTATACAAACAGAGGTGCTTGATACACTGATCAAATGGGCATCCATACTCTATGGAAGAGACTTTCGCGCCGAGGGGCGTAATGAAACACTGATTGATTTTAAAAAGTACCTGAATTAAATCGCATATACAGCTTCTATATGATTATAGTGTGACAATAAAAGTCAATGTTTTACCCCGGATCATCTACAAGCAGCGGGATATCCAACTGACCATCAATATAATACCCCTCAAGCAAGAAAAACAATATCAAAAATAAAACCACAGAAATGACCAAAAAGGCCACGATCATGCCAAGAATCACGCGCAACAAACGCCGATTCTTATATGTTTTTGGTACATATCTTTTACCCATGGATTCCTCACAAACTACATTTTGTCAAGCATTGCGACCCTAAGACTATGCCTACCGCCCTCGAAGCCCGTATTTAAAAATATACGAACAAGCATGATTGCGGCGTCAACATCCAGAACACGCGCACCCAGACAAAGCACATTGGCATCATTATGACAGCGAGACATCTCCGCCATAAACGCAGTCGTGCAGAGGGCCGCTCTGATGCCCGGAATTTTATTTGCAGCAATAGACATACCTATGCCGGTGCCGCAAATGAATATGCCCCGATCACAACTTCCCTCAGCAACTGCATGTCCTGCCGGGACTGCAAATGTGGGATAATCAACACTTTCAGTTGAAAATGTTCCAAATTCCTTATACTTATAACGATGCTCATCAAGAAACTGCTTAACCAGTCCCATGAGCTCAAATCCACCGTGGTCACAAGCCAGCGCAATCATATGATAACTCCTTTTTTGCAGATTATGATATCAGCTTATATATAAAAAGTCTATACTCTTGTGGTTGTGATACCCTTGTGATACAATTTTGGTGTATCATAAACAGACATAACTTGTACTTAATGGGGTAAGTCATATTGAAATTAAAAGAGAGATGTATCGTAGCATTGTTGCTGCTGGGCATAGTGATAGGTAGTTGCAGTTTTAGAGGGAGCGCTCCGAGCGTTGAAACTTCCGGTTTAGCTGTTGCAAGCGACAGCGAAAGTGATGCAGCACAGAAAAATGCGGATCATGAACGTGAGCACGAAGATGATTATGATTATTTTCATGCTGTTGTGGACAGAGACTTCCGCGCGGTCTGGGTCACCACGGTCATCAATCTGGACTTTCCGTCCAGACAAGGCATATCCGCAGATGCGATGAGAAGCGAAATAGATGACATCATTGCCCGGACTGTGGAGTTAGGGCTTAATGCCATTATATTTCAAGTGCGCCCAACAGGAGACGCATTCTATGAGTCCAGCATTTTCCCATGGAGTCACTGGCTCTCCGGAACACAGGGCGAAGGGATTGCCGGATTTGATCCGCTTCAATATTGGATTGATGCCAGCCATCAAAATGGGCTGGAATTACATGCATGGATCAACCCCTACAGGATAATACATACCATTTCGAATAGCTCAGACCCCAACACACTCGCTCCGAACAACCCGGTGCGATTGCGTCCGGATCTGGCAGTAGGTTGGACAGATACCAATGGCCGCGAAGGACTATTTCTTGATCCGGGATTGCCGGAAGCCAGACAGCTCATCATAGACGGCATTGAAGATCTGATTCGAAACTATGATGTGGATGGCATTCACTTTGACGACTATTTTTATCCCGGCAGAGATTTTGATGATGCCGCGACATTTGCTCGTTATGGCAATGGAATGGATCTGCACGATTGGCGGCGCGAGAATGTAAACACACTCATCAGAGATATCCAAAGCACCATTTCTGGACTCAATGATGAACTGGACAGAACGGTGTTGTGGGGTATTTCTCCAACTGCAATTTGGAAAAATGGATCAAGCGACCCGCGAGGCGTACCCACAACCAGAGGTATGGAGTCATACCACGCCCTTTATGCGGACACACGTCTATGGGTTTTAGAAGAACTGGTGGATTATATCAATCCTCAGATATACTGGTACATTGGCTTCGAAATTGCTGATTTTGAAGCGGTACTGAATTGGTGGATCGACCTTTGCAGAGGTACAAATGTTGAATTATATATCGGCCTTGCCGCATGGCGCGAGGAAGAAGATCATCAATCGCCTCGCTGGCGCGGAGAGATTCTACGCCAATTAGAGATGATGGAAGCATCAGATGTTGTCGGTGGTGCGGTGTTTTTCCGGATGGGCTTTCTCAATGGCGCGCTCGGAGATGCCATAAGGGACTTTTATATTAGAAAAGATTTATATCTGGGTGACCGAAATCCGAATCGTGAACCGGTGATGCTCCTGGATACATTGTCAGTCGGCACACCGCGGCAAAATGCGACCATTACAGCAAATGCAGGAGATACAGCCGGTGTAAATATAACAGGTACAAGTGATCCGAATCAGAGGTTGTTTGTCAATGGAACGGAAGTCACGAGCCGTACCATCGAAGGGTTTTTCTTTGCGCATCTTCCGCTTGAGCCGGGTCAAAACGAATTTGAGTTTACCCAAGTAGGACAAGCGCCGGTAACAAGAACGATAAACAGAAGCGCCCCGCAACCACCCACTACACCATCTGGACCGGGCGCAACGATAACAAGAATAGAGACACCGACATATGCGACGATTACCTCCGACACCGCATGGGCGTTTCCGAGAAATACGGCCACAGGCGGTTCGGACTGGATGATGGTCAGGGGACAAATGGATCGTGTGATTGCTGAATCTTCAAATGGATTTGTACAATTATCCATGGGCAAGTGGGTACTCAGGACGGCTGTGTCCCTGAGCACCCCGGACGATTTTGTTGAAGATGTACTGCAAAATGGACGTTATGATGTCGGTGATCATTATGATGTAATCATATGGCAGACGGATGTATTTTCGGGTGTGTATGCGCACTTTGACGGACAGCTGCTGACAGTGGACTTTGGCATGCACACAGAGCCGCCGCCGCTGGAGTTGCCGGAAGATTTGACGCAGACGATGTTCTATAGTGTAAGCAGCGGTATGGATGGAGATGTGCCATACCATGCGTTTGCAATCAGAGCAGACGCCCGGTTTGACGGACATTTTGTGCGGTATGAAGACAATGAATTACGGCTCTACCTCCGGAGGCGTAAGACGCTTGCCGCCGGAGTCAGACCGCTGACAGGAATCACCGTAGTGCTTGATCCGGGTCACGGTGGGGATGAATATGGTGCGATCGGACCGCTGGGAAGAGATATGCCTGAAAAAGACTTGGTGATGGTCAATGCACACAAGCTGACCGAAAGACTGACTGCGCTCGGCGCAACAGTCCACTCGACCAGATATAGTGATGTTTCGGTAACTTTGCAAGAGCGCGTGGCGCTGAGCAGACAAGTCAAACCCGATATATTTATTTCACTGCATATAAACAGCGTAGCCGAAACCACAAATGCCGGAAATGTCCGAGGTTTTACTGTCTGGTATCGTAATCCGGGCAGTGCCGGATTCGCCCGCACGGTTTTAGACATCATGTATGATGTAAATCCCGGGACGAATCGTTATCGCAATATCAATCAGGCTAATTTTTATGTATGCCGTCCGCAATGGGCGCCGCATGTTCTGTTCGAGTCGAGTTTTATTGTAAATATAGATGACTTTGTATGGCTCATTGATCCCATGCAGCAGGCCAGATTGGCCGACGCATCGGTCGAAGCCATTCTGGCGCATTTTTCATCGCTTACCTAAAGCGCAATTGCTCAACGGCAACATCTCTGAAAAGATGACAGGCGGTCGTGCTTTGTTCATGCTTCCATGCAAAAACATTATCAATTATCGCATCGTCTCCGGTGATGGGAAAAGTCACCACATCGGGGAGTAAATATAATCGATAAGGCGCTCGGGGTAAAATAGCTATGCCGATCCCGGCGTTGACAGAAATAATAGCTGCCTCTGCGCGATTATAATAGTTTATAATATTGGGTGTAATGCCGCGATTTTTGCAGATGCGTGCGATTCTACCGGTGAGCCAAGCATCTGAGCGGGAGATAGACACCATGGGATAGTCTTTGATCGTATTCCAATCATCCATGTCGATCTGGTCGGCAATGGATTTGTTGACAAAAAGCTCTACTTGACCATGTCCGATATGGGCAAATGTATAGCTGCTGGCACCTGTCAGCATTTCTGCGCTCGAAAAATAAAAATCATAAGCGCCTTTTCGGACGGAGTTTACAAGCTCGGTACCCTCCAGAAGGTCTATATCGACCTGAATGGAAGGGTATTTTTTGTGCAGCGCTACCAAGCAATCACTCAGATGGTAAATCAAAGAAGATAGTGATGCGATACGGATATGGCCGGTTCGGCCTTGAGCCATATTTTGCAGTCTCATCTCTGCGCTGCTGAGTGTCTCAAGTGCTCTAATCGCGTATGGGAGAAACTCCAGTCCTTCTGCAGTTAGGGTGATTCTTCTGCTGGTTCTGTTAAAGAGCCGCACACCGAGTGATGCTTCAAGTATTTTTATACTGTGTGTGACAGCGGGTTGGGATATGAAAAACTGCTCTGCGGTACGTGAGAAGTTTAAAGTGTTTGCCGCGGAAACAAAAAGCCGTAGCTGCATAGTGTCCATATTGATCCTCCTCAGTGCAGTTGTATTTGACTAACGATACTGTATCATAAACGCGCTCAAGGATCAATTATTAATTAATATCATTTATTAATCTTTCAGAAAAAAGGAGTATGCTTCAGTGAAAAACAATATTTTAGAATTGTCGATAACAGGCACATTGGTCATCATCAATGGCGCAATGCGCACCGCACCCATAGAAGCGGAGATTAGAGTTTTTAAAAATGATCGACTGATCAATATGACCATAGCGAATATGTTTGGTGACTTCGTAGTGCGGCTGCCAAAAAGCAGCGGGGCATATATGCTCGAATTCGTAGGCGAGGATTTTAACCCATTGAAAAAAGAGATCATTGCAGGTGCAGGTAATCAGCATCTCAATGTGATTGAATTATCGAACACGCCTTAACTGACAGAAGCCGAACGCCATCGGTTCGACTCCCATCATCGCTTACCTAGTGTAGTGTATCACTGATAATTAGTATATGATTGCGTTTTATTTTTTCGTCTTGCAAGGCGAAAAAGCGCAGGAATGCCATTGGCCTTTCAAGTTTTTTCAACGCAGCAAGCCGGAAA
>WQVH01000072.1 GCA_009781695.1 Oscillospiraceae bacterium
ACTTTTGCCGTCAGCTCCAGTGTGAACGCTCCGGCTTCGATCTCAAAAGCATCTGAAAGCTTTAGGACATCCTTTGTCAGCTTTTTTTCGCCATTATAGAGCACATAGAACTTTGGTGCCGGAATCTTAAACAATTGATCTTTGTAGACTTCTTTCATCTTAACAAACCATGTATAGTATACATCTGTAGCATAAGATAGCAACCTTATCGGCATATTAGGGTTAAAACTGGATTGATGTTCACTAAACAGGATCAGCTTGTTCTCAATAGCTATAGCCGCGTCATTGTAGCGGCGGAGTAAGGAGTCTTCTAAATTGCAGACCATAGCGTGAGTATCCGGCGGATAATTTGTACCCTCAAGTGCATTGCATAGCTCAATGGCTCGTGCTTTCTCGCTGAATAACATGCGAAATAACGTATCTTTGACATTGTTTCCGCTTTTTTGCTTGGCTTCTTGTATGCCGTTCTCCTCGTGATGTTCCATTGGACTCTCCTCACATTTGAATTATAGCACTCTCACCGAGTGCTTGCAATAAAAAGGCGCAAAGAATTCAGGCGAATAGCGCCAGCGCCATATTGCTCATGTGCATACCATATCACGAAGGCTGCTCTGTTGTCATTACACATTTGTTTACACATTTTGGCTGTCATGAAGCGTGTATCGCTGCCCATCTCCATATGGCTCTTTGGAATACGTTACACTAGTACAACATAACACGTTATAGTTGTGCCTTCGCCTTCTGCGCTGTTCATGGTGATTTTTCCACGGTGGTGTTCTGTGATATGTTTGACAATTGAGAGTCCCAGTCCGGTGCCGCCGGTTTTCTTAGATCGTGAACTGTCTACGCGGTAAAATCGCTCGAATACGCGCTGCTGGTGTTCTTTAGAAATGCCGATTCCGGTGTCGCTTACGGATATCTTGCAAAAGCCATTTTCTTCGCATAAGTCTAGCGTGACGCACCCGCCTTCTTGGTTATATTTTATGCCATTGTCAAGCAGATTGTACATGAGTTCATCCAGCAGGCGGCTATCGGCGCTCAGCTTGATGGGTTGTCCGGTGAGTTTTATTTCTATGGATTTTTCGGCGGCTTTATCTTGCAGTGCTGCGATGACTGACTGGGCTAACGCATATATATCTAATGTGGTAAAGTTACGTTCCATTTTGTTTTCATCAAATGCTGATAGCCGGATGATGTCATCGACAATATTGATCAAGCGCTTGGTGTGTTCCAAGATTTTATCAGCGGAATCAGGCACATCTCCGGCTTTGACCATGCCGCTTGCCAGCATTTCAGCGCGTGCGGAGATGCTGGTGAGCGGTGTTTTTAGTTCATGCGATACATTGGCGGTAAATTCCTTGCGCTGCATTTCGGCTTTGAATTGTTCTGTGGTGTCCAGAAAGAAGATAATCGCGCCGCTGCGACTGTCATTGCTCATTACCGGGTTTAGAAAAACATGATATACCCGCTCATTTCTGGCAAATGACATTTCTAAGTGCATTCCTTCAAGGCAATCTTTGACCGCTTGTATAAATTCCGGATCACGGTAGATGTGTTGAATATTTTTTTGCTCAACATTTTCGGAGATATCAAATATATCCAAGACACTTTTGTTGGCGGCCATAATCAGACCTTTTTCATCAAGTATTACCAATCCTTCACGCATATTGGCGATGATGGCTTCTATGGTTTCTGCGCGTTTTGTTAGTGCGGTGAGCTGCCTTGCGATTTCTTGTTTCTGGCGGTCAATTTTTTTGATATAGGGCCAGAGCTCTTCGTATAGCGATTCGCTCTGCTCGGCATCGGGAAAGGTCTCTGTGTTTTCAAAATCCACTTCGGCGAGGGGTTTTATGATCTTTCGTGTCAAGCGGTGTGCAATAAAGTGCGCCAAAATTAAAATAATTATGGTGATGACCAGCAGTGTCGGCAAGGTCGATGTAAATACCTCGCCCAAGCTGTATAGTGTGCGGGAAAGCCGCAAGACATTACCATCATGTAGTCGTATTGCATAGTAAAAAGTTTCGGAACCCAGCGTATCCGAGCCGCGTATGGCTTCGCCGAGTCCATAGGTTATTGCTTGGATAAACTCTGTGCGGTCGCTGCGGTTAATGGTTAAGTCAGTCTCTGCATGGCTATCCGATAACACCCAACCATCCGGCGATATGAGTGTCATGCGTGTCTTTCCGCCATCCAGACTTTGTGCATATTCAAAGCTGCCTTGGTCGAGCAATTGGGCCACAATAAATGCTTTGCCCCTGATTGCGTCCATTTCATGGTTTTGTGCCGCTCTGAAAAATAACATGCCAAACGATGCGGCCAGCAGCACCATGCAAATGAGTATGAGTCCTGCGAAATTTAAAAATATTCTTTTTTGCAAAACTATCCTCCCAAAACATAACCTACATTGCGAATGGTCTTTATGTGTGCGCCTGCAACGCCCAGTTTTTGCCGCAATGATTTGATGTGCATATCTAATGTGCGGCTCTCTCCTTCGAAGTCAAAGCCCCATACCATTTCCAATATTTTATCCCGGCTCAATACGATGCTTGCATTGACAAGGAAATAATGTAACAATTCATACTCTTTAAATGTAAGTGTGATCAAATTGCCGTCAACCGTTACGGTTCGGCGTGTATGATCCATATTGATGTTTAAGTAGTTCATGTCTTGACGGTTGTCTGCTGCAAAGTGACTCCTGCGTAAAAGTGCTCTGATGCGTGAGATCAGCTCCATAACGCCAAAAGGTTTGGATAAATAATCGTCCGCGCCTAAATCAAGTCCTTTGACGCGGTCATGTTCACTGCTCTTGGCTGTGAGCATGATGATGGGTAGTTCCTGAAAGTGTGGGTTTTGCCGTAGTTTTTTTAGAATAGTCAGGCCGTCATCACCCGGTAGCATGATGTCCAGAATGACTAAATCCGGCGTTGGTGTTTCTTCGTCTGCTAATGCGTCAAAGAAGTATGCGCCGCTTTCGAATCCCAGCGGTTCGAAGTTTGATGATTGTAGCGCATATACAACGATTTCGCGTATGTCTTCATCGTCTTCCACGATCCATACTTTTGCCATGGGTTCACCTTCTTTGAAAATGTTTTGTGCAAATGCTCGTTGTGCGAGGTTGAATCAAAACCGTAACACCACTATGATGTTTGTTTACCGGTTATGGAGAATACGACCCACTGCGCAATATTACATGCATGATCGCCGATGCGCTCGAAGTATTTGGCCACCATCAGCAGGTCAATGGCTTGTTCGCTATTGGATGTACCGGCGCGTATCAGTTCGATCAAGTCGAATTTGACCTTATCAAAGAGATCGTCTACAACATCATCGTACTCGACCACGGATTGCGCAAGCTCTAGGTCTTTGCGCACATATGCATCGATGCTGTCGGTTACCATTTTTACCGTGGCGGTTGCCATTTGCGGGATGTGTTCTAGTTTCTTGATATAGGGTGCGCCATTCATCATGATGACCAGCTCTGAAATGTCAGCCGCTTGGTCGCCGATGCGTTCCATATCGGTGATCATTTTCAGTGCTGCGGAAATCAGGCGTAAATCTTTTGCGACAGGTTGTTGTTGCAAAAGTAATTTAAGGCATAGTGCTTCGATGTCTTTTTCTTTTCGGTCTACATCGTCTTCGCCGTCAATTACTTTTTTGGCAAGCGCTGTATCTTGTGCGATTAAGGCTTGTGATGCCATCGTTATTGTCTTTTCAACCATCGCGCCCATTTCCAGCAGCATGTCATTGAGCTGAGTAAGTTGCTCGTCAAATCTACGCATTATCCAAACCTCCCTGTAATATAATCCTCACACCGCTTGTCTTGCGGTATGGAAAAAATTTGTTCGGTATCGCCATATTCAATCAGATCTCCCAGCAGGAAAAAAGCTGTACGGTCAGAAATTCGTGTGGCTTGTTGCATATTGTGCGTCACGATTACTATTGTATAGTCGCGCTTGAGCTTGATCACCAGTTCTTCAATTTTGGATGTGGATATGGGGTCTAGCGCAGATGTTGGCTCGTCCATCAGCAAGACATCGGGGTTTACAGATAATGCGCGGGCGATGCATAATCGCTGCTGCTGTCCTCCGGAAAGGCTCAATGCGCTTTTTTTGAGCCGGTCTTTTAATTCATCCCAGATGGCGGCGTCGCGTAGGGATTTTTCGACAATTTCATTGAGTTTGAATTTTGACTTAATGCCGTGTGTGCGCGGGCCGTAAGCAATGTTGTCATAGACGCTCATGGGAAATGGGTTGGGCTTTTGGAATACCATGCCGACACGTTTTCTGAGTGCATTGACGTCAATGTTGCCGTATATGTTTTCGCCATCGAGCATGATGTCTCCGGTGATTTTGCAGCCCTCTACCAAGTCATTCATGCGGTTTAGGCTTTTGATCAATGTGGATTTTCCGCAGCCGGATGGTCCGATAAATGCTGTAATCATATTGGCGGGAATGTCTATATTGATATTTTTTTATGCTTGAAACTCATTGTACCACAAATTGACATCTTTTATGGAATATTTGTTTTTGTTCATTTGCTTTTTCTCCTTTTGGGTGCATTGCGCGGCACGCATGATCAGCGGCAAAGTCATAATCAAAACGGCAAATGCACCTGACATCAGCGATAGCCCCAGTCCAATGAAGCATAGTCGTCTAAAGTAAATGTCAGGTGTTCGTAAAGTAAAATTTGGGTAAAATTTTTCTGTTTTATAATCAAGCAGACTTGCGTTTTATCTTACACATCACTTTGCCTATGATTACCGAAATGGGGTATGCAAGCCATGAGATAACCCATGAACCCCAAATGAGACTGGTGGTGAGCAGGATGATGGTAAAGGCGTAATATGCAATATCAACGATGAAGTCTTCTGTAAATTTGCACTTCCGTATCGTTTTATATAGTTTGATGATACTGATAAGAATCCATGAGACAGGAAATGCTATCCAGCCTCCTATTATTACTTCCGCAACGATTCCTGCGATCAATATTATTACAGGAATTGTTGGGAAGGATGTTTTCTCTTTGTCCTCTTGATTTCGCAAAAGCGGCCATATTACAGTCAGCAATACAAACACGATTGGCCCTGCCAGCCAAGATGATTGCATTTGTCCTATTATTAGCCCGGCAAGCAGCAGACCGGTAGTTATGACGATGTATAGTGCATGTTCTGCGGCCTCTTCTAAATTGTTATCCGCACGCGCTATGCCTCGCTTTAGCTTTATATCCACTACGTCTTTAATTTCACAGGCCGACCATGCAAACATGAAAGACATCCATGAGAAAGGCCACCAACGGTGTACAGCCCATTGGCCATCATTATCCAGAAAAATAGCAATTAATATGCCGATTATTACAGGGGCGAGAAATAAAACGGTTGCTATTGTAAAGGCATAGTCTTCAAAATCCCATTTTTTGTTTTCGTTTTCAGCTTCATGGTCGTTTGGTTTGCTCATATAATTTCTCATTTCATGTCATGTATTTTTTAATACCTGAATCTCATTGTACCACAAATTGATATCTTTTATGGAATATTTGTTTTTGTTCGTTTGCTTTTGCTCTTTTTGAGCGCACGCCGTTCTAAATCATCTGTACCGGCAATATCCAAACGTCATCAACAAGCGGCAGGCGCTCTTTTGCCAGACAAACAACCGCACCTGTGCCAATTTTCTTGCCCGGAATATGTTCAATGCAACGAAAAGCTTTAACCACAGATTTTGTTGGGTCGCTTGTTGTTTTTATTTCTATCGGGTAAAGGTCATCTCCATCGGCTATAACCAAATCAATTTCATTTTTGTCCGTGTCGCGATAGTAGTAAAGTGGTGGTTTCACAACGCCATCGTTATAGTAACTCTTCAGAATTTCAGCAAAAACAAAACTTTCAAAAATATGTCCCCACATAGCTCCGCTAGTTAGTTGATCCGGCGTGTTCCAGCCCAAAAGCCAACATGCAAGCCCTGTGTCTAAGAAATGCAACTTCGGTGTTTTGATCATCCGCTTGTTGAGATTATTATAATATGGCTCTAACAAGTAAACCAAACCGCTGGATTCCAATACAGACATCCAAGACTGAACTGTCTTGACATCCTTGCCGCATATTTCCGCAAGTGTGGAATAGTTAAGCATTTCGCCCGTGAGCGATGCCGTAGCTTTTACAAATTTGATAAATGCCGACTCGTTTTGGATGTTCAAAATGTCTTTAATGTCTTTTTCGATATAGGTTTGAAAATAGGAGCTGTAATAATCCGACCAGTCGTGCAAGTCGCTTTCTGTTTCATGCAGCTCTGGAAAAGAGCCTTTGTGGATGAACGAAACTATTTTTGAATAGTCAAAATTGCCGTTTTCTTTTCCTCTCTCGTTCATGTGCTCTGCTGTGGGTGAAAAGGGCTGGCGATATGCAATTGCGTCAAGCTCTCTCATGGAAAGCCCAAGCATCTTAATGATGCCCGCTCTTCCTGCGAGACTATCGCTTACATTTTCCATCAGTTTCAAACTCTGCGAACCTGTAAGATAGAACTGCCCTTTTGTTTTGTCATCGTCAACGATATCCTTAATATAATCAAAAAGTTCTGCTGCTTTCTGTATCTCGTCTACGACGATGGGCGGCTTATTCATATCAAAGAACAATGATGGATTTTCTTTTGCACTTTCGCGCACAAGTGGGCGATTTAGTGTGACGTAATTTATATCTTTGTAGACTTCTTTTAGCATAGTTGATTTGCCTACTTGTCTCGCACCTGTCAAAACAAGAACAGGCTTGCGCTTAGAAATTCTCGCAACAACAGGTTCTATATGTCTATGAATATACATTTATATTGCTCCTTCCACACTAAATTTCGATTATTTTGGAATTTCATTCCATTATAATCCGAATGTTGTAAGATATCAATAGGCTTTGAAGTAAAATCTGGCTTTAGGGCATGTTTGTTCATGGGTTCTGCGACTGGCGCGCAGAATGGCTGGCGGGGGAATCGCTTATACCCCGGCCCCAACCTGTGTTTTCAGATACCCACTGAACCAATGTCATCCTGAGCGTAAGCCTATCGTTAAAGCCCAGTCAAACACGTATGTTCCAGTATCTCGAATTTCTTTTATAGGCCATACTTTTCAAGAATACATCAAACAAATCTTCTGTTTCAATAGATTTTGTACGAGTTGCAATCTGGGTGTATTGAATTGCAATTTTGGACGAGCAGTACATACTTATTAGCTGTACAATTTTTGTGTTATCATATTTCCTGCTCCAGAATTATTTATTCATAACAAAAACATGAACTTGCTAAAACAAGACCGCCCGAAAGCTAAAAGGCTCTTGAGCGGTTGGCTATCTGAAAATGCTTATTTTGCGGATTTTTTATATTCTATTAGCTTGTATAAATCAGAAAGCTGACTTTCGCTATATACGTCAACTTTGAATCCAAAAAAAGTTCCTTTAGGGGTGCTTGCTAGGCTGTTCTTTATATCTTCGGATATATCAAGTTCCAGTATCCCTGTCCGCAGATGTGGTTTTTCAGGAAAATTGAAACTTGCCGAAAAAAATCCATCTGAAGCAGAACCCCAAAATATAGTTTTTTTCTTGTTTGTAGCTTTGGCAAGCCAACCACCGTCCTTATAATGCCGCCATTCAAGCGAAATGTCGAAA
>WQVH01000073.1 GCA_009781695.1 Oscillospiraceae bacterium
CACAGGCATCATGGATGGTACGGCTGAACCTGACTATGAAATTTGTATTGATTTATGTACGAGAAGTGCATTGCGGGCAATGGTTGCCCCGACCGTCCTTGGCGTTGTAACTCCAATTCTCACCGGTTTGATATTTGGATTGGAAGCTGTTGTTGGACTTATAGGTAGTGCAACAGTAACAGGATTTGCAGTAGCGGTATTCATGTCGAATGCCGGAGGCGCTTGGGATAATGCAAAAAAATACATAGAAAGCGGCGAATATGGCGGCAAAGGTTCGGAAAATCACAAGGCCTCTGTTATCGGCGATACAGTTGGAGACCCGTTTAAAGACACTGCTGGGCCGTCATTAAACACACTATTCAAACTGATTTCCACAGTTTCAATGGTCTTTGTCGGAATTATTGCAGCATATTCCATTTTTTAGTTGACAAAGTTATATTTGTCTGATAGTATTTCTTAGCGTTCCAAAGACAGCAGGTGACGAAGGTCGTAAACCCTGCCGAGGACGGCTGATATTGTTTTGGCTGTTGTCCCTGTCTTTTGACAGGGACAATTTACTTTTGGACGTAAGATTACAATAATGTGAGGTGAAAAGAACTTATGCCAAGTGAAAGTGTACTCAAAGAAAAGCAACTGATCGTTGAGCAGATGACAGAGAAACTGAAAAGTCAATCAGGCGTTTTCGTCGATTACTCAGGTATTTCCGTTATCGATGATACGGCATTGCGCGTTAAAATGCGTGAAGCCAATGTTGAATACAAAGTTGTTAAGAACAATCTTATGAGATTTGCTATCAAAAATGTTGGTTTTGATGAATTGGATTCTATCCTCGAAGGTACAACATCTTTGGCCGTCTGTGATGATGATCCTATAGCTCCGGCCAGAATCATCAAAGAATATGCCGACAAGTTTAACGGCTATTTTGAAATCAAAGCCGGCTTTATGGATGGCAAAGTATTATCTGCAAGTGAAGTAGGTGCAATAGCCAGTATTCCTGCACTACCAATACTTCAAGCGCAACTTCTGGGAACCATGTTGGCTCCGATTGCACAGCTGGCTGTCGTGTTAAAGGCGGCGGCAGAAAAAGGCGGAGCATCTGTTGATGTTGAAGTGCAGGTTGATGAAGCGCCTGTCGAAGAGACAGCAGATGCAGTGACTCCGGTTGAGGATGTTGCGGAAGTCGCAACTGAAGCTCCCGCAGAAGAACATGCAGAGGCTGCAACCCCGGATGCTACCGAGGCTACCGAGCAAGAAGCTACCCCGGCTGAGTAATCAGCACACAAATTAATCATAATTATTTATGGAGGAAATTTACAATGGCGAGTGAAAAACTTACTGCCCTTATTGAAGAGATTAAAGCGCTTACAGTGATCGAGTTATCGGATCTTGTTAAAGAACTGGAAGAAGTATTCGGCGTTTCCGCTGCGGCTATGGCTGCTCCGGCAGGCGGAGGCGGAGCTCCTGCTGCCGCTGCTGCAGAACAAACTGAATTTGATGTCGTGATGACCAGCTTCGGTGCTGAAAAAGTCAAAGTCATCAAGGAAGTTCGCGGCATTACAGGTCTTGGACTGGCTGAAGCAAAAGCACTTGTTGAAGGTGTTCCGGCGAAAATCAAAGAAGGCGTCAACAAAGATGAGGCCGCAGAGATTAAAGACAAACTGGCTGCTGCCGGTGCGGAAGTCGAAATTAAATAGGCTTTACCAAAGGGCGGGAAACCGCCCTTTAAAATTCGCTATTGACGTTCAGGGGAACCTGTGATATTATTTTGACAACCACCAGATGGTGGCGTGACGAACCTAATTGTTTTACTGGAAAGGATGATTATCGTGTCTGATACAAGAGAAAAGCCTCTACCCGGAATTGAGGCATATATTGAACCGGGGGAAATGGGGTTCTCAAAAATTGAAATGCTGCTCAAAGCCACCGGAGGACTCAGTTTGTCTCAGGTTTGCGCTGTGACCGGCCTTGAAGGTTCAACCATCCAGAATTGGGTCAAGCGCGGATGGGTGGCACACCCAAGAGGCAAAAGGTATGAGGAAATCCATATTGCGAGAATACTGCTTATCAACGCCCTCAAAGAGTGCATTAAGCTTGAGCATATTGCGCAGCTTATGAATTATGTGAGCGGATTGGGTAAAGGTGAAAAAGAAACGCTGATCAAAGAAAGTGAGCTATTTACCTATCTTTGTGAGGCGCTGTCCATAATGGGTCATGTCAGTGGGGTAGAAGAAGCGGTGGAAGAAGTTATTTCTGACTATGAAGGCTCTACACCGGGAGCGAAGCTCAAGCTTCGAAAGGCGCTGTCGCTGATGATGTATGCGTGTGTATGTTCAGATGTAAAGCGCCGCACCGAGTCAATGATGAACCAGATACTTGATGAGCTGGAAAATCCGGTAAAACCAGTAGTAGAAAGTATAAAACCTGTTGTAGCGCCGCCCGTGGAGCCTGAGCCGCTGAAAGTGGATATACCTGAGGTGATGGAAGAAGTTGCGCAAAAAGCCGTGGGAGAAGTCGCACAAAAAGCAGTGGAAGAAGTTGTGCAAAAGACGATACCGGAAGAACCAATCCCTGAGGTTAAAAAGACCATAGCGCAAACATTGCGTGAATGGGATGTCAGCAGCGTAGAGAGAATCATAATAGACCATGAGAGTGAGAGTGAAAAGAAGAAAGAAGACCAGAGCAAGCTTGTAAACAGACCTTGGTTTTCGAGGAAAAACCCTAAATAAGGCAATAAATGATCAATTATCTCAATAAAAAGAAGGTGAAATCATGGAATGGTTTACTCAGTGGTGGCTGAGCCTTGGTATCGTAGGACAACTGATGGCTATAGCGGCAATACCAACGACTATTGTAATGATTATTCAACTCATATTGATGATTGTTGGAGTTGGCTTTGGTGTGCCGGATGCCGATACAGACGCTGAATATGATAGTCCTGCGAATGAAGTTGGCTCTTATGGGAATTCGAGCATTTTTAAAGTCTTTACAATTCGCGGAATTGTTGCATTTTTTGCACTTGGTGGATGGGCCGGTCTTGCTGCCCTTGCAGCAGGTGTACCTACTTTGTGGTCAATCCAGATAGCACTTTTGTCCGGCGTTGCTGCAATGATCCTTGCCTCTGTTGTCATTAGGCTTGCACTGAAAATGCAAGACAGTGGTAATATAAATCTAAATAACGCTCTGTCACTACACGCTGAGGTATATATAACGATACCTCCTTTACGCACAAATACCGGGAAGGTGACCATGCTTTTGCAAGAGCGTTTTGTAGAGCTTGATGCCGTTACGGACAATGAGACAGCTATTGTTCCAAAGACGAAAGTTGAAGTTGTGGGTGTATTAGGCAAAGATTGCTTGATTGTGTACCCATTGGTAGAAAAGACAACTTAAAACAAAACTCAAATAGGAGGTAGAGACATGGAACAAATCACACTCATCTTCGCGATTGTGGCCGTTGTATTTTTATTTACACTACTGTTGCTGGTACTCTCACGCTATCGCAAATGTCCATCTGACAAAGTTTTGATTATTTATGGTAAGGTAGGTTCTAATCCTGATGGTAGTCCGCGATCGGCAAAATGCATTCACGGTGGTGCGGCATTTATTTGGCCGATATTTCAGTCCTTTCAGTATTTAGAACTCACGCCGATGACGATTAATGTTGATTTGACCAATGCGCTGTCTCAACAAAACATCCGTGTCGATGTGCCGTCTCGATTCACCGTAGGCATTTCAACAGAGACGGGCGTAATGCAAAATGCGGCGGAGCGTCTTTTAGGGCTACGCACAGCAGAAATTCAAGAACTTGCAAGAGATATTTTGTTTGGTCAACTCAGATTAGTTATTGCGACGATGGCGATTGAGGAAATCAATACAGATCGTGATAAATTCCTCGAAGCGGTATCACACAATGTGGAAACTGAACTCAAGAAAATTGGCCTTCGGCTCATCAATGTAAATGTAACAGACATCACTGATGAATCCGGCTATATAGAGGCTTTGGGTAAAGAAGCTGCTGCGAAGGCAATAAATGACGCAAAGCAAAGCGTTGCTGAGAAAAATCGCGACGGTTCTATCGGTGCATCAAAAGCATTGAGTACACAGCGCATCCAAGTGGCAGAATCTGACGCATCGGCTGTAGAGGGTGAAAATAGATCCAAAGCGCTTATTTCACAATCTGATGCGACACGTCGTGAACAAGAAGCTGAAGCCCTGCGGCGTGCAACTGCGGCCGAAAGAACTGCCGAAGCGCGTGCGCTTGAAGAAGCCTATGCAGCCCAACAGGCAGCGGAAAAAGCAAGAGCTGAGCGTGACGAAGCGACCGGGCAGGCTGACATTATTGTTAAAGCGCGCATTGCCAAAGAGCGTCTTGAGCTCGAAGCAGAAGCGGATGCAGAGCAAGCAAGACGCCGTGCCAAAGGTGAAGCGGATGCCATTTATGCACGTATGGAAGCCCAAGCGCGCGGTATGCAAGAGGTTTTAGAAAAGCAAGCGGCCGGTTTTGGCAAAGTGGTAGAAGCTGCCGGTGGTGATACAACTGCGGCCATTCAACTGATGTTGGCAGACAAGATTGAAGAGCTTGTAAAAATTCAAGTTGAAGCGATTAAGAATCTGCAAATTGACAAAATTACAGTGTGGGATTCCATGAGTGGAGATGGCGGATCGCCGACCACATCCAATTTTCTCTCAGGCATGATGCGCTCGATTCCGCCGCTCAATGAAATGTTTAAGATGGCGGGCATGTCTATTCCTGGATTTCTCGGTACAGAATTGGTAAATGCGCAAGAGACTTGTGATCCGGAGGTTACGATGTCTGCTGCAACTCAGGCAGATGCACAAGCGAAACTTGCAGAAAATTCAACAAATTCAGCGGAAGAAATGCAATCGTAACAAATTAATTATTGACAAGCGGTAAGCGTAACATTATAATGTTTATGCTAAAGTTAAACGAAAGTGCCCAATGAGTGGCCCTTAAGCGTGCACTATAGCACGTATTGGAGGGAGGGAAAAGTGTGTCGGAAGTCCATGTTAAAGATAATGAATCTTTAGACAGTGCCTTAAAGCGGTTTAAGCGCAATTGTGCGAAGTCGGGTGTATTGTCGGATCTGAGGAAGAAAGAATATTATCAGAGTCCAAGTGTGAAGCGCCGCAAGAAATCTGAAGCTGCGCGTAAAAACAAGAACAAAAGATTCAATTAACATTTCAAATAAAATTATCCGGGATGCAACTTGCAGCCCGGATAATTTTATTTGTCATTATAAAACTTTACTTTCCGCGCTCAGCCATGATAATCTCAATTTCACCTTCGTTAATTCCGACCATGGCCTCGCCAATATCCTCGGAAAGCTCAGCGACTAAGTTTGCATCATTGTAGTTTGCAACGGCCTTTACTATTGCCGCCGCACGTTTGACAGGATCTCCGGACTTGAATATACCGGACCCCACAAAGACACCCTGCGCACCCAACTGCATCATCAGCACAGCATCGGCCGGAGTGGCCACACCGCCCGCAGCAAAGTTGACGATCGGAAGTTTCCCATTTTCGTGAACATACATCACTAAATCAAGCGGCACTTGTAGTTGCTTTGCGGCATCATAAAGCTCATCTTCACACATTGAGACCAGGTTGCGTATTTCACTCTGCATCGCTCTCATATGCCTTACGGCTTGGACAATATCGCCGGTGCCGGCTTCACCCTTGGTACGCATCATTGCGGCACCCTCTGCGATACGGCGCAGCGCTTCACCAAGATTCTTAGCGCCGCAAACAAATGGAACATTGAACTTTTTCTTGTTGATATGATATTTGTCGTCAGCGGGGGAAAGTACCTCACTCTCGTCGATCATATCCACTTTTATCGCTTGCAAGATTTGCGCCTCAGCAAAATGACCGATGCGACACTTAGCCATAACAGGGACTTTTACCGCTTCTTGAATGCCTTTAATCATCTTCGGGTCACTCATACGTGAAACCCCGCCTGCGATGCGAATGTCTGCCGGAATGCGTTCAAGCGCCATTACAGCACATGCCCCTGCCTCTTGTGCGATAGCTGCCTGCTCAGGTGTAGAAACGTCCATGATGACGCCGCCCTTTAAGGTTTCAGCTAAGTTTTTGTTGAAAGTGAAGTTTCCCATGACAATTGCTCCTTTAAAGTACAGTTATTTAAAATGCGATGCACTAGGTCATGTGTACATGACACTATTTGAAATGAATATGGTTATTGATATGCTCACTGCAAAAACAATGATATCCCTCACAACGTGAACAGTATCGAAATTCCAAATCCGGAAAGTCGGTATCGGTTTTCCCGCAAACAGCACATTTGTGACGGTAGTTCTGTTCGGCGTTTTTTTGTTTTGCTTTTTTTGCGGCGCGTTTAAACTCTATGACTTGCGGTGATGTGCGCGCACGTATAGGCCGAAGGTATGATAGCGCTTCATCTCCGCAAATAATTATGAAATTAAGTAGCGCAACGATGGGTAAAATGGCGATAAAAAACCGACCACTGATGATTTCGATAATCATAAAAAGCAGAAAATATGCGGCATTGACCAGCGCCAGCCATTTAATCTTTATTGGGATAACAAAGAAAAGTCTGACAGAGTGATCAGGGAAGAGTACTGCAAATGCAAAAAACATAGACAGATTGAGAAACAGCGGAGCCATGAGTACAGTACGTCCGAGTATAAGCCATACAGCAAAACCATAGATGATGTGCAGCACTATGCCAAAGAGGTAATAAACAGAGAACTTGGGCGTACCCCACTCTCGTTCGAGTGTACTGCCAATAAAATAATAAAAATAAAGTGTAATGGCCATGAAGAAAATATTTGATCCGGGATTGATCGGCACAAAAATCCATGTAATGAGTCTCCAAACTTCGCCTCTGAGTATTAAATCAGGGCTAAAGTTGAGCCTATGAATGAGGTCATTGCCAAAAAGGAAAACAAGAGCCGAGATAAAGACGATATATATCATAAGTCTCGGTATTCCAAACCTTCGGTGTTTCTGGCAAAATTTTTCGATTGCCCGGCTCAAACCTTTCAAATCAATTCTCCTTCGCAGCGGCAGTGATGAGATCGTCCATCAGTATATCATACAAAATCAAATTGTGCGAGTATTTTTAAGTTACACTTCACTGGGTATCTGAAAACTCGCAATGGTTACAGTCACTGAGCACACAATCTTTGGATATGATACAACTTTGGTATGAGTAGACGTGCCTTGGCTGTGCGCAAAGCGCGCCTAAACAAGCACGCCAGTGCGCTGTTCCGCTCGGCGGCGGGGCAATCGTTTATGCCCCGGTAGGCCCAACCTGTGTTTTCAGATA
>WQVH01000074.1 GCA_009781695.1 Oscillospiraceae bacterium
TGTAGACGCGTATTAATGTTTCATAATGATATAGTCGATGTTGTGTATTAATGTTCAATAAAACAACGGCTGCTCATTTTGAACAGCCGCTGTATTAGCAACTATGTATTTTTTATATTACCTCTTCAAATAGTCGTCGATTACGTTTAGTTCGTTCATGGTCTCCTCAAATAGTTCGCGATACTTTGCATACGTTTTCTTCTCCATAGCCGCCACACGGCATAAATAAATGCCTGTATATGGTCGGCCCTCAACTGGCAAGCTGAAATATGCCGCTTTGAGTCGCCTAAGATGCCAATCTTTACGGCTCTCAACGATGCCTTTGACACAAGCGTAAACCTGTGGATTTAAACGTAGGCTATCACGCTTAACCCCCGCTATTTCAGCGATGTACCCTAATGAAATCTGTCTTTTGGGGAGGTTCAGGGTAATATGCTCAACAGCCTTCTGCACTTTTTTCTGCATATATTCTATTCGCGCATGTTCCCATGCACTTTCACGTTCCAAGGTTAAATGATCAATAAGCCATTTTTTGTGACGTTTACGCAGGTAATCGTATACCCCAGGAGCTTTCTCCTGCAGAAGTGAAAGTGTTACCTCACCATACTCCTCAATTAGCGCAATAACTTTGGATTTGTAAGACGCTTCGGGGCCAAGATCAACGTCATATCGCGGAAGTCGTAGAAGGCCGAGCTTTTTCTTCTGCAACATCAAGACGCTGACATCGCACTTTAGAATCTCGGCGGCTTTATCGTTGGTAATAGTTTTGTTTTGACTACATTTTATTAGCGTGTTTTTCCATAAATGACCATAATCTGTTACTACAATGATGCCTTTGAGTGCTTTCGCCTTGCTGATCTTGTAATGCATACCACAATTCTTACAGTAAAAATGACCAACGGACCTGCTATTGAATCGCTGCACCTCTGTACAAATTGCGCCGTTAACATGGTAATGGGTGCAAATCGGATTTTCACAAACGAACGGCCCTATTCCAAACGGATTATCCGAAACACCGCACTTAACAAATCCATCAACCGAGTCTTTCGCAACACACATCAGCAAGATATGTTGCAATGGTAAGAATCTACACATCATTTCTGCATGGATTCGAGAAAGCCACTGAGGATAAATCGGCGTATCATAAAAGAGAGCGTCAATAAACTCACGTCCCCAATAATTGCTAACGGCATCGCTTAAGGCATTGGAATCACAACGAGCTCCGTGAACAGACGCTACTCCGATCTCACGGAATAATCTCAAATATTTGACTCGCCCGTTTTCCTGCCAGTCAACTGACAAGCCGTTTTCTAGTAGCCAATCGCTTTCCCGACCAATTTTTAAACATTTGTCTTTGTATTTATCAAATACATCAGCGTCGGAATCTGCGACACTAGCTCGCACTTCACCTGAGGCTGGATAGAACCCTGCCGTTGTCTGCTTGGTTGTTATGTGTGAATCGGAAAGACGGATTTGATGTTTGGTGCAATAATAATATCCGGGTAGTTGATGTTTGCGATGCCAGTATGTTTCACCATACACTGCGATATCCTCTGCGACACACAATGGGCAGTATCGCAGATGTTGCGTCCAAGAGCGCCTACTTTTCAACACCATTTTGCGGTCATGCGTCAAAGCCGGAACCCCACCGTTTAGTACTCTATCGATTTCTGTACGCAATTTCTGCGTGTATGATATCACAAAATATGGATGCATGGTATTGTTGGTGGAAATGCTGTTACGAGTGATACCTGATTCCGGCGATGCCCAATAATCTATGCGCTCTGATTTTACTGGCAGGTACACTGTTCCCATAAGATTTTGAAGCCCGCCAAAGAGAGTTTTGCACACGGTCTCATATGCCGTGCCGCCGCAACGTGCGTAGTACCTGCACAGGACACTATATAGACATTCATCAGGGTACGGTGTTGGGAAGAACCCGCTTATCACAATGGCTTGCCAACAAGCCCGGCCGCTTTCATATCCTCATAATCGCTTGATTTGCGGACATCATCGGAAGTGATGCTATCATCGTAATCTTGCTTGTTGTTTCCAGATTCGGCGATGTACAGCGTAAACGCCGTACGAACTATCCCGGCAAGTGTCTTTTCACCTGAGTTCCCCCCCAAAGCCTTTCCCACAAGCCTTTTTGCCTGCACTGGCTCAATATCCATCTCCAATAGTTTAAGCACTGCTTGTTCCGAGAGCGAAATTTTGTCGGTTTTTTCTAAAACACCCTCTGCAATTGGCGGTAACTTTGCTGAATATGTTGCATAGTAGTCATCAACACTAATTGGCTCAATATCACCAATTGCTGCTATCCGCTTCTTGTCGTTGGAACGCAGGGCGTCAAGTGCAAATTTTACCAATCCAAGTTTCTCAGAAGCAACGATGCGAAAATCATCCGGGGTCAAAATATCTGCCTGCAAACCGATTGCCCGCATCTGTGCCATAGCATACAGTTTTACGGCAATGTCAGCTATACCTTGGCTTTCGTAATATAGGGCAGCCTTGAATTCATCGCTTAACTGGGATTTTTGCCGCGTCCACTGGTATCTCCACATGGATGACACAAAAAATATCCCACGAGCCATCATTATCCATTCTGTCCCAGAGTAAATCGCCTAGAATACCGCTGCTGCGCCGCGCCTGTCGAAACTCACTTTGCAGAACATCCTTTGCGGGTGTAGTTCCAATAAGCACGACCGGGATACCTATCTTGTTGACAAGTGAAACCAGAAAGTTCAGCATTTTCTCAGACCCGCCACCTTTAGCTAGGCGCAAATGTTGTGTCTCGTCGATTACGAGTACGCCTACGCAATGAAGTCGCGCTATTTGCTCCATCCTCTGCATCATAAGATCAATAGTGTTCGAGCGCTTCGCGTACATTTCGAAATAATTAGTCCTGGCGGCGCGGTCAACGGCTCCGAAAAATTCCATGCACAGACCTTTCACCGAACCGTCATGAGGGCATTCTAGTTTTAGCCACACAATCTGTTTCAATACGAGCGGCTTATCATGATAACGGGAGTGTACAATGACCTGCGGATACAGGCTCAATACCCGCGTGACCGCCGAGGTTTTTCCTACCCCGGACAACCCGATTATCGTAAATCCCGAACCTGTAGGACTGTACGCCACAGGCAAGTAATAACCTCCGGATTTTATGATTTTGTGGCCACCGGCTAAAGACATAGCATAATCTGGGGAAAGGGGACTTCGGTGAATGTAGCCCTGTCGGATGCATTTGGAAAACCGCTCCTCTATGTCTAGGTGCTGCTCCAGCGGTTGAAAATATCGGAACAGTCGCAGAACGAATTGCATACGATAGCGCGGTTCAAACTGCCGCTCACCGTCATGATGCTCAACTTTAGTTGAGAGCATGTCAATGACTTCTCTGCTGTCCAACAATATCGGGGGTAGTGCCTCAATCAATGGGTTACCCTTGAACTCGGGCAAAGGCTGCTCGGCATATATCGCTTGGTGTTCAGTCATTTTTCTGCTCTTCCTCCAATTTTTCTTTTATCATGCGAAGTCTGGGCGACAGTTCTTCCTTGGATTTATTTTGTGGTAGATTAGGTGCCAGGTTTCTGGATTCAGGGCTCTCCGCAACCAATCTACCATCTTGAATCATCGTGCGCTCGGAAGTGCGGTTTTCCCGTATGCTGGATACACGTTCTCTATTGCTCTTTGCGGCAGCAGGTTCGCTCATTTGCTTCGCTTCAGCGACAATTGAATCAATTTCCGAGTTTAAGTTTACTTTCGCCTCAATTGCTGTAGCTTTTAGGCGTTTTCCCTCAAGGCGTTCCTTTTGCTGCTCATAAACGATTTCTGCGAGCGTCTTTCCAGCGTTTTTGCTGTTCCAATCCAGCAAGTAGCAAATGTCATACCGCTTAGAATCATCATCCCAAGTATAAATGTCGCTCATATCACGCGGGTTGTATGAAACAGTGATTGACCAATATTTCTTCGCCCGCGCTTTCTCGAACCACAACTCAGCTCTGGCGCGATCACAGCAGTAATACAACCCTTTGAATCGTATGCCTTTCTCGGTCACAGTCGCATTTGCGGTCGGTAGCACAGCAAATTTAACAATTTCCTCCGGGAATGGGCGCAACGCGCCGGAGCAGTTCTCTATGCCCCATTCCCATAACTTTAGCGGAATCGACTCGACTCCTGTCGCCATCATTGCTTCACTTTTCTCAAACGACTCCATATAATGGTAGTTATTGTAATACAACACACACTTTATAATGATTTGAGTGAATTGCCGAATATCAAGCTGTGCATCCAATCGATAATCGAGTCCGCCGCGCTTGCTTATATCCGGCTTGACACTTCCGGGCAGCAACGCAACTGCGTTGGTATTGATTGTGCGAAAGTGCTGTTCTATAATGCCTTTTAGATCGGCGCGGTAAGGTGGTGCGTTTATTACGCGGATACCGAACATATTTACAAGGGTATCTGCATTTTTACTTTCAAGCTCGCCCCTATCACCGAGCAATGACGCCGGAACATGGTGACACGGCCACTCGCTTTCGGTTATTTCAATGCCATATTGCTTGCAGAACGAGACTTTATTTGATGCCATATTTGTTATTGCCGCTGCCATCGCACTCCAACTTGGCCCTTCAAGACCAACACTCATCCCTACCACCATTCTGCTGAAAGCATCAAGGATAAAATACAACACTGGTCGTCCGATAATACTGGAATGGTCAAACTGCGACAGCAAATATACATCGCCCACAGTGGCATCAACCTGAAACTGTGCTCCCGGTCCCATCATTCCATAATCGGACTTTCCGAGAACGGCGCGACTGCTTAGTTCAAACTCTTTTTCACCGTCGCGCGCTTTCTTCTCGCTGACTATATCAAAATTCGTGTAATACCAATACTGAAACTGCCAAAATGTCGGCATTTTCGTTGGCTCAAGCAGTTTCAACTTTCCATTGTCAGATTTTTGCGAATAAAAGTCCTGCAATAGCCTCTCATAAGTTGACTTTAAACTTCGTTTTTGCCGTGTCAGGTAGTATTTCCGGATAGTACGTTCAAAGTTTTTACAGTCTACATCAGACAGGGGTTTACCGCTTTGTGCCTTAACTCCAGGCTTTTTAGAGCAGTTTTTTCGTGGCTTCCCTTTTGCGCCGCAGTTTGAATACTGTGGCAATAAGCCATTCTTGCTCTTGCCAGATCGCCAATAGCGGTCTAATAATGCGTATATATTGTTTATCTTGATACCGCTTCTTTCCGAAACACTCTGAAGCAACTGAGGGCGCTGACTTCTTTCGTATATATCAGGTTCTTTCTCAATAATCGGGCGGATTAAATCCCAGTTTTTGTCACGATATGCTCGTTCTTTTACGCTGAGTGTGTTTTCTGGTCGCAATTGAACAGCATAAATATCAGTTTCATATTTACCGTTTGCAATGTCTGCATTGACTTCTGCGGCAATAAACTTCACTGGTGTTCGTGATGAGCTTGACAGATTGTGCCAGTATCCGTAACTTCCATCCGGTGCAATCCAGAGGACTAAATAGTCAGTCTCCGTGATTGTGTCGGTTACAACCATATTTATACTGATGCTCACATCGCACCTCCGGCACAGCACATATCATAGTAGAAACAGAATTTATCAAATCCACTCTATCATTTGCATTGATAATAATTCGTTTCCAATAAGCTAAGTGCTTGTATATATTCAACCCCATCCCAGTGGCTAGTCCGAAGGCTCTTTCAACCTCTTTAAATAAAATGGCAAGGGAAGAACGGGTGATATAAAACGAGTTCAAAAAATATTCGCGGCAAGCCTCCTGCTTTGCCTCGGATAACCCAAACACAGAAAGATCCTTTGCCTGTGCCAACCACTCAATATTATTCGACTTTACTTGGTTTATCTCGATCTCAGTCATAATGCTCCATGGGATACCGCGTATTGTCCAGTAGCGGCGTTCAATCTCCAACTTTTCGCGAACACGCGGTTTCTCAAGTTCTGACGATGGTTTGACCGACATTACCATCGCGCCTTGCTCTGTATCAAGGTAAAAGTCGCTCGTCAGAACATATGGGAAGCCGCTCTTTCGATCGTATGGATACCTGATGTTTGCTTTTTCTGCTATCTCAATTGCCTGAGCTAAATCAACTAATGGGTACTGCTCGCGTATATCTGTTACATCGTCTGACCAGTCTAGCAGGTAAAATAGCGAAAGCTCGAGGTTCGACATCAGATGGTGGATGCGCCCCGTTGTAGTTCCTGACACCCGCGATACCATGCCTAGGGATGGGAAGTCCTGTATTCGTATCCAAGGACTGTAATCCGCACCAGCTCCCTGGCCTCGGCCTTCCCGTATATATTTATTGAAAACCGAACAATTCCATACCCGACGGTGCTTTGCCATGTGAATCTCCTCAATGCCACAGGGTTTATGCTATTCACCCTGCTCCTGTACCTCGTTCATCGCCCCAGTTAAAGCTACGATAAAGTCACTTAGCCAGTATTTCTCACGCCATCTCTTGTAGTTTTCTAATTCCTCATAATTGTCGGTGTCAGTGTCAAACGCTTCCATAAAACATAGTGTCTGTTGATAAGTTCTCCTGCCTTTTCGTATAAGGGCATCAACACCGTATTTCATTGAATAGAAGACTTCAAGTACTTTGACGGTATCATAGAGGCTCGGGCCATCGTATTCGGGATCAAAGAACTCCCGATCGTTAGATTCGATAATTTCTGCATCGAATGGGAATTTCAATGCCTTCAACAGATGCTCGGGCCAGTTTCGCTCCTTGCCTTTAAGGAGAACTCTCTCGTCTCTTGCCGAGTTTTTAGGCATAACAAAAACTGCATCGCAGTTTGCACACTCGTACTTATACAACTGTTCCTTCTCGTTGAAGCCGATTTTTAGATTTTCTAACTTGTTCCCACAAATGATACAGCATTCTTCAGCTTCATAGCCACTAGGCTCTTCCAGTTTAGGTGCATCGCTAAAACTCATGATATGCAATTCTTCTTTTGAAAACATCATTATGGTCTCCTCCTCAAACTTTTACTATCGAGATCCAATTCGGGTGTTCTCTTTTTCATAGCAACAGTTTTTGCCATATAGCTTACTTTGGAGGATATTATATGTCTTTAATACAGGTATTGTCAATCAAAATATGAATCATTAATACATGATAATTGAATCGCAGTATTTATATGACATTAATGCATTTTATATAACTATGCATCGATATTATAGAACATTAATGCACGTCGACA
>WQVH01000075.1 GCA_009781695.1 Oscillospiraceae bacterium
GTAGGTTTTTTCGTCTGGCAAGGCAAAAAACTGCGGGAATACCACTGGTCTTTCAAGGTTTTTTAACGAAGTCAGACGGAACAAAGATGCCGCAAAATTTGTAAGCTTATTTTGAGAATGGAGCACTAGGTAGTTATTTCGAGAATGGAGTACCGGATGGGATTAAATGAAGAATGTGGAGTTTTCGCAATATATGACTCCAATGGGAATTGTGCAAGAAGTACATATTATGGTCTCTATGCCCTTCAACACCGAGGTCAGGAAGATTGCGGCATCGCAACCATCAACAATTTAGAACTCTCCTGCCATAAGGGAACAGGTTTGGTTGGTGAACGGTTTTCAGAACATATACTCACCGAGCTCAACGGCACCATGGCTATAGGTCATGTACGGTATGGCAGTGCCAATAGCCTGCACCTTGAAAATGCTCAGCCGCTGACACTCACTTACATCAAAGGGTCTTTAGCAGTCGCTCATAATGGCAAGCTCATAAACAGCGCTGAGCTAAAACGTGAGTACGAGTATAAGGGCGCAGTTTTTCATACTACGACTGATTCTGAGGTTATTGCGTATATCATAGCACAGGCCAGGTTACACAGCGGCAGTGCAGAAGCTGCGGTAAACCAAGCAGTCAAAAGACTCAAGGGTGCATACTCCTTAGTAGTCATGTCATCAAGAAAACTGATTGCCGCCAGAGATCCGTGGGGATTTCGTCCCATGTGCATAGGTCGTAAAGGAGATGCGATTATCTTTGCATCCGAGTCTTGTGCCCTCGACAGCATCGAGGCGACTTTTGTACGAGATATTGACCCCGGCGAGATCGTCTGGGTCGAAAATGGTCAACTATTCAGCAATAGAGAAAATTGCACAAATGATACCAGTCTTTGTATTTTCGAACTTCTATATTTCGCACGTCCGGATAGTGTTATTGATGGTCAAAGCGTATATGATGCACGAATTAATGCAGGTAAATGTCTGGCCAAGGATTATCCGATCAATGCCGATGTCGTGATTGGTGTACCCGATTCAGGACTGGTTGCAGCCAAAGGATATTCAATAGAATCCGGAATCCCTTATAATGATGGGTTTATAAAAAACCGCTACATCGGCAGAACATTTATAAAACCGGCTCAATCTACTCGTGAGGAAGAGGTAAAAATCAAACTCAATCCTTTACGCGCAACCGTCAATGGTAAAAGCGTGGTTATGATAGACGATTCTATTGTACGCGGAACGACCATGATACAAATTGCCAGACTCTTACGAGAGGCCGGTGCAAAGGAGATTCATGTGCTCTCATCAGCGCCTAAGTTTATCAGTCAGTGCTTTTTTGGTACAGATATTCCAACGAAGGATAATCTTTTTGCATGCAATTACACGACTGAAGAAATGCGTTCTATTCTTGGTGTTGATAGTCTTGGATTTTTAAACACAAAAAGCCTTGCCGCAATTGCCCCGGATTCAAAATGCAGTTTTTGTGATGCCTGCTTTACCGAAAACTACCCCATGTTACACAGCAACGAAACTTAAACCCACAGTCAACACAATTGACTATGGGCATTTATACAACATTTGACCATCTCTGACGCGCACAAATCTTGTGCGCATGAAGTGGAGACGGTCTTCCTTGCAAAAGATTTATAATCGTTAATCAATATCTTCTACAATGACATCCGGCGGCACATCCAAGATATGCGGCTTTCGCAGGATGCTGCGAAATAATCTAAACGCTTGCGAAAAATAAAATCCATCACAACAGCGCTCATCCATAACCAGCTTATATTCTATATATTTGCGCTCACCTATTATTCCATCCGGCCTTAACTCACGCGTTTTTCTTTTGGCTCCAAGGGCTATGAAAATAGGCATATTTCCAAAATTATATAGGTGATGGTAAATTGCCGGAAGCCCTATTGAGCCCAGATCAGTTATGACGAGTGTGCCGTGAAAAGGACTGGCTCTGAGGATTGACTTGGGCATGATTCCAAAATAATCCATAATTTCAAGCACACGCACTATGAGTTTTAAAAACAATCTGGGAAGCTTCATAAGCACTTTTGCAAGATTGTCGGTAACCGTATCCTCGCCTTCTTTTTTCACCAAATTGATTTGCTCAGTCATCTTGCGATAAACATCGTATATGGTGTCACTGTAGTCAAAGTTGATTTTTATAGACGTTTCCGGTGCATCTGTTCGCATCTCTTTCTTGATAATCATCACGAATTCGATATCTTTTCGGGCATAAATGCGTTGCCCTGAAACAAATCTATTGATTCCCGGATATTGCGAGGCTGTCCTGATGTATGTTGCGATAAACAGATGCAATAGCCCCATACCCGGATACCCATGAGCTCGCTTTGCACGTAGATATCTTTCGGCATCAGTGATCTCTACTGCGTCTGAGAAGTAATTACTTGAATCATTTCTGTGCTTCATTATAAAAGGGATCATCACACTAAAGGGGTCTAATGTGCGCAGGCGCCGTCCATCACTTCTATCACCAAACCTTCTTTTCCTGAAAGTTCCCATATATAGCCTCTTTTCTTGAAGTTTCTTCATTTTACTATATACCACTGATGCTTTCAACACATTTGTTGACATTATCGATAGTTTTGATTATGATAGCAATGATTACTACGCAATCATCAATTGACTTGCAATGGATAAAAACGGAGGTACGTATGTCCCTTGATATGTTAAAAATTGTTTGTGCTGTTGAGGAAGAGTCACGTGCATATATTCTTTTGGCCAATCAAAAAGCAGATGACGCAGCCCAACACGCGCGCGAAAAAGGCGAAGCATCAATTGAATCCACTCTTGCACAAGCAAACGATGAGGTAACGCATCTACTGCGCGCCTCGGATCAAAAAGCAATGGAATCTGCCAAGGAGCTTGCATCGTCAACAGCGAATAAATTGGCGACACAACGCGCCAGAGCCGAACGTCGGCTTGAACAGGCCGTTGAGTATATTGTCGAAAGGATCGTGAACAACTGATGCCGTCACCTAAGATGAAAAAGCTCTCTATTCTGGTCACCAGAGCACAACTAGAGCCTTTCCTCCAAAAACTAATCAGCCTTGGCTGTATGGAAATCAATGAAGCGGATGACTTTCCTGTGCATTCCGAGCTCCATGGTTTAACCAAACGAGAAGTTTTAGACCTTGTGGACTTTGGCGCAACTCAAGCGCAGATATCGGTTATCGGAACTCAATATACAGTATTTCTCACCGGCTTTATTTCTTCAAGGCTGGAAGCTGATTTTACGGCCTTGGTGGATGAATTCATGTGTGCATGGCAAATTGAAGATCTGTCTCTTGAGGATCTAGACCTTGCTCCTGTTGATTTGAATCACCCTTGGTTTTTCAAAAAATATCGTCTCTCCGGACGCAAGTTGTTTGATCCCATCAGACTTAAAGAGCCAATTGAATCTTCAGAAAATACCGCAACTATTGATGAAGATGAGGATAAGGACGAAGGTGAGCAAACATGAACGGATTAGAAAAAATCGTAGATTATATTCGCGCAGATACGAACACCCGGTGTCTTGAAGTTGACTCAGCTTCAGCAAGTGAATGTTTGGCCATTTCTGACGAATATTCAAAGCGTGAACAAGAACAGTATTGGAAAGTCATCAATAAGGGCACAAAAGAAGCTGAGGCAAGAATCGAAAGCTTGGGTGAGTTGGCTTTAAAAGAGTCAAAGAAGCAGTTGATTGCGATGCGTCAGGAAATGCTCGTTGAGGCTTTCAGCTCAGCATCTGACAAGCTCAACACACTTTCTGATGCAGAGTTTTCCGCTCTTTTAGAAAGAGTCGGCGCGCCTCCTGATACGAGCGCAGATGCACTTATTGCCTTTAATATGGAAAGACTTTCTCGTGCAATATTGTCCATTTTGTTTGATTAACAAGCACAAAAAAACTGAGCCACTTTCGTGAGTCTCAGTTTTTTTGTGTTTCGTTTAAAATGGGGTTCTCGTTTATTGTTGTGTTAAAATAAATGCCCAGTGCCTATGCGTTTCCGTTATCTCCGGCAAATTTTCAATCCACTGTTCATGATCTGTAGTGCGCAATCCATCTGTCGCAATAAAATGACGGAACAATTCCCCATGAGCGTGGAAGAACATTAAGTGATAGCCAAATGCTTCAGTTCTGATAAGCTCATAATCACCAACTTGTCTGCTTTCGTCAAAAAGCCACTCTTCAAGCTCAGGAACTACTCTCATTACACGAACATTTTCTGTGTGGAGTGGGAATCTGGCGATATCCTCATAAAGTCCTTCGGGGGTAAAATCATCCGAAAGCTCTTCCATTATACTGATCATATGCGCTTCTGTCGCTCCGCCAACTTGGAATATCGCAAGCGCTGCCTCAGCTCTTTCTCTTGCCGCCAGATCCGCAGCTTCAACCGCTTCTATAAATGCAGGATCATCTTCACCCAGTTCAAAAGCTTCAGGGAGTACAGGGTCTCTTAAAATGAGTATCTGGCGCATAGATGTCATCAGGTAATTATTGTCATCGCGCTCTATGAAAAATAAGATATATGTTCCATATGATGCTTCAATTGTCGTTACATCGCCATATGCACGTACCCCATCAAATACCCAATCTCTAAAGGTAGGAGTTAATAATTCGCCCTGTTGTTCTACACGCGTTGAAAACTCTTCGCGGTAGACCACTTCGTTAACCTCACGTGCAAAAGCCATAAAGTCCTCTTGCGATGTAATCTGCGCTGCAATCTCATGTGCTCTGCGCACGGCCTCTTCGGCAGCTTCTTCTTGCATATCTGCAAAAGCGTCACCTTCACCGGCTTCGAAGTCCATCGGATTGATTGTCTCAGGCTCAATAAGCATTACACGATACCTGAAAACATCAAGATCATCACGATTGTCAAGATAAAATGACTCTAGCTCTGCATCTGTGTAGGTCAATGAATCCCACTGATTTTCACGGAAAGACATGGCCGTGAAAACCATCTCCATTATCTCGCTCAGGGTGCTCTCATTGAGGCTGCTCCCATAAAGTTCTCGCAAGCGAGTCCACGGATTGTGGTAGATATGTGGAAACTGCATTGCAGCCATTTCGCCCTCTTGTACCATCATGGCAATTTGCTGCTCCATCATCTCACGGCTTTCTTCCGGCATCACGAATCCGGAAGCCCTCGCCGCATTGTAAAACTGTACCAGTTCGGACATATTGCGCAGTGCCATCTCCACAAAGAAGTCAGCCCATGTCTCCCCTGTTTCGTGGTTTTGCACCTGTCCGGAAAATGGTTGGTTGCGATTGGGAAGCATTGCACTTGCAAACTCAGGCATCGTTGCTTGTACAAAATCATGATACTCAAACACTGCATTGTTGTAAAAGTAATCAAATGCGGTTACCGAAAAACTAACGCCATCAATAGTCACAGCGGTCGCTTGGCGACGTATGAAGTTTGAATTGATGACCAGTGCCGCTGCAAATACAATCGCCACAGCCGTAACGATCAAAATTGCAGTACGCCTTGTCTTGTTTCTGGCAATCTGTTCTTTTTGTGTCCGCTCATCTCTGCGTTTTGCGCCGTCGGTTCTTTTGTCAAATAATTCACTCATTTAATCTGTTCAGTCCTTTTGATATCATTTCTTTTTATGCGTAGTTCGCAACATTATAACCCTAAAAAATAAAATTTGCAAGCACTAAGCACACAAAATCCCCGCCATGCCGTGTAAGCCCATTTATACCCTGCACCAGTCGGCAGGTGGGTCGCCTCCTTTCAGCTTCGCGCTTCCTCTTCCAAACCGTGTCTGGCACGACCCGGGAGGCTTGCAATTCACTGAAAGAGATCAGCGTCCCTTATTATAAATGTGGGTTAAAAAAGACCTATCACGAACAAAGCAGGGACACTTTGCCGAATTTAACCGTCACTAATATGTCAGTGTGCTAAGTTAGTTTATTCCTCTTCATCTGTGTCCATAAACACTTCGACGAAGCGCTCAAATATAGTCGCCAACTCATTTTCATCATCTATCGTCGTGAGGATTTCCTCATCGCCTTGAGTGACTTTTTTAAGAATTACCATTCCATAATTTTCATCTTCTTCATCCATGTCAGCAGGCAAAAACGCCATATACAATGCGCCGTCTACTTCAATCGTTTCGAGATATTCTAATTCAAATTCATTGCCATCATCGTCTGAAATCGTGATAAAATCACTGCCAAATTCTTCACTCATTGCCGCACCTCCAAAAATCTCATCCTCACAGCACATCACCCGGTACGTACGTGCATTACACGAGCAATGTATCCGTATAATAAACTAATGTTGAAAAAAAATCAAGTTAAAATGTAACATGTAGGATACAATCAGTCTGTAAAATTTGACAACTACTACCAAAATAGGTACAATACATAGTAACCATTTTAGACCTTGAGCTATATGAAAGCATTCCTGTAACTAAGCCAAAATGAAGTTTGAGAAATAAAAAACCCCCTGTTAAGATGATTATGGGTGTAAGAAATCCAAATCAAACAAAACAGGAGGCGCGTGGGAATGAACAC
>WQVH01000076.1 GCA_009781695.1 Oscillospiraceae bacterium
ATCTATTGACCATACAGGACTATTGTTCGCAGGGATGGATGAAATGTCGGAGACTCTGGTAGTGAGACGGCGTTTGTTAGAGGACGCTTCTATATACGATGAGGTCATTGTAGAAGTGTTGCTGACGATATGCTACAATTGCGGCGAAGAAATAGACCCGGATATGGGCTTCTGCCCTGTCTGTGTAGGCGTAAGGTAAGTTCCTAAAAGAATCCAAGTGTATTCCTCAACAAATTAAAGAATCATACCATTAGGCTCGCCGTCCCGGCGGGCCTTGTGCATACTCTTCGGCAAGTGTGTAGATATCTTCACCACGTATATATCGGCGTTGGAGCGTCAGCATCCAAATCATTGTGCGTAGTCGTCCACCGACGAGATATCGCCTGTCAGATGTGGAAATAGTGCCTTTGAGCAATGGTAAGGAAAATCCGGAATTCCTTATATCTAGAGATAGTTTGTAGTCTTCCATCAATGGAATTGGGGCATATCCACCCAAATCTTCGAACAGGGTTTTCCTTACGAAAATGCCTTGGTCGCCGAAGGCGATTTTTCGTATGCTCACTCTGAGGTTCGACATAAATGAATTGTATAGCATGAGTGGGTGATTGCTGTCAAAGCGAACATGAAAGCAGCCGGCACTATGCCCTTTGTCTATGATATCCATAATTTGTTCCGGTGCATCGGCAGGGGGTATGCTATCGGCGTGCAGAAACCAAAGAATATCGCCCTTTGCATACTTTGCGCCGTAATTCATCTGATTGGCTCGCCCCTTTTCCGGGGCGTATAGGCATCGAATGGATGAGGAAAACTTGGTTTTTTGGGCGATCCAGCTTTCTACTTTCATTGCGGTGTCATCGGTGCTGCCTGCATCAACAAAAATTATTTCACATGTATCTTCATATACCAGTAGGTGTTCAAGCAATGTGCCTACGCACTTACTTTCGTTATACAAGGGAATGATGATGGAAACCTTTGCATTTTGAGATAAGTTAGTCATAGATTAGTATACCGTTCGCTTTTAAAATATGGATGACTTGCTGTGTTTTGGTGCAGATAGTTGTGCTTTCGGTCTCATCGAGCAATTTTGCCAATTTGAGCAAATCCGATGGGAGATCAATGTCAAATGTTGCTGTACTTACAGCATATGATCTGCCGGTACTTTTGGCTGCAGCCAATGTCTTTTCAAATACGGAGGATGTCCCAAATTCAGGAATTTCAAAGACCGTGCGGCAAGGTGTTTTGGAGCCAATCAAATAATATCCGCCGTCTAAAGTTGGGCATATCACCAGATCATGGTGGTTGAGCATTTCAAAAGATTCGTCTATTGTATCCGCATTAAGGTGCGGAATGTCGCTTCCGATCAGCAGACATTTTTTATATCCGAGCGTTAACATTGCGGTAATGGCATGATCCATTTTTTCGCCGATGTTTTCGCCGCATTGCGGTATAAATGAAGCGGCGTTGGAGAGCAGTGCTTGGAGTGTGTCGATGTTTCCTTCCGGGGTGTAGAACACGATAAGATCAAACTCGGTTGTTGCTTTCAACAGCGTACTATGTATGTCTGCTAAAAAGGCTTCGTGCAGAAGACAACACTGCACTCCGGTCAGAAAGGGTTGTAGTCTGGTTTTTGTTTTGTCGATAATGGGGATTCTGGTGAAGAGTATTAAAGCGTTATTTTTCAATATTATTACTTCCAATTTTTTTAATCAATGAATGTACAGCCCATAAATGGTACAAGCTCATCGGGGACTTTTATGGTGCCGTCGGGTTGTTGATATGTTTCTATAATGGCTAGCCATACACGCGGTGTGGCCATGGCTGAACCATTCATGGTATAGGCGAACTTAATTTTACCATTTTTGTCAAGATATCTAATGTTTGCCCTTCTGGCTTGATAATCTGAAAAATGACCTACTGATGAAACTTCGAGCCACTTTTGTATGCCCGGAGCATATACTTCTATATCGTAACAGCGTGCATACTTATGTCCCATCTCCCCGGTGCAAAGGTCGATGACTCTATATTGCAGCTTAAGTTTTTTGATTATTTTAAGACAATCTTCGCACATGGCGGAAAGTTCGGCATCAAGCATTTCGGGTTCTGTGATTTTGAGTACTTCGACTTTATGAAATTCATGCAATCGTTGTAAGCCTCTGGTATCTCGTCCTGATGCTCCGGTCTCTCGTCTGAATGATATGGAGTATCCTATGCGGCGTTCGGGGAGGCTTCCTATGGGGAAGGTGGTGTTTGCAAAAGCCGCTGTGAGTGGGACTTCTGCGGTAGGGATGAGCCAAAGATCGTCCGCTTTGCACTGGTATTGTTCGTCGTAAAATTCGGGAAGATGGCCTGTATGTGTCAGTGATTGCGATGTTACAAGATGTGGGGGGAGTATTTCGGTATAATTTTCCTCATTGAGTGTGAAGCAATAATTGATCAGCGCACGCAGTAGTTTGGCGCCTTTGCCTTTTAACATACAAAATCCGGAGCCGGATATTGTGCCTGCGGCTTGAGGATCCCAGATGTTGAGTTTGTCAGAAATTTCCCAATGCGGCAGAGGGTTTTCTGCTGCACAGATGTAATGATCTTCTGACTTGTCAATAATGACATTATCGCTTTCGCCATGCCCTATCGGGGCGTTTGGGTCGGGCAAGTTTGGGACATTATGTAAGAGTTTTTGGGTATATTTTTCGAGTGCTTTGAGGTCTTTTTCACAATGTGTGATGTGCTTGCGCAGTTTGCGTTTTTCTATGGGGTCTATGCGCTTGTCTGAGCTTATTTCATTTCGCTTTTTGTTTAGCGCATTTATATGGGTTTTTTGCTTGCGAATTTCAAGCATGACTTGTTCGATGGCGTCAATGTATTCAATATCATAGCCTTTTTTTGCAAGTTCAGTCTGGATATGCTTTTTGTTGTTCAGTATCAACTTACTATCGATCATAAACTGCTCCTAGCATTTCGACGATCCGATCATCATCACCGGGCATTAAAGTGCGTACAGAGATCAGCGCAGTGTCATCTTGAATTCTGATGATTATGGACGTTTTGCTGAGTCTCAGCTTCTGCTCTAATTCATTGACAGATATATTGTGCGGCTGAAGAGATACCGCCCAACCCGGCAGACTTACATTAGGGAGTGATCCGCCGCCGGTTTCGTCCACGATTTCACAATATCCGATTTTCCAATCCGGCAGAGCAGTTTGTATTTTATCGGATAGCCCTGCGGCTTGCTTTTGAAGCGTGTCGCTTTGCGCAAAGAGCATGGAAAGTGTGGGTATGTTTTTAACTGCATCTTCCGGATACCGATACAGTTGCAAGGCGGACTCCAAGACCGCGAGTGTCAGCTTATCCGGTCTGAGCGCTCTGGTTAGAGGGTGCTTTTTCATTGCGGCAATTAAATCAGCACGCCCGGCGATGATCCCTGCTTGTGCTGAGCCTAATAACTTGTCGCCTGAGAAGCATATGATATCAGCGCCGGAATTGAGTCCGCTCATGGCCGTTTCTCCGGCGGTAAATCCAAATCGCTCAGTTTCTAAAAGAAAACCTGCGCCGAGGTCATATACCACCGGCAATCCGACTGATTTACCGTAATCTGCAAGTTCCGAGACGGATACCGTCTGGGTAAATCCTATGACTTCATAGTTGCTGGTATGGACTTTTAACAGGACTTGTGCGTCTTTATGTTCCACAGCGTCTGTATAGTCACTGAGTTTGGTTTTGTTGGTGGAGCCAATCTCGACAAGCTCAGCGCCGCTTTGTACGATGACATCCGGAACACGAAATGAGCCGCCTATTTCTACCAGTTCGCCTCTGGAGATGGCGACCTTTTTACCCTTAGCGAGGCTTCCTAATATGAGCACCATGGCGGCGGCATTATTATTTGCGACCATGGCCGCTTGTGCGCCGGTGATTTCGCAGATCAGCTTTTCCACGTGGGTGTATCTGCTTCCGCGTTTGCCGGTTTCCAGATCATATTCCAGATTGCAGTATCCTGAGCAGGATTCCAGTGCTTGCGCAATGAGCGCTTCGCCTAATGGTGCGCGTCCTAAGTTCGTGTGGAGGACAACGCCTGTGGCATTGATGACGCGCCGCAGGTTGTGATGCTCATCGGTGATCTTGGAATATATGAGTTGTGCGCAGTCATCAGGACTGATGAGTGTAGTAATTGTGCCGGATAAAATGCCTGCTCTTTGCGCACTTAATATGTCCGCTGCAATGTGCTTTACCCGGTCTGATGTGATCTCTGAAAGCAGTGGATGCGTGAGTAGGCTATTCATATTGGGGAGTTTGCTCAATAATTCGTTCATAATAGATATGCTCCGTTAATCAGAGTGATGAGTTATTTTAGCATGTGTTTACAGAAAACTCAAACAAAATAAGTATCCCCCGGCTCAGCCGAGGGATACTTATTTATGGAAGGATATAGCTTATGGCAAAGCAGTAAGCCATCTGTGTAGTACGGTTGCGACCATACCGCGTGTGGCTTCAGCTTGCGGTTGGAAGTTGTTGCCGGGGACATCTCTAAATACGCCTTGAGCAGTGAGTACGCCTACATATTCTCTGGCAAATTCTCTGATTTGTGTAAAGTCTTGCCATTCATAATCTGCAAGAATAGGCATAGGCACTTTGTCCGCCGCTTCTTGGTAGCGTGCGACAAATGCTGCAAATTCTTCTCTGGTTACAGCTTGGTTGCCGCGGAATGTTCTCACACCATTGGCATCGACAAATCCGGTGGTTACGCCTTCGGAGTATGCCCAGAGAATTTGAGGAGTCCACCACTGAACTTCTTGCTTGTCAGCAAAGGGATTTTCAATCCCTGTAACTTCCGGCTCACCGGCCAGACGATAGAGGATGGTGACTATTTGTGCGCGTGTCAACGATGCATCCGGTCTGAATGTTCCGTCCGGGAAGCCCTCCATAATACCTTCGGCATAGACGTAGTTTACAGCCGTGAAGTACCATGCATCTTGAGCGACATCGCCGAATACGAGCGGTATGGTGTTGAGCGGAGCGGACATTCTTGAAGGGGCGCCCCAGTTAGTGGCTGGTGTATAGCCTCTGATGGGTGCGTTTTCAGCAGGAACAGCACGCATACGGATGTAGTAGTTTTCAGGATCTGTGAGATCGAGTGTGTCCAGATTGAATGTTCTTTCCCACAGGCGTTCTGCATTTGTGCCGGTGAGATCTTGCGGCATTGCTGCTACAGTAGCGGTGGCTACAGCATCAGCCGGGTCAGTGTCAGTTGCATTTTCGAATGCAAAAATCTCGAATGCTGCTCTTGGCACATTGAGCCAGTGAATGGTGTTCGCTGAGATAAATGGTGCCATAGGCTCTGCCGGAGTGTGGCCGGGGCCGCGCAGTGCGAAATCGGGATCATCATAGACAAGGCCGAGTGTCCATTGGTTGATGCCCTGTGCATTGAAAACATTGGTATAGCCAAAGCGCGCGAGGTTCTGTGACGCCGTCACAGTTCTTCCGCCACCTCGTCAGAGCAGGAATATGGTGACTGCGCCTTTGTTGTTGACATGACCGAATATAGCTTCTGCTGTTTCTTGGGTGTTAAAATCAGCATGTACATATCTGTCGTCAAAGAATTTTACATTACCTTCGTCTTCGAATTCTGCGGGGTTACGCAGGTCTATGAGTCTGAGTGTGCTGGTTCCTATTCTGTCTAGGTTGGCTTCAAGATAAGCTCTGACTTCATCGGGGCCCATAGCGATGGTGAAGGGGAGTTCGTTTACTTCGCTCAGTTCTGAATTTCTGACATTGTTGTCATCAGAGACTGCGCGGAGTCTGAACCAGTATTGGCCGGGCTTGAGGTTGGTGGTGTCGCCTTGACGGTCGCCTGGATAGAATGAGTCGCCGAGTCCGGCAGGGGTGTAGCCTGCGGGAAGGGTTCTTGTTGCTTCGCCTGTAAATTGCAGGAGTCTTACGTCGATTCTATTGTTGCCTTCGGGAACTTCAGGTGCGGTGCCGCCTGTTGTGCCGCCTGTTGATGTTGAGCCGTCGGTTTCTATAACATTTCTTGAGACTGCGACATAGTTAGTGCCGGCTTGTGCATCTGCATAGGTGCGAAATGCGTAAACATCATAGCCTGTTGCGCCTTCAACAGGGATATAGAATAGCCAGCGGTAGTTTTGGTTTTGTGTTACCTCCGGGGTCGCAAGCTGATCTGCCGCAAATGCTGGTGATGCTATTGAGATAGCCATCATGAGTGACAGGGTCAGGGCGACAAGGATTTTGCCAGTTCTTCGTCTTGCCATTGATATTTCTCCTTTTGTAAATTTCGGATTTGTAGTGCCTGTATGTGTTCAAATTGCACAGGATCACCAGTGTTGATTGTATACCATGTGTACTCATACGTCAATAAAATAATTGTGTGAAAGTGCTGGTGACTGTAACCATTGTTACAGTTCAGTGGGTATCTGAAAACACAGGTTGGGCCTACCGGGGCATAAACGATTGCCCCGCCGCCGAGCGGAACAGCGCACTGGCGTGCTTGTTTAGGCGCGCTTTGCGCACAGCCAAGGC
>WQVH01000077.1 GCA_009781695.1 Oscillospiraceae bacterium
CAAAGATTGTGGTAGGTTTTTTCGTCTGGCAAGGCAAAAAACTGCGGGAATACCACTGGTCTTTCAAGGTTTTTTAACGAAGTCAGACGGAACAAAGATGCCGCAAAATTTGTAAGCTTATTTCAAGAATGGAGTACTACTCTACATAGTCAAATTCCAAATTGTAAATACTCACGGTGTCGCCGTCTTTTATACCCATCTCTCTGAGCCGGTCATAGACCCCGGCATTACGCAACACCCTTTCAAAATACATTCTGGATTCATGCTCATCCCAATTGACATTTTGCAAGATCCATTCTATCCACGACCCTTCAATCGTCCACACATCGTCAAACACTTCTATGACCAGCTCCTCCGGGCTGCCTTTCATGCGCGGTTTCGGTACATATTCAGGTTCATAAATCGCAACCGGAGGCAATTTGCTCAGTTCCGCCGCCACTGCATTGACTACATCTTTCACACCTGTGTTGGCTGCTGCGGAAATCATAAAGAATATATACCCCTGCTGTTCAACAAATTGCTTAAACCGCTCAATAAGCGCTTCATCTTGCGCTATATCACATTTGTTCGCCGCCACAATTTGCGGACGTTTGGCAAGTTCCGGATTAAACTTTCGGAGCTCCTCGTTGATCGCCTCAAAATCCTCTACGGGATCACGACCCTCACTACCGGAAATATCCACTATATGTATAAGCAACCGGCATCTATCAATGTGGCGCAAAAAATCATATCCCAATCCCGCACCCTCGGAAGCACCCTCAATAATGCCCGGAATATCGGCCAGGACAAACGAAGTACCCTCCCCAACATACACCACTCCGAGATTAGGAAAAAGCGTCGTAAAATGATAATCGGCGATCTTAGGATGCGCCTTTGAAACAACTGATAAGAAGGTTGATTTTCCCACATTTGGAAAACCCACAAGACCCACATCGGCAAGCAGCTTGAGTTCTAAGATCACTTCAAGCTCTTCGCCCGGAAGTCCCGCTTTGGCAAATCTCGGCGCTTGACGTGTCGGTGTGGCAAAATGTTTATTACCCCAACCGCCGTTGCCGCCCTTGCATAGCACGAATTTGTCAACACCGGACATATCCACGATAATCTGTCCGCTCTCTTTTTCCTTAATGACCGTGCCATTGGGAACAGATATCACCAGATCAATGCCATCTTTGCCTGATTTGTTTCTGCCCATACCATCTGCGCCGCTGCTTGCGGCATATTTTCGTTTATACTTAAAGTCCATCAGCGTGGACATATTCGTGTCTGTTTTTATTATAATTGCGCCGCCGCGCCCGCCGTCTCCACCATCGGGTCCTCCGGCAGAGACATATTTTTCCCGATGAAACGACACCGCGCCGTTACCACCTTTACCGGCCTTAACCATAATCACAGCCTTATCAACAAACATGCACTCATACTCCGTTCTCAAAATGTGGGCAAGGACAACCCCGCCGTCTATGGATGCCCCCCTTCATTTGAAGGGGGGCAATCATTAACTCAATTGCAGCACCATAGACAACACCTTTGCCATCTGTGCACGAGTCAAAGTACTATCCGGAATCAACTGACCGTTAGAACCCTCAACAATACCCAACCGAATAAGGGTCGCTGTAGGCACTACCGCAAAATCTGCCACCTGATCGGCATCCGGAAACGGCATCAAATCTTCATAAGTACCCGACTGCACATCAATACCAATGACACTCAATGCCCGATAAGTAAATGTAAATGCCGAAGCCCTTGACAGCGGTGCAAGCGGCTCAAACAGACCTGTACCTGCGCCCCCGACAACCCCAACCGACTCAGCCCAAGCCATCGCCTGTGCAAAATAAGCATCCTCCGGAACATCGTGGAATCCACTCGATCCATCAACAGCAGGAGCGCCTGCTGCTCTATATAGCATCAGGATAAAGTCCCCTCTGAGCATCTCGCGTTCAGGCCCATACTCGGTCGGCGAAATACCCATTGTGATCCCTGCGGAAGCCAAAAACTCAGCATATGCCCTCGCCCAATGATTCGTCATATCTGCAAAACCCGATATCTCAACAGCAATGTTTACACTTCTGTTACCGGCAGAGACCATAATGATACCATTTTGCGCGATGGTTTCAGCCACTTGAAAAACACCGGGAGCAATCATCTCACCAATGTCACCCGAAACAGTAAAGTCAAATGCGTGAATTTGCGAAATGACCGCTCTGCGGTAAAATGACGCCACAACGTCAAATTCCAATATATCGCCCGGACTTGCCGTAACCGAAGTCAGTGGCGTGGTGGTACCGGCTCTTCTCACCGATATGGATGTGGGACTGTTCAGAACAAAGACCTCACCATATCCTAAAGCACCGGTTGATGGCGAGAACAGTCTCAATCTATCCGCACCTGCAACACTGCCTGCGGTAAACCGCAGGCCATCTATATGTGCATCGGACGCTTGCGTTGTAACCTGAACATCTCCGGGAACCCCCGCAGGCATATACCCTGCGTCTGTTGCAACCAAACTCAAATCAACCGAGGAGCCCGCAAGCACTATAACGCCATTATTTCTCAGACCCAAGTTTCTGGCAGGCCCGCCCGGTGTCGCATCCGTTACAAAGAGCAAATATGTTGCACATCCACGCTCAGAGCCATCCGATGGACGGCTGATTGTCGTCGCATTACCTTCTCCCGGAACTCTGACACTCATGGCTGAAGACCCGCCACCATCAAAGTTTACAGCAAAAACTGCGCCCTGTCTCAGCATCTCATCAGTGAGTTCATCGAGTGTCACACCTACAGAGTGTTCCGCATTGCGGCCATCCACAACCATGACAATGATTGAACCATCCGCACGTACACCGATGGCCGTTCTCGGCGCTCTGTTGCGCAATGCATTTGACCAATTGGCCGGATCAGCTCGCACACCATCGGCTACCAGTATATAACCACCGCCTGTAGCATACCTGGCATTTGCAAGGCGTGAATCTGTAACAGAAGTTGTAAGCCTCACTCTATCTCCAACCGCAAACTTTTCAAATTCATGCTGTAAATTGCTCGCTTCTGCGGCTGTCAGTATGAGATATCCTGCGCCTATAGCCGGTGCAGTTTCCGACACAGATGCCTCCACCACTTCAAGCATCATCGTGCCTGAAACACTGGGAACACCTTCAAGTATACGAAATCTTACATACCAACCGGGCGATGCGGTACGTGTAGAAACAGTTGAAAAAACTTCGGAATAAAGAACCATTCCGCCCAGATCAGTTCTCGGCTTGTTAAATTGCGACAGGCTCACACTCTGCCCTTCATTATTCACCTGTGTATTTCCACCCATGTTAAAAAGCGACTTCCACACAGTCGGACTCGACACGACATCAACACGCCCATCATCACCAAAGACAACAGCATTTCGCCCTCCGGGACTCGACAAATACACGCCATCTTCGATTACGATCCCCATGGGCACTCCACCATGTGCAGGAAAGAAAAAGTCCGCATTTACTGCTGCCAACACATTGAACCCTCGGTTTTGAGCGATATCAACCATGCTTGAAATCCGTGTTGTTCCAAAAACCGTATCGCCCTTCATAATGATGGGTCGGGCATCGCCCGCCCCTGTCATGGTCAGCGCAAAATGTTCGGTTCGCCCATGCGTTCCGTGCCAGGAAATGGAATTTCTGAGTTCCAGATTGTCTGCGAGCATTCTGGTATCCGTATATACAACATCACCCAACGCAAATGCAACAGATATAACCGATAGCATCAGCGAAAGGATGATTATCAGTGCAAGCGAAAACTTAAGCATTCTATTTTTCATAAAATGTCCCCCTTTAAAGACTCAATTAATGTATCTATATTTTCACACCATGCATATCATATATGGAAAGTGTATCGCATATGTATCTATCTTGCAAGCGCATTTACGCACCATAGACCGGAGGCATCTTGCGCTTGTGCGCACTGACTGTATGGTATTTTGTAATAACACTCATCTCTTCCTCCGGACAAGTCCCGGTCAGCAGAAATTCATCAATACACTTATATGTCACACCCATATCTGCCTCATCCGTCTGCCCATCAAACAATCCGGCCGACGGCGCTTTTTCAATAATACGCCTCGGAGCGCCCAAGTACTCAAGAAATGCATAAATTTCTGAAACAGTAAGATCAGCAATAGGGTTAAAATCATACGCCCCATCACCCCATTTTGTAAAATATCCCATATGCCGCTCGCTCCTGTTGCCCGTTCCGGCAACCAATCGTCCTTCACTCGCAGCAACCGCATAGAGCGCTGTCATTCGTAATCTGGGCGCTATATTGGTGACCGCAGCATCATTGAGCGCTGTACTATTGCCAAGCGCCAACTTCATCGTCTCAAAAACAGACTTGAGATCAACCGCACTTGTTTTTATGCCAAACTGATCGGCAACCGCATGCGCATCATCCATATCAGAACCATAATTTTGATTTGAACCGCATGGCAACAAGAGACCGAGCGTATCATCACATGCCAATTTGCATAAAATCCCGGTGAGCGCCGCATCCTTGCCTCCGCTATTGCCGAAAACAATACCGCTTGCCCCGGAGTTATCGAGCATCTTCTTGATAAAATCAATCCGATATTTTACTTCTCGTTCATAATCACGCATCATTTCTCCTTAATAACACCACACACATTATATCGCACTATTGCAAAATAATATGATTTAAGTTATTCACATCATCCATTTCATCAACTACACCGACCAACAAAAAGCGGTCGGTGATTGGCTCGACAAGCAACTCTTTTAAAAGCGTCAAATTTTTGACTTCCCCTGTGCTGCGCACATGCATACGCGGCCCTGTACACCTGTGCATATCCGTCCCGATTTGAATGTGGTTTTCATCAAAATACGAGACCGGCACATCTTGCAATATCAGTTGATCAATCTCCGCTTGCAGCGCATGCAGATCAAGCTCGGGTTTGCTCAAAAAACTTAAGATAAATCCATTTCTTACATCTGCATGCTCATATTGATGGGTGTCTATCCCCAACTTGCTCAGCGCATATTCGCAAATATCTTCTGCGGTATGCACCTTGAGCCTTGAACTGATTGACTTAAATACCACATCAGCAACCTCCTGCGGTTTAGGGCCAAAGAGCGTCGGACGCGTGATGATCACCTCTTCACCGATCCCGATCAGCAGATGCGCATTGCGCCCAAGCTGAGGATAGATGAGATCAAAATGCTCCACAATCACGCGCTTGCCCTTGCCCACCGCATATAAAATCGCATCCGCAAGCTCATGCATCTGCTTAAACGCCGATTCAAAACGCACATCGATATGATAGGTGTGTGCGGTGTAAAATCCGGTCTCATCGACATTAAACAATGGCAATGGCCGAACATTGACACCCTCATCATCATTGGTCAACTCAAGACCCGGAAACATGCCTTTGATGAGCATGCTCTTTCCGCTCCCGGAAACACCCATCAGACCGATGAGCTTGTCAAATGGACTCAGATATTGCTGCGCTATTTGCATTCCGAGATCCACCATACGTTCATTACCTCTCGGGGCAAAAAACACGCTATACAGGTGGCTCTTTTGCATTCTTGCAGAATAGGGCATCTTTACACCTCGAATTCCAGCCCCAAAAGCGGAGCATGTTGCTGCGCACCATAGACATCAGTCTCACCCAAATCCCCCGAACAAAGCGGGCGCTTAATCGTGGCTTTGATCGCCTTCGCAGGTGCAAAGGCCACAATGCTCACGATTTTTTCAGGTGTTACTCCGTATAAGGAGCAAATCAGTGCTTCATTTATAAATCCACCATCTCTAATCTTCACAAAATCCTCGTACTCATTGAAGATAATGTCCAAAGTGAGTTCATAAGGCCCTGAATTCTTACTTCTTATGACACTCGCAATATCAGTCAGTTTTGTCTTCATCTATATGCTCCTTCACACTCAGTAAGTACAGTTATTATAGTTGAATATATTCTACGGGGAACAAAGAGGCCGGATCATCCGTTTCCAGTAAGTGATACACACTAAAAGCGTAGACCTCCCCTGCTTTAAAGTCAGAAGGTGAATACGGAAATGCCAGATTACCTGCTGTGGCTCTGCGCCCCTCATATCCATAGTGGAGCAAAGTAGACCGTGCGGTC
>WQVH01000078.1 GCA_009781695.1 Oscillospiraceae bacterium
AAATATGCAAGACACGAAGACGATATCCATGAGAGCTGGGTGGAGCTCATTACACCGGAGCGCCCATGGGCTCTGCTGGAAAGACCCGATTCAAGACCCAGAGATATTTTCAGAGCTTCATAAAGATCTAAGATAAAGGAGCGCTAAACAAATACAGGCATAATACAAACCACCTGCCGGAAAGAAGGGATCTATTCGGCAGGTGGTTTGTTGGCGAGCGAAATGGAAACCGTGAAAACCTTACATGCGTTGATTGGCTGTGAGTGAAAACATAACAAAATGCGGACTGTTCGATGTGCAGCCCGCATTTTGCTATAAGGATGTGATAGAGGTGATAGACAGAAAATCAAAACTCATGACTTCCAATAGTGCTTTTCTCCGTCCCAATAGGTTAGCTTTATCAGGTCGAAATATTCGCCGATTTTCTGAGCATACTTTCTGCTCGTACCCAGCAAATCTCTGGCCTCGCCGAGCGTATAACCGTTTGGTGCATTTGTACGCAGAATACTTTCGGCCTCCTTTAGCGCTTGAGGAGTATACTGAACATCGTCAGCCACACGAACGAGCCTTTCGCTTCGGTGAAACCACTGTAAATATTCACCTTGCTCTTTGGCGGGGATATCAAGCTCTGTAATGACCTCAGTCCATGTTGGAGGCGTAAGCGGTGTCCTTTCATAAACTTCAGATATGTCATTTATGGTTTTTTCTTGTAAAGCGGTCAAGACCGGCTTCCATCCGGATTGCCAAATCAGTTTCTCATCTTGTGCGAAATTTTCGAGATGGTCAATATATTGAAAAATGGCACGCTGCTTTTTGGTATCCATTTTTGACAAGATAATCTGTGAGACTTCTTTTTTAGGAGCGCCAAATCTCATCGGCCATTTTAAGCAATAGTCTGATAAAAATGTTTCTAGTTTTTTTATCAGCATATTCATTGCGTCGACAGGGAAGTAGTACCCATCATTGAGTGTGAGCAATTGTTCTGAGTCTTTTAATGCAATGGCAACCTCTTTCGCTTCGGCCATGTCGGATTGCAAACTTGAAGCAATATCTTCAAGTTGCCAAGGAGTTCCATCTTTCATCATTGATGCGAGTAAAATCTGCTTCGGATTGCCGCTGTGCAGCGCCTCAAGTCTACCCAAATTTTCATTGATATACCGTCTTTTATGACGTACAGCGGCAGCATCAAGCACAGTTCCTCCGCCAATAGTGAACATGGGGGAGTAGAAACGCAAAATAACCCTGTCACCTGGCATTGCTGACAGCGGTTCTTCCAATTCTAATTGTGCAAAACAACTCTCTCCCGGAGCGAGTGTGCTTTGATCTAAGAGCTTCACACGCGCAAGCAGTTCTGCTGTGCCATGGTGTACATGCACACGAATGCGCTGAGATATCTCAGGGGCAGTGTCAAGAAGCTCTATGCGTATATCTATTCTTCTGTTTTCTTTCATCACATCCGGCTTCGTCAGCCAGTTGCCTCGCTCGACAAATTCTTTTTCAATACCTGTCAGGTTGACAGCGACACGCTCACCGGCGTAGGCTTGCTCTCTTTTTTCGCCATGCACTTGAAGTGAGCGTACACGTGCTTGTTTGCGCGTTGGCATAAGCTCAACTGTGTCACCTTGTGATATCATGCCGCCCCATATGGTGCCTGTCACAATTGTGCCAAATCCAGTCATGGTAAACACCCTATCTACCGCAAGCCGCAAGACCCCTGTAGATGGGCGTTCATTGATCTCTTTGCTCAACATTTCGATGGTCTCCAAAAGTTTGGGAATTCCTTCACCGGTCATGGATGAAACTTCAACGATTGGAGTTTTAGCAAAAGGTCCATCGCTCAGATATTCCGAGACATCTTCACGAACCAGCTCAAGCCATTCCTTATCTACTGTGTCTATCTTGGTGAGGACGACAACACCTCTCGAAATGCCAAGCAGTCTGAGGATATCAATATGCTCGCGTGTCTGTTGCATTATGCCCTCATCGGCAGCAATTACAAGCATGAAAAGGTCAACGCCTGTAGCTCCGGCAAGCATGTTTTTGACAAATCTTTCATGACCGGGTACATCGACGATGCCGATGTGTTGACCGTTTGGAAGCGTAAAAGGGGCAAACCCTAACTCGATGGTTATACCCCTTGTTTGCTCTTCTTTGAGCCTATCGGTATTATGGCCGGTTATGTGACGAACCAGCGTTGTTTTTCCATGATCAACATGCCCTGCGGTACCAAGAACGATATGCTTCATACGCTTTCCCGCCTATCGCATAAAATATTTGGCGGGGATGTGTGTGAATCGAACACACCTGAGACGGCACGAACCGCCTCACGACCGGATTTGAAGCCCGGGCCGACCACCAGACCGGATCCACCCCCATATAGAATTGTGCCTTTTGAATATATCAGACAAGGCATTTTTTGTCAATAAAATAAACAAACAAGATCAATGGGAGTCGGAGACTCCCATTGGTCAAACAGATTATGAGGATAATAAAATGAAAAAAGATAGTTTAGCGACCCTGCACTTGTATTGTAGCAATCAGTTATTAAGGAATCTACATTTAGATATTTCAATATTATTAAATAGTTAAGGAAATTCAAGTTTTTTTCACATTTTTAACTTATTTATTACCCATTTTTATGAAACTTATCCTTTGCTAAGGCCGTTGGGTAAGTGAGCGAGAAATGGGCGTACTAATCAAGTGCAAAGCCATACCATGGTGCGATATGTGATGCCGTGGCGTTAATCGCAGGATATGCGGCAATCATGCCGAATCTTCTAACATGCGCATTTGAGCAATTATTGATTTGAGCAGGTGTCCTTACAGTGTACTGATGAGCAGGAAAAGTTTCTCCGATAGCAGACAGTGCAGCATCATAGTGCCCTGCGGGTGCCAAAAGTTCTTTTACTAAAATGGCGCCGTCTGCGTAGACTTCAATTGCCGCACATGAAATGATGCCGCTTTGGTCTATTTTGACAAGTTTGCCGCCGGTAAGATGGCTCAATTTGCGTTGGTATTCAATGATATCAATATCCATCTTCATATGAGCCATGTCAGTGAGTAAAGACTCACGTATCGCATGATACTCTCGGGCAGAGGGTTCAGAAATGATAGTGCCTTTATTACATTCACCAAGAGTAGAATATTTTCTTTCGCAGATATAAAAATGTTCACTGAATTTTGTTCGGTTGTTGTAGTAATCAAAAAGGTCATCATTGGAGGGTGATAGTATGGTTGCGTTATACCCCTGCTTACGTCCTGCTTCAAGCAGTGAGTCCACTATTGCGGTAGCAAATCCATGGCCTCTGTATTGCGGCAATGTTGCAAGAGCGTAGATCATCCCGCACGGATAACACTTGCCATCGCTGACAAAATTACCGGCAGGAAGCAGAAATCCCATGGATACAGGAGTTCCGTTGTCCTCAATAACCATGCAGCGCTTCGGATGGGAAAAATGCTCAAAAAACAAATCGCCATCATCGCTCTTAAAAACCTGTCTCCATATTTCGCGCAAAGCATGCCGCTCAGAAGCTTTAGAGATACGCACCGGGTTGTTCATGTTAATGACCATTCCTTGTCTTTTTGTTAATAGGTATGGGTACAAATTGTCTTAATCATCCGCTCAAGCTCTTTAAGATCAACAAATGTGTCAGGTCGCCGATTGGGATCTCTGAGCAACGCTGCTGGATGGTACAGTGCAATCATTTTGACGCCATCTCTTTCGTACCATTTTCCATGATCCTTGCTTATTTTAAGCTGCTTATCTATAATTTTTCCGGCAGCAATTCTACCGAGACAAACAACAATCTTTGGATTGATAAGCATATACTGAGCGCGCAGCCAAGGCAAGCAAGCTTCGCGTTCAGACTCATGAGGGTCGCGATTATTAGGCGGTCTGCACTTAACTATATTGGCAATATATATATTGCGAGAACGTGAAAGTCCGATGATTTCTAACATGTCATCAAGCAATTTTCCGGCTCGGCCGACAAATGGTTCACCTTTGATATCTTCGTTTTCTCCCGGACCTTCGCCGACAAATAAGACCTCTGCAGAGCGGTTTCCAACCCCAAGCACTACATTCGTTCTTGTTGCATGCAAATCACATTTTTGGCAGCTTTTGCAAGCGATTTCCAGTTCATCCCAAGTGTGCATTTTTTTAGTTCTCCCATAATCTTGATGAGTATTTTAGTGCTGCTTGACATTATATACATTGAGTACAGTGAAATTCAAGTATAATAGCCGGTCAAAAATTGAGAATTTTTAATTCATTTACTATGTTATGGAACTTTGAAACTATTTGTTAAAAATTAAGCTTGCACTTTTGATTCAAGTTGTCTATAATACACAACTGAATAATCAAAAACATTGATAGGAGAGATGGTAGATTGAACTATGAATTAGCTTTCGTAATTGGTATTGCAGGTGCGCTCGTCGCACTGGTATTTGCCTTTGTAAAAAGCAGACAAGTCATGAAGTTCCCGGAGGGCACCGATGCGATGAAAAAAATCGCTGCGGCAATTAGAAGAGGTGCCAATGCATATTTAAAGCGTCAATTCAGAACAGTCGCAATATTCTATGTAGTAATGGTCGCAATACTCACAGTGGTTGTGTTGTTGGGTTACATGTCGCCATTTATCCCGGTTGCATTTCTCGTTGGTGGGATTTTGACTCAACTATCGGCATTCATCGGTATGAAAATTGCTACATATGCGAATGTCCGAACGGCAAACGCAGCCAGAGACGGTCTGAACCAAGGGCTAAAAGTAGCATTTTCGTCGGGTACTGTGATGGGCTTTACAGTCATCGGGCTCGCGCTGCTGGATGTTTCTTTATGGTTTTTGGTTCTCAGGTTCGTCTTTGAATTAGAGGCTGTGGCCATAGCAGAAAATATGGTTATGTTTGGTGTCGGTGTAGGGGCATTTGCTCTGTTTGCTCGTGTTGGAGGAGGAATCTTCACCAAAGCCGCCGACGTGGGTGCCGACCTTGTGGGTAAAGTTGAAGCCGGTATTCCGGAAGATGACCCGCGCAACCCTGCGGTTATTGCAGATAATGTAGGCGACAATGTAGGCGATGTTGCCGGTATGGGTGCAGATCTATATGAAAGTTACATAAAGGCGCTACATGCAGCCATCGCACTCGGAGTTGCTGCTTTTGTAGGACATGATTTGCAATGGGCAAGTATGTTCTTGCCGGTAGCACTGGGTGTTGTAGGTGTTTTGGCGGCTCTAATTGCTACATTCTTTGTCAGAACGAAAGAAAATGCAGATCAGAAGCAACTGCTCAACACATTGAGAACAGGTGAATATGGTTCGGCTATTTTAGCTGCCATAGGATTTGCTCCGGTTACTTTTTTAATCATGGGCAGGGGCTATTGGTTGGGATTATATATTGCGATTCTGACCGGTCTTGTTGCGGGTTGTCTAATCGCATATTTTACGGAGTATTTCACTTCGGCTCATTACAAACCAACGAAGCTTTTGGCAAAATCGTCTGAAACCGGTTCAGCTACGCTCATTATCGCCGGCATATCCCTGGGCATGAAATCCACGATAGCGCCGATACTTATTGTTTCAGGTGCGGTAATTATCAGCTTTTTAGCTGGCGGTGGTATTTTGGGTGTTGACGGAACTGAATACACTTTTTCGCGTGGTTTGTACGGTGTAGGTATCGCTGCAGTGGGCATGCTTTCTACGCTTGGCATGACATTGGCATGTGATGCTTATGGCCCTGTTGCAGACAATGCAGGCGGCATTGCACAAATGGCTGACCTCGGTGAAGAAGTCAGAGACCGCACAGATGCATTGGATTCATTGGGTAATACCACAGCAGCCACAGGCAAAGGCTTTGCAATTGGCTCTGCGGCGCTCACATCACTTGCGCTGCTGGTTTCATATATCAATCTTGCTTATAACCATGTGGGTGAGATGTATTTAAGTATCAGAAACCCATCAATACTTGTCGGTATGTTTATTGGCGCAATGCTGATTTTTGTTTTTGCGGCGATGACAATGTCTGCTGTACAACGTTCAGCCGGTAGCATTGTTCAAGAGGTGAGACGGCAATTTAAAGAGATCACAGGCATCATGGATGGTACGGCTGAACCTG
>WQVH01000079.1 GCA_009781695.1 Oscillospiraceae bacterium
CCCTCCTATAATAGCATGATTTTCCAGACACTTCAACGCTAATTTGTGTTTTTCAGAGCTCATCGGTTCGACCAAGTACCCAGTAAACTCTAACCACCATGTTGCCAAAGCAAAGCTGCCGGTGGACTCACTCCTAGCAGCTTAAGCATATCACGAAAGATGCAGTGCTGTCATTGCACGTTTGTTTACTCATTTGAGGGCACAAACTGTGAAGATGTACACACTCCATTCTCAACTCAAAACGCCCTATCTGTGCTTTTTAATTTGTAATTTGTGCTTTTTGATTTGCGCTTTGTAATTTTCACGCTCGGCATTGCCCGGTCTTGGTGGTTTGTGATATTATGATACTACTTGAAAAACAGGGTGCACTTCATGTCTGTGCCGCATATTCAAATGACAAATGCAATGGTGGAGGTTTACGATATTGGCAGAATATATAGCGATTATCATCATCGTTGCATTTGTTTTGGACTGCTTTATCGGCGATCCGCAAAACCCTTTGCACCCAATACGATTGATTGGCGGCAGCATCGCATGGGGCATGGGTATATACAAGAAAGCTCATATTAAAAGCCCTACACGACAGTTTGTATCCGGCACAATTCTGGCGATCATGATTATATGCCTCACCTACATAGCGACCAGGCTGATCACATGGGGATTTTATAGCATCAATTGGTGGATAGGCTTGATTGTCGAGGCGATATTATGTTATTTTATCATTGCGGCAAAATCACTAAAGGTCGAGAGCATGAAAGTGTATCACGCACTGGTCTCCGGAGATTTGCACGGTGCAAGAAATAATCTCGCACGCATCGTCGGCAGGGATACACAGAGCCTGGATGAGCAAGGCATTGTAAAAGCTACTGTGGAAACCGTGGCAGAGAATCTATCGGATGGTGTTATTGCCCCACTAATTTTCATTTTTATAGGCGGCGCACCCTTGGCCATGGCATACAAGGCCGTCAACACCCTAGATTCCATGATTGGCTACAGGAATGAGGATTTTGAATATTTTGGCAAATTTGCGGCACGACTTGATGATGTTGTCAACTTCATTCCCGCAAGGATTTCGGCGCTATTTATGATTATAGGAAGCGCATTTGTCGGTGGGCATGTAAAAGGCGCAGTTCGGATTTATCTCAGAGACCGGCGCAATCACAACAGCCCAAATTCAGCCCAAACCGAATCCGTTTGTGCCGGTGCACTCGGTTTATGTCTCGGCGGGGATAGTTACTATCATGGGGTTTTAGTGCATAAGCCCACAATCGGAGATGCTGAAAATGCTCCGTTGCCGGAGCATATCAAGGCCGCAAATCGTTTGATGTATGCCACCGCAACAGTCACTGTAGTGGTGCTTGTGGCCATAAGTTTCTTTTTGAGGGGATTCGTTTATGTATGAATATAGCCATGGCGGCAACGCCGTTTTTGAGTATGGCCATAAGCATGTTGTTGATTTGTCAGCCAGTATAAACCCCTTAGGTATACCGGAAAATGTTGCGTCTGCGATTGTTCAGGATGTTTCAAATATTAAGCGTTATCCCGATAGCTTTTCAACCTTATTGCGTGAAAAGACGAGTGCATTTGAAGGGATTGACCCTGATTGTATTTTCTTTGCCAACGGTGCATCCGATATCATTTTTCGATTGCCCAGAGCGGTCGAGGCCGCAAAAATCATGGTATGCGCCCCATCTTTTGCTGATTATGAGCGATCAGCCAGGTCATACGGTGCGCAAATATGCCGCCATATGTTAAGTAAAGACAATGGCTTCGCCCTAGATGATGGCTTAGTCCAGGCTGTACAGGCTGAAAAGCCCAAACTGGTGTATATTTGCAATCCCAACAATCCCACAGGCCAACTTACAGAGGTTGCACTGATTCGGGCGGTGCTGGATGTGTGTAAGCAAATCGGTGCGTGGGTGGTCGTAGATGAGTGTTTTATAGATTTTACGGAGCACGTGTCTGCATACACGAGCAAGGCGCTTTTTAATAATTATTCTAATCTTATCATTTTGAAGGCCTTTACAAAGCTGTTTGCTTTGCCGGGCATCCGTCTGGGATATGCTTTGTGTTCTGACAAAACCCTCATCGACCGCCTTTATTTTCACGGAGCAGATTGGGCGGTGTCCAATTTGGCACAGGCGGCAGGCTTGGCTGCATTGGATGATGCCCATGTCTATATTGAGCGAACGGTCGATTATGTTGCCACACAGCGACATGTCATGATTCAGGAACTCACCGACCTCGGCTATGCGGTCTTTGGCTCTTGTGCCAATTATATATTTTTCAAAAACCCCTTCCCGCTCGACTTGCGTGATGCATTGAATGCAAAGGATATTCGGATTCGTTCGTGCAGTAATTTTTATGGGTTAGATGATACGTATTATAGGGTAGCCGTTTCTACAACGGAAAATAATGAAAAATTTTTGGACGCAATAAGTAAATTGAGAGAGGATCGCTCTCATTTGTAATTTGCACTGTAGGGGCGACCAAAATGGTCGCCCCTACAATCCAATGCCATATACGTTAAGCCCTATTGCCGCCCGCACATGCCACTACCCTTCTTCGTCATCCTCCGCTAAATCCTCACCATCGGGCACGGCCACCGGCAAATCCACAATCTCCCGGAATCTTGCAAAGATAGCTGCGACTTCTGCTCTGGTTGCGGTATCTTGTGGGGCAAATCTTCCATCCAGATGGCCGAGAATTATTCCGGATGTTTGGATTGCCAAAACGCCCTCTAATGCCCAAGTAGATATCGCAGAGTGGTCTGTAAATAATCGTGCTGTACCTTGGGGTAATGAAATATCGCGGCTCAGGACATAGTTATGCAGTATGACCGCCATTTCCTCACGCGTAATCGCAATGCCAGACTGGAATTCACCATTGCCTAAACCTTCTATCAATCCTTGTTCTGTCGCCCACTGCATCGCAGCATCATACCATGTGCGTTGAGCGTTATCTGAATCATAGTTTTCATTCTCAATTTCCTCTGCCCCATTCTCCTCTCTCAATTCTCCATGCTCAATTCTATAAAGCACTTGAATGAACATAGCTCGGGTCATGTTGCCCTGTGGGGTGAACATATTGTAGCTTGTACCTTGGAATAATTGATTTTCCCATACCGTCCTGACATAGGGGTAGAACCAATCTGTGACCGCAACATCTATGAATGGGAATTGCGGTGTTTCTAGCTCATCGTCGTAACCTGCAAGCGGCACTTGCGCCTCCGGTATTTCCGCAGGTGGGGTTGTTGTTGTCGATGGCGTCCATGCACCACCACCGCCTCCGCCTCCGCCGCCGCCGACACTTCTTGGTGTAGCCGTAACGGTTGCTTCTGCGCCACTGCCGATGCTGTTAACAGCGCGAACTCGGAATGTATATGCCGTGTCATTGGTTAAGCCTGTGAATGTATGTCCCGTATTGTTCGTAGCTGTTATCCATGTTGCGCCGTTGTCACTTGAAACTTCAAAACCTGTGATTACACTGCCGCCGTCATTTGCAGGAACAGTCCATGCGAGGGTGACTTTCATGTCCCCCGCTGTTACTGTAAAGTTCTGGGGCTCGGATGGTGCGGCGAGCTCCCTAAAACGGACTTCTACGGTGATTGGCTCATCGAGATTCACATCGGGCAATATCGTTGCATTCCTGCTATCGGCTCCAACGTCGCTAAGCGCAAGACCAATGTCCGGCGTAATTGCCCAGTTCTCTATAACCCAATGTGTTGCGGGTGCAGCGGTAAACGTGGCTGCTTGGCCACGGTTTACCCAACCAGTCGTGGCAGAGGTACTCATGGGAGCACCAATGAAGTTGAGGGTGCTTCCGGGTGCTGTGCCGCGAATCGCCGCGTCTACTTCATGCTGATATGCAAATATAAAGGTAGCATCAATGTCTGCAGTGGTAAGTGTCGCAGTGGCAATATGGCGCGGATCGTTGGATGTCGTCCATACAGGAGCAATGGCAGTTGGAGCTGGTACGATGGTACCTGTCTCGCCTGTTATATTAAATATTTGATATCTCGTATGGCTTCCAAGACCCCATGTTGCATTCGGTGCTGCTAAGAATTCGATCACAGAACCGGTCTGGACTTGTGCCGGGTTAGCCGCAAGATATACAGGAGCACCACCAGCCGGCGGTATGGCTCTTGCAGTTATAACACCGAATCCATTTCCTGTCGATGTTGTCCAAGCTACGGTGGCCATTGTTTCCGCAAAGGCTACTCCAATCGTTTCGGGGGCTGTAATTTGAAGAGTTCTCGGGCTTGTGAGTGCACCTGCCCAGTCGCTGCCACCTCTTGCCCAAGCAGAAATATGATGATGTGCATCAGGATTGGCGTGGAATTCGGCAGTTGTACCATGAGCAACCCAAGCACCGTCCACATCGGTTATACCGGACGGAGTCGTGCCGGTGGTATTGCCGTTGCCGGTATGGGTGTACAGAACACGATGCTCATATGTGAAGTTAAATGTACCACCCATGCCGGATGTCGGTATGGTCACAGGGCTTGTCACTGCAAGCCAGTCGTTACCCTGATGAGGAGCAGAAGTGGTAGCATTTGTTACCGCCCCCGGCATAATACCTGTCTGCCCACTGATGGATAGGCTGTATCTTGTGCCGGTGTCAAATCCGAATGTTGCGTTCGGCATGGCTTCAAAGCGCACCACAGTACCTACTTGGATATCGGCAGGCGCAGTAATGATGTCTCCTGCTGACAATGTTCCGCCGTTTACCGCAGAGACGACATATGCTCGTATCTGACCATTGGCATTGTCTGAGCCTACATCCCAGTTCAGCGATGCCATATTGGGTGCGAAGCCAACTTGTAGGTGCATGGGACTTGTGATCGCTGTAACGATTCTATGCGCTGCCGCTGACGCGCCGCCGCCTGAATGTGTGCCGACGAGTTGACCGGCAGAAGCAGACCAATTGGCAGAATCCACTCTCCAAGGGCTATGTGGTAATGTTCCACTAGGGGTTGCTATAAATGTAATCGGCGTATTATGAAGCATCCATGCGCCGGCATCAAGGATTGCAGCATTATTGACAGCATTATTGGTTGATAATGTGCCATGTGTTGCGCTGTAGCCTGGTGCATGGGTATAACGCACATGATGTTCCGTGTTTAGTGTAAAATCGGCTGTGATAATGTTACCTGGTGTATCAACGATCCTGCCGACTTCAACGGCCGCACCGCTGGATGATGGGCGATTTAAAACAGGAGCCGTTTGAGCGCTGTCGTTTACAAACTGGACATTGGCAGCACTGCTTATGGTTCGCGGCACACTCAGCCTTGTGCCGAAGTTTTGAGCGCTAAGTGGTGTATGGGCGACAGGCGTGGCAAAGAAGCGTACCTCAGATCCAACAGGCACGGTTTGGCCATTCGATATTGGATTCGACCGGCTGCCGTTTGCATAGATAAAAGCGGAAACGTTTCCTTGGGTGGTTCCCGGGCCGTGGACATTCCATTGTATGGTGGTCAAGGGCTCTGTATTGACCGTTACGGTTGCCGTAGGCGTGGCCAGCCAAGTGGCACCTCCGTCAAGAGATACCCGGATTGTGTATACGCGGTTTGCCGCAGTCGTGTTTGCGGGGAAATTAAGAGTTGTGGCCACGGAGGTTGAGCCAATACTGCCTGTTGAACCTCGCTCATACAGAGGGCTTCCGCTGTTGTTCAGAAACGCTGCAAATCTTGTGTTTGCCGGCACAAGATTGCCGCCGAAAACAGAGATCCCACTATTGCCGCCACCGTGGGCGATCGTTGACGGATTTACATCCATTGTGCTAACTGCCGCGAGGGTTGTCCACTGCGCATACAGCGTCGTATTCGATGTGACGCTTCCGATTGTTGCGCCCGGTGCGAATGCCGTTCCGCTGCCATTTGCTTGTGTATTCCAACCCGTAAAACTATAGTTTGCGCGGGTAAATGTATTTGCTTTTATGATATAATTTTCGCCGTTTGACACGGTATCGCTGGACATTGTACCCGTGCCGTTGTTGGC
>WQVH01000080.1 GCA_009781695.1 Oscillospiraceae bacterium
AAACCGCCCAAAACGACCCAAAACAGACCTGTCACCAAATTGAACTCATGCTAATAAAAACCGCCTAGCTATTGCAAACGCAGTAGTTAGGCGGTTGATTTCGTTGGCAGCGGAACTAGGATTCGAACCCAGACAAACAGAGTCAGAGTCTGTCGTGCTGGTTTTGCAAGTCTTAGAATAGCAACGAATTTAAGCGGTAGTCAAAAGTTTATCATCATTATTATCATTTTTTGATGCTATTTTTGAGTTGATTTTGTCCGCTGCGTCCTCAATTACTTTGCCGGTTGTATGGGTATAGATTCGACTGGTCACGCTTATATCAGAATGACCCATAAGATATCTTGCAACATTGATTGGAACTCCGGCTGCTTCAAGGTCGGTGCAATGCACTACGTGCTACATAAATTTTGCGAGAGCGGTTCATGTATGAGAAAGATAACGAGAGGTGATGCACATCGGGAAAAATATGTAAGCCAATTTAAGAAAAGGAAACCCACTGTTAATTCGCTTGAGAAGTTGCCGGGAAACCGTGTAGTCAAATGGCAAAGACTCAGTAATAATTTTAGAAAAACATCCGAATACATGTGCAACTGTAGAGGGCAGCAAATATGATTATAAAAAACACTATCCAAATTGATGATCAAGCATCTGCCGTCCTTAAAACTATAAAAGAAAATCTGAAAGACGTTTACAGGGCGCTTGAAGAACTTCCGGAAGCTACAAGCGAAATCGCTGACTGGATTGACTTGACAAAAGCGAAAATGAGCGAATTTGCTGACGCTACAAAAGAAATCAAAGAGGTTATGTCCGAGATGGCTGACGAAACGTCACAGGCCATGGAAGAGGCAGCCGAAGCGATCGAAGAGGTGTCTGAAGCGGTGCACGGCAAGGCTGAGGCCATAGACGAGGTTTCTGTAGCAATCGAGAATGTAGGAAAATCATCCGCATCATCTGCAAGAGGCATACAGCAGATGACGCAGGGTGTGAGCAGGATGCTTGGTGCATTTGGGTTATTGCCAAGATCAATCGGACAGTCAGTTATAGGCGTAACACAATTAAAGCGTGGAATAAATGCAACGACACCAGCAGCGGTTAAACTTGTCGCAGCGCTTGGGCCAATAACATTAATAGCAACAGCAGCAATGGGCGTTGCGAGCGCAATTAGGATGCTTAGAAATGACACAGACGCTGCAATACCATCTGTTGATCAATTGCTGGGGCGCACAGCATCAATCGCGCGAGAAAGCGAGCAATTAACGTCCGCAATCCAAGCCAACATTTATGAAATGGAGCGCTTGCACAAACTTGGCGCAAGCGCAGCGCTGATTGATACAATCAGGCACGAAAATTACCTGATGGAAACGCAAGTGCAGCTGCGAAGAGAATTGGCAAATTTTGCACAAGCGGCGGCGGCAGAAGCGGCTATATACGCTGCATTTACGGCGCAGCAGGTCGGACATGAATGGATATGGATGCCGCACGACTTTCCGCAGCGAGTAGCTGTAATGCGGTCAGCATATCAACTGGTGCGTGAAGCTATGGATGGATTTTCCGAACTTACGGCGCAACAACAATTGGAGCTCGGCGAAACTATTGTTGCATGGCAAGATTATATAGATATTTTACATGCAAGTGGAGATGTTTACGAGGCGTTGAAGCTTGAAACAATTACGCAAGATTTCGTGGTGTTAACTGGATCAATAAGAGACACTGAAAAAGCGGTTGAAGCGGCAATCCGAACATACATATCAGCCGACAAGCAATTGCAATTATTTAATGACAGCGTTGAGCGGTCGGCGGCTGTTAGCCGTGCATTTGGAGCAGCTACACAACAAATGCGTAGACATGTATTGAGGTCATACCGGGATATATACTCCGCTGCGGACAGCGTGAGAAGTTCCCACATGTCGCTTACAGAGGCGCTAAACGCAGTCAACACAAGCTATGGCGTTACATTAGATCAATTTAACGAAATTATGACCATGGCACCTGAAATGCTCGCATTTTTGTTTAATGAATACGGCGCATTGAAAGATGTAGAAGACGCAGTTTACGAATTGACACAGGCACAAATGGATTTAATGCTCTACCGTCAAAAAAACGCCCTACTTGACATGATAACCGTGCTTGACGCAGAGGGAAATATCATGGGTGTGCACACAAACATTGTGGACAACCTTGCAAACAGCTACCGTGTGCTTTTTTACGAGCGAACAAGGGCGCTTGCCGCTGGGGTTGAAGCTGGCACAGTGACCCAAGCGGAATATGATGCTGTTAGAAATGTGCTGAGTGGACTTGGAGGTATAACCGCATCTGCAAGAGACACGGCGGCAAGAGGTGGTGTGCGGCGTGGCGCAGATACCGTAGGAACATCAAGGGGTCGTGCGGCATTAGTTTCTGATCCTGCAAATGATGGAATACGAGAAGAAATAATGCGTCTTAAAGAAGATGTTTCGAGGCGTGATTACATGGGTGGCGCATATCAGTATCGTCCGGCTGAGGTTAATCTATCTCCCGGCGCAATAGTGGTAAATGCCACACCAGGAATGAATGAAGAGAGACTTGCGCAATTGGCTGGCCAATATGCGTGCAGCATGGTTGCGGAACAGCTTGAAAGGGCTTTTGACACCGATTTGCTGAGGGGGTGAATATATACGGGTGAAATGCGCTTAAATTGCATTTTCGTGACGCTCAGGGGTATAACTAAGCGGGCTACCATTATCGGTGACCCGCTCCTGTCTATTCTTCTGATGAAAGCTTACCCGCTTCCACAGCTACTTTCTTTTCCTCGGATTTAACCCGGCGTTCAACTTTCTTGATATCCTCGGCTGGGGGCAGATTTTCCGGAACTATATTGCGTTCTTTGAGCATTTTTCGGACACTCTTATTATTTTGAACATGCTCTGTAGTGATGGGAGTTTCTCCGTGCAGATCCTTTTCCTCGACATTCAAATTGGTCATTTCCGTTGCGAGGTTTTTAGCGGCAATACTAACAGGTGGCAAGTGATCTGCAAGTGGACCACTTTTCTTGTTTTCGTGTTTGTACTGCAAAATAGCTTTGGGCAAATGCGATTTCATCTTTTCGTGGATCTCCATTTTGCGCAATCAGGTAACATGCATATCGAGTAAGCATGATATCATCCACAGAGCGGGTTGCGCCTTTTGCTAGAGTGATCATTTTGTTGACGTCAACAAAATGATCGGAGGTGTTGAAGCCACTCGATTCACAAGCTATCTTCGCCTTATCAATTGCGGTGTTAAAATTACGCCACTCAGCATATCCAAGAACTGTTTGCAGCTCTCTTGCGAGCCAATACTCAACATCCTCATCGGTTTTACGCCCGATATCATCAAATGACAATTTTAAGCGTTTTATAAGTTGTTTTTCCATGGCTAATCATAATCCCTCATTTCAACTGCTTTTTTTGATATATCTCCATCGCACATAGTATAACATAAAAAGATCAAAAATTTTTACCGGAATTTTTTCTAGCATTTGCAACGGCTATAAGCGCCTTTTTGCATAATCCACTGTTTTTGACATGCCACCTGCAATCATCTGATATCAATTGATATCTGGTATTCCCCGAACGCTCCCCGAACGCTCCCCGAACGCTCCCAGAACAGTTCCGGAGCAGTTCCAGAATGATTCTTGCGCTAAGTGTCCACATAGACATACAAGGTGTCTTTTCGGTGGCGTTATCATATTTTAAAAACTCATTCATCTGATATATACCCCAAAATAATATCCATAGCTTTTCGTAGATGCTTGGCAATAAGTAAATAATTTTCTTGCATTTCACCAGTCACAATTGTAGACATAGACTCATACCACTCAAGTTCTTTACGCAAAATCTCTATAGTGTCGCCATATTCTGCTACCTTTGCAACAACTTTTAGCTCTTCATCGGTTGCGTTTGGTGGTGTCCACCCATGTTCAATTCGAGCTTTGCGAAATGCAATATAATCTTCCTTGCTTGAACTACCCGGAACTATTCCGAAAGTGCTTCCTGCAGGGTGGAAGTCAAACTCATATTCTAATTCCATCATGCATTTGACACAATAATCAGCCTGATACATCTTGTGACAATTCGGGCATACTCTCATTTTATACATTCTATTTATTGCCCTCCGATTCATCCGGCACATACTCCATTATGTCTCCCGGTTGGCAGTCGAGTAGGGCGCAGAACCGCTTTATAGTGCGAGTATCTATGTCGCCACCCTCTCGAAGTTTTTGCAATATAGACTGTCCAACAATCTTCTCTTGTCGAAGCCTATAGGAGCTGTACCCTTTTTCTTTTAGCAATGCAAATAGCTTGTCATACTTTATAGGCATTATTGCTTTCCTTTCCGGTGGGCGGCTTATATTTGCGCCCACTTCTTTACGATAACATCATATCACAATATGCACCGAAAAACAAGTGTATAAAATACACAAAATTAAGCACCGAAAGATTGTGCACACCGCCAATAGACAGCACCGAAATATAGGTGTATAATTATGATCAGAAAGGGCTAGGAAATGTGGACAAAGTACCGAGAGGGAAATAAGAACACATATAAGAGTGGGAACGGATGAGACGCACACAATAAGACGGACGCAATGCCACCCACCCCTTGCCACAAAAATTAAGTAGGAGGAATGAAAAAATGCCAAACGATGAACTCACCACCGTAGCAACCGAATACCGGGAGCTACAGCAGCAAATAAAAGACCTAGAGGAGCAAGCCGATACGCTCAAACAAATTATGATCCGTGAGTGTGATATCCAGCAAGCGGACAAGCTCCAAGCCGGAGTCTTTGAAATTCGCTACACGCTCGTTGAATCATCCCGACTCGATAGTGCGAAACTCAAAGCAGATTATGCGGACTTGTACAACCAGTATGTGAAGAAAACGACTTCGACACGTTTTCAGGTGGCGTAACATGTATAACAATACGACATGCCGACGCTGCACCCCATCTATAAGCCCGGAAGAGCACTGCGAGCGATGGCGAAGCGCTTTTGAGTGTCGGGATGCCTACGAAAGCACAAAAGCCGTCAAAACGCCGTTAAATGGCTTAAACGAGAAAGAGCCTAACGCAACACCACCCAAAGTAGAGCGTTAGACCCTATCATTACCACCGCCGGAGCGGGATATCTTGATTATACGTTTCCCGCTCCGAAAAATCAATATGAATGGAGAATAATTATGCCAAACTTAACAAGCGACTTGTTTAGCGAAGTAGAATCTGCTACAGGCTATTTGCTAGAGGGTATAGGAGCACTGCAGCGGTTGCACGATGATATGTCAAGCGAGGGGTATCAAAGCGACACACAGAGCATTGACGAAACGAGAGCGATTGTTTTTGCTTCGCGCTTCCCTAGATGTCTTGCAACACTCCACGTGATAATAAGAGATTTGAGAACTAATATAAATGCGATAGATGAAAGTCTTGGGATCGCATATAAGCAAAAGGAGGCCGACAGTGATGAGTTATGATGAACTGACGAAAGAATTTATCAGACTTTTGCAAACTCTTTCAGAAGATGAGAAAAAGGCAGTTGTAGATTTGATGTCCGCTTTAAGAAAAGACGCGCAGGAGGTTGCCAATGAAAAAGATTGATAAGTGTGTACTTGAGCTTACTGCACGAATAGACAATACGATTTACAAAGATCACAAAAACGATTTACTTAAGATGATGGACAAACTCACAGAAATTCAGGCAATCGAAAATGCTCACAAGCAAGAGATGGCACGAATTAAAGCATCCAAGCCGAACATGGCGGCAGTTATGGGCAGATTACTTAACTGGATCATTTATGACCTGTATGGAAGCAATGAATGCGATGAGATTGAGAGTAAAAACAACGAGTAGTTACGCACAGAGGGGCGGTCAGAAATGGCCGCCCTTTTACTTGCTGTTTATGAGTTTAAAAAATTTCCCTTGTTTTTCCCCTTATCCAAACCGCCCAAAACGACCCAAAACAGACCTGTCACCAAATTGAACTC
>WQVH01000081.1 GCA_009781695.1 Oscillospiraceae bacterium
CACCTTGCTACCCTCATAAATATATTAAAATTAAAGGAGGACGAAGCTGTGTCTTATCAAACCACAAAGGAACATGAAGCCCTACGCTTGAAGGTAAGAGCATTTGCAGAAAAGGAGGTCAAGCCAGTTGCTTTTATGAATGACCAGGAAGCCGCATTCCCTGTAGAACAAGTGAAAATGCTGGGCGAAATGGGGATGCTAGGTATTCCTTTCCCTGAGGAATACGGAGGTGTCGGGCTGGACAACATCAGTTACGCTATCGTAGTTGAGGAGCTTTCACGAGTCGATGGCAGCACCGGAGTCATTGTGTCTGCACACACATCTCTTTGTGCATGGCCAATCTACGCCTACGGAACGCAGGAGCAAAAGCAAAAATATCTCACGCCGCTCGCCAGTGGTAAAAAAATTGGCGCTTTTGGCCTTACAGAAACAAATGCCGGTAGTGATGCCGGCGGCACAGAAACAACAGCAGACCCGGATGGAGATTATTTCATACTCAACGGCGGCAAAATATTCATAACGAATGCATCCTATGCCGACATCTATGTTGTCACAGCGGTAACCAATCCGGAGCTTGGCATACGTGGTATTAGCGCATTTATCCTCGAAAAAGGTCAGGAAGGATTTACTTTCGGAGACACATATGACAAGCTGGGTATTCGTGCGTCTTCCACCTGTGAACTGAAGTTTAACAATGTAAGAGTGCACAAAAGCAATATGCTGGGTCAATTGGGCGAAGGATTCAAAATCGCTATGGCAACACTTGACGGCGGTCGGATTGGTATTGCTGCGCAGGCTTTGGGTATTGCACAAGGTGCTTTTGAAGCAGCTTTGACTTATTCTAAAGAGCGAGTACAGTTTGATTCCCCGATTGCATTCAATCAAGCGATTACATTCAAGCTATCTGACATGGCCACCAAGCTTCGTGCTTCGCGCCTGATGATTTATAGTGCGGCTGCACTCAAGGATGAAAAACAATCTTATGGCATGGAAGCCGCTATGGCCAAACAATATGCCTCTGATGTGGGCTTAGAAATTGTAAATGATGCACTTCAAATTCATGGCGGCTCCGGCTACATGAAAGGTATGCTCGTAGAAAGAGCTTACAGAGACATGAAAATTACTACAATTTACGAAGGGACAAATGAGATACTACGTGTTGTCATTGCAAGCAGCATTGTTGGACGCCCTCCCAAAAAAGAAGTGGCTGCGAAGGCCAAGACAGTTACTACAGGTGTCACCGGTGTGCGTAAAAAAATCATATTGGAAGGCACAAACCAAGAGCGTGTGGACAAACTCGTCGCTGCGCTTAAATCCGATGGTTATGACTTTACAATCGGTATTGATGCGCAAACACCAATTCCACAATCCGGTCGTGTGGTTGTTGCCGGTAAAGGCATTGGCAGCAAGGAAAGTCTTGTGCTTCTTGAAAAACTGGCCTACCAAGCCGGTGCGGCAGTGGGCTCTACTCGTCCTGTGGCAGAGACCTTGCGTTATATGCCCATCAATAGATACATCGGTATGTCCGGTCAAAAATTTGTAAACAACCTGTACATTGGTGTAGGTGTATCCGGCGCAGGCCAGCACTTAAAGGGCATCAAAACCGCGTCTACAATCGTTGCAATTAACAACGATCCCAATGCACTGATCTTCAAAAATTGCGATTATGGCATCGTTGGCGATTTTGCTGAGATTGTGCCGCTTTTGATTACAGCATTAGACAATGGTGAAACAAAAAGGTATGTTGAGCAGCCCAAGAAAATCAAAAGAGCTGTGCCTAAGAAACTGCCGGCAAGTTACAAGATTTATGTTTGCAATGGCTGTGCCTATGAGTATGATCAAAAATTGGGCGATCCTGAAAGCGACACCATGGAAGGTACGCCTTTTGAAATGCTGCCATTTGAGTGGGTCTGTCCTGAGTGCGGCGAAGAAAAATCGCAATTTATTTAAGTATATATAAAAAATAAGGAGGTATATTTCATGTCTACTATAAAAATGGTCACGGAGGATATTTATTATCTGGGCGTAGACGAGCCCCATGTAGATGAGCTTTTTGAAGGCATTCATCCTATTCCTGAGGGGGTTTCATATAATGCATATCTGCTGAAAGATGAAAAAACCGTATTGTTTGATACCGTTGACAGGAAAGTCATTGACAAATTTATGGCCAATCTGAAAGAAGCCCTGGGCGGCAGACCATTAGATTATTTTATCGTGCAGCATATGGAGCCTGATCACGCATACGGCATCAACCACGTGCTTAAAGCATATCCTGATGTCACGGTGATTGCCAATGAAAAGACGTTCATGATTATGCATCAGTTTGGCGTGGATGTTGCGCCGGAAAAAAAGCACCAGGTCGCAGAGCTTGACACCATAAGTTTTGGCAAGCATAATTTTGTCTTTGCCTTTGCTCCGATGGTACATTGGCCGGAAGTTATGGTCAGCTTCGACACCACAACGGGATGTCTGTTCTCGGCAGACGCTTTTGGCTCTTTTGGTACATTAGATGGCAATCTTTTCGATGATGAAGTGGACTATGATCGCGACTGGCATGAAAAAGCCAGAAGATATTTTGTGAATATCGTTGGAAAATACGGCCCACATGTACAAAGCATCCTGGGCAAAGCGGTCAATATTATCAAGCTGGAAAACATCAAAATGTTCCTGCCCACGCACGGTCATGTTTGGCGCACTGATTTGATGTATTTGGTTAACAAATATCTCAAGTGGAGCAGCTACGAGCCTGAAGAAAAAGGCATACTCATTATATACGCATCTATGTATGGCAACACAGAAAAAGCCGTGGAGTATTTTGTTAAAAAGCTTCAAGAAAAAGGCATCACAAATGTTACTGTGCGTAATGCATCGTACACAGATACGTCCTATCTTATATCTGATTCATTCAGGCTGAGCCATATTGTCATTGCCAGCCCCACATATAATCTGGGTATTTTCCCACTAATCAATAACTATCTTACGCGTATAAAGTCACTCAACCTTAAAAATCGCACCTTTGGCATCATTGAAAACGGTTCCTGGGCGCCAAAGGCCGGAGACCTTATCGAAGCATTTTTAGATGAAGAGCTCAAAGAGATGACTGTTTTGGACGATAGAGTGACGGTTATATCAAGTCTGGGTGAGATCAATGAGCCTGAAATAGAATCTCTTGTGGAGTCACTTGCCCAATCGCTTAATTCGTAGTAATATACACAAGTCTATAAATGTTTTGGTCGTCTTTTGACTGCGTGTGTTAGGCTGACGATAGGTGATGGAGTTTGACTCTCGTCAGCCTAAGCACAGAACACGCAATTGAAGGCTTGGGTTTTTGTACACAAAAATAAAAACAGCTCTATAAAATAAATCTAAAGAAGGTGATGACGTGCATTGGAAAGCATATTATAAAGAAAAACTAACAACGGCAAACGAAGCCGTGAAATTGATCAAATCCGGAGATAGGGTAGTCACCGGTCTTGGAGTCGGCGGAGCGCCCGCCTTGCTTGATGCCATGGTGAACAATCATGAAGCATATCGCGATGTAGAAATTGTCAGCATGTTGCCCTTGGTCAAGCCGGAATACATGTCACCTGACATGGAGCCGCACTTCCGCCACAACTCGCTCTTTATTTCAGCAAATTCCAGACAAACTGTGAGTGATGGTCATGGTGACTATACGCCTTGCTACTTTTACCGTATTCCCTTGTTGTGGGACGAAGATCTGCCTGTAGATGTTGCAATTATTCATGTCTCACCTCCTGATGAGCACGGATATTGTAGCTTGGGTGTTTCTGTAGACTACACAAAACATGCGGCGGAATCTGCAAAAATTTTGATCGCTCAAGTCAACACCTATATGCCGAGGACATTGGGAGATAGCTTTGTTCATGTATCACAAATGCACTGTATTGTTGAGCAAAACGAACCTCTTTTGTCTCCGGGTGCTCCGACCATCGGTGCGATTGAAAAAGCGATTGGTGAACATTGTGCAAGTCTTGTAAATGATGGCGATTGTCTGCAACTGGGTATTGGTGCTATTCCTGATGCGGTGTTGCTGTTCTTAAAGGAGCGTAAAGACCTTGGCGTACACACGGAGATGTTTTCTGACGGTGTATTGGAATTGGTCAAAGCAGGTGTCATAAACAACTCTAAAAAGAATTTTAACCCCGGAAAGATCATCGCTACATTCTTAATAGGCTCACAAGCATTTTATGAGTTTGTAGATAATAATCCTATGGTTTCGATGCATCCGGTAACGTACACAAATGACCCATTTATTGCAGGGCAAAATGACAACTTAGTGTCTATTAACTCCTGTGTACAGGTTGATTTGCTCGGACAGGTTTCTTCTGAAACTGTAGGCATGACACAGATTTCAGGGGTTGGCGGACAGGTTGATTTTGTTCGGGCAGCGGCGATGAGCAAGGGGGGACGCTCCATCATTGCGATGCCATCAACGGCAAAGGGAGGTACAGTCAGCAAAATTGTACCGCTCTTGGATGAAGGTGCGGTGGTGACAACCAATCGCTGTGATGTGCAGTATATTGTGACAGAATATGGCATTGCAAATCTGAAAAATCGTACCAATAAAGAACGCGCACGTGCGCTCATAGAAATTGCACATCCCAATTTTCGAGATGCACTCAAAGCAGTCTTTGAAAACAGGTTCAATTGTAAATATTAAAGACTCCATTTGAGCCATGACAGTCACACAATTTGTACATGAGAAGGGTTTGGTATCATAATGAAAACTCAAAATCGCTGGCTAATCATAGCCGCCAGTTTTATTGCAAATATTATCATTGGTTCTGCATATGCATGGAGTGTTTTTGCCAGTGCGCTTCAAGCTGCACCGTTTTATCTCACCGCGCCGCAGACCACGCTCGCGTTTAATCTCTCCTTGGGTCTGGTGCCGCTTGCAATGATCGTGGCGGGGAAGCTACATGGCAAGATAGGGATTAAAACGACGATCTTGATTGGGGGCTTGTTCTTTGGTGCCGGTTTTGCTTTGGCTCACTTTATGCCGATGGGTACTGCGGTGCAGCCTGCAAATCCCCTCATACTTTTTCTTACATATGGTGTGATGGGCGGCATCGGTATCGGTCTGGTATATGGAAGCACTGTTGCCAATGCAGTAAGCTGGTTTCCTGACAAACGTGGGTTGGCTGGCGGCATAGCTGCGGGCGGATTTGGTTTGGGTGCGGTTTTGTTTGCGCCTATATTTGGCCCTGTTATCGACAGTGTTGGTCCGCAGCAGACATTCTTGATTTTTGGCATTGTCCTTGGCGCTGTTGCCGTACTATGCTCATTTTTCATTGTACGTCCGCCGGTTGGATATGCGCCGCACGGTTGGAACCCACCCGCAGTCGGAACTGCGGGTGGCACAAGTTCTGATTTGAATGTGGTGGGTATGTTAAAAGCACCCAAATTCTATTTCCTGTGGATTATGTATACATTGGCGTGCGTTACGGGTCTTATGATTATTTCTCAGGCATCGCCGATCACACAAATCGCACTGGGGTATGATGTGGGTGCTGCCGCTGCTACCGGTGCAACTGCGGTGTTCTTTCTGGGTTTGGCCAACACAGGTGGGCGCTTTTTATGGGGTGCGATTTCGGACAAAATTGGGCGTTATCCCACATTGATTTTGATGTATGCGGTGACTATTGGGGGATTGATTGTGCTGAGTTTTGCAGCCGATTTTCTTCCGGTTGTTATCGGACTGATTGCAGTGGGGATTTGCTTCGGCGGATTTTTGGGTGTATATCCTTCCATTTGTGCCGAAAGCTTTGGAACCAAGAATCTGGGTATGAATTATGGTGTGTTATTTACTGCTTTTGGTGTGGCCGCTTTTGCCGGGCCTCAAATAGCTGCAAATATACGGGCTGCAACCGGAGTTTATACCAGCGCCTTTATCATCACAATTATCATGAGTGCTGTTGCAATTCTCATTACTATTTTTTATTGGATATCAATGAAGAA
>WQVH01000082.1 GCA_009781695.1 Oscillospiraceae bacterium
GTGTTCATTCCCACGCGCCTCCTGTTTTGTTTGATTTGGATTTCTTACACCCATAATCATCTTAACAGGGGGTTTTTTATTTCTCAAACTTCATTTTGGCTTAGTTACAGGAATGCTTTCATTAGCGGATAAATTCAAAATTGCATCATTCTTATTATACCACATATACGAACAAAAAGACACCACTTTTTGAATTTTGTCAAAATAGCGTAATGGCTCGGATTCCGCAAGGGCAAGCTGTGAAGCATTGCCTTTGCGCTCCCATGCCTTAATTATACCCCATTGGGGTTCAAGTTACCACTATGACTTTACCAACCACTCTGCGGCAATCTCTCATTACTCCACAAGGTAGCTGCTGTCGTGTTATTACCCAATACCCATGGCTATGGCTTTTTTGATGCGGTGGTTTGTATGGTTTGTGAGTTGTTTTGACATTTACTTTTTTTCTCCTGTTGTGTTTTTGTTTTTGCGAATATTTCACCTTGCGTTGTGCCACTATATATGATACTATCTTGTTAAGAGGTGACGAAATGGCCACTGTAGATAAAATAGTTGAAAAAATGAAGCGTCAGCCTAATGGCATTCGCATTGAAGAAGCCGACAAAGTGCTTAATCACTACGGATATTCGCTTGATCGTCAGAATGGTTCGCACAGGCAATATATAAATGCTATGGGTGATGTGCTAACAATTGCAGAGCGTAAACCAACTATCAAATCGTTCTACGTTAAAGAAATAATCAGCAGAACTGGGGTGTAAATCATGAATAAAACCGTATCGTACTATATGAACTTGCCGTATACCTTTATTATTCAACCTTATCAAGACGAGAGCGAGTTTTACTATATTGGTAAAGTTTTAGAGCTTGATGGTTGTATGGCTGACGGAGATACTCAGGCACAAGCCTTGGATCATCTCCATGAGGCAATGGCAGGTTGGATTGAGGCTAAACTTGCCAACGGCTTTGATGTGCCTGAACCTGTGGCAGAGAATAATTCAAGCGGTAAGTTTACAGTCAGGCTACCAAAGACCTTGCACCAACGGCTTACGCTTGAGGCCAAGCAAGAGGGGGTTTCGCTCAATCAGTATGCTTTGTATAAGTTGGCTAAATAGTTGTGGGGTAAGGGCATCTGTATGGGTGCCTTTTTTCATGCGTCGGTTTGTATGGTTTGTGACACTACCAATTATCCTTTGTTGTATGCCAAAATGGTGCAGGGTACCTTTAATGCGATTCCATAAAGTCGAGCAGATCTACTACGTCCGACCACATTGTGCCGCCTGCAAAATGTCTGAAGCGCATGTACCAATTTGTGCCGTCTTCATGTGCTGCTACGCCAACCAATATATCTCCGCTGCCCTCGTCGGTTACATAAAATCTGATCTGTTCTCCGGTGGATAGCCGCATAGCGCGGACAAATGAGAAGTCGTAATAACGTAAAGTGGCTGTAACGTTTCCTGCTGTGTTTGCAGTGGTAAGTGCTGCCAAAATCTGCGGTGTGCGGTCAATAGGAATTGGTTCAGATTCCGGTTCAATGAGGACATCGTCTTCTATGGGGGTTGGTTCCGGTTCGGGTTCCGGTTCAGGATCAATGCGGACATCGTCCTCTATGGGGGTTGATTCCGGTTCGGGTTCGGGATCAATTCGGACATCGTCCTCTATGGGGATTGATTCCGGTTCGGGTTCCGGTTCAGGATCAATGCGGACATCGTCCTCTATGGGGGTTGATTCCGGTTCGGGTTCAGGATCAATGCGGACATCGTCTTCTATGGGGATTGGTTCCGGTTCGGGTTCAGGTTCGATGCGGACATCGTCCTCTACGAGGGATTCATATAGCGGTACAGGCTCATAGGGCAGCTCTGCATTGTACGGTTCGTAGGGATTTTGTTGTCACAGAATTTTTGACATAGAAATGCAATGGGCGCACAGCATCTTGTATATATTTCGTCAAAGGCTGTGGTGTCTCCGTTTTTTAGCTTTTCTATGAGACTTTGGAATATTTCATTTTTGTTGTCTGTTGACAAGTTCATGCACCTCGCATTCATCGCATCTTCATGTAATACTTAAATTGTGTCTACCGTAAATTCTTGTAAGAGTATTTCTTTTACATCAGATAGGTCTCCGGCATCGTGCGGCAGAGTTTTTTTCAAAAATGACAATTTGTTTGATAGTCTTTCCGAATATAGGCTCAAGACACTGAGTACGTGGTCTTCGGTCAATTCGGTTGCTTTTGCAATGTCTGTAATGGTCACGTCCAAAAAGCAGTAGTAGTAAATGGCCTGTTGTTCTTCAAAGTCAAATTCGTCGGCCATGTGGGATAATATGCGCTTGGCTGTGCGGTTTTTGATAAAGGCTTTTGGTACTTTGGGCATTTTTATCCGTCTTGGTGTGGGTAAAGATTGCCGATTGTTTTTGATTTGTGTGTTGTTCGTATGGGTATATTTTGCTTGATACGCCTTATGAGGAGACGGTGTGGGAGGTTTTTTCGTTTTTTAGTACGCATATTGATTTTTGTTATTTGACGACCAATTTTTATGATCGTGATGAGTTTTTTGAGTTTATTTTGTTGTTGCAGCGGATGTCTTTGTATGAGACGGATATTGAGCTTTTTCCGGGTGATCAGATTTTGATTCTTTCAACTTGTGCTGTTCGGGGTGGGGATTTTCGTTATGTTGTGGTTTCGCGACTTGTGCGGTCGGAGTGATGTGCAAATGAAATTTAAGATGTTATGACAAAAAAGCCCATACAAGTGAGGCTGTAACCCCCATTGTCGGGCTTTATGGTCTGTCTTTGCGGATATCTATTGTTCGCCCAGCCTTACTTTTTGTCAAGCTGTGCTTGTAGCTCTGCTATCAGAGCATCTTTATCTGCAACTACACCTTGCCACTTTGCATTTGCACGCTTTTCTCCACGTCTTTCAGCATGACCTAACGCCTGTGCTTCATCGTGCCGGGCTTTAGACATTGCGCGTTCGATTCGTTTAAGTTCGTCTGATGGCGCAACATTGCGGTATGCGCCTATCGCTTCACTCATTATCGAAACCTCCAGTGCTTCTATTTTTGCTAAGTCTTCTTCCGTTTCGGCATTGAATAGTTTGAGCCACAAATCTTTCGTGTTGTCCGTAGGTTTTAGCGGGGGTAATTTCTTGAGCTCATAAAAGTGTAATGATTGTTTGTCTGTCAGGGCTTCATGGGTGGTGACTTCAAGACATTGGAATTCTCTATGATACCGCAATGATCAGATTCTCCCCTGTCATTAGTGTCGGTTTGGTAAGTCCTAACATCGCTAAAATTGTCGGGGCGATGTCTGCGAGTATGCCGCTTGATTTGAGCTGCACATCAGCGCCATAGACTATAAATGGCACAGGATTGGTTGTGTGCGCCGTGTGGCGGTGTATGCCATCCGCTTGCAGCATTTCGTCGGCATTGCCATGATCTGCTGTCACAATCAGGTAGCCATCTACTTGTTTTACCGCATCGAGCACTTTGCCTACACATGCATCGACGGTCTCTACGGCTTTGATGGCCGCAGCGTAGTCTCCGGTGTGTCCTACCATGTCGCAATTGGCAAAGTTTACGATGACGATGTCGTATTGTTCGGAAATGATCTCCTTGCAAACAGCCTCGGCAACTTTATAAGCGGACATTTCAGGAATCATGTCATAGGTCAAAAATTCCTTTGGAGATTGTATCAAAATCCGTTCTTCACCCGGAAATGCTTGTTCAATGCCGCCGTTAAAAAAGAAGGTTACATGGGCATATTTTTCCGTTTCCGCTATACGCAGCTGCTTTAGACCCAACTTGCTGATGTACTCACCAAAAGTCTGTTCCGGAAAATCAGGCGGATATGCAATGGCAACATTGGTGATTTTTTCATCATACTGAGTCATACATACAAACGTCAATGGAAAATATCCATTTTTTCGCTCAAATCCGTTAAACTCAGGTTCTGTGAACGCCCTGGTGATTTCCCTTGCCCTATCGGGTCTAAAATTGAAAAAAATCACGCCATCTCCCGATCTGATGATCCCATCTTTATCACAGATTACGGGCTCTATAAACTCATCATATACTTTGGCATCATAAGAATTAAGTACAGCTTTTACCGGATCAGGTTCAAATGTCCCCTCTCCCAAAGCCATTGCATTATATGCCAGCGCCACACGTTCCCAACGATTATCACGATCCATCGCATAAAATCGTCCCATGATTGTTGCAATCTTGCCCACACCAAGCATCTTAATCTGTGCGGCAAGCGCTTTGATAGATTCAATGCCGGAGTCGGGCGGAACATCTCGTCCATCCATAAAGCAATGTATATAGACTTTGGACAGTCCATTTCGCTTAGCCAGTTCCAAAAGCCCAAAAAGATGCTCAATATGACTATGGACACCACCGGGCGAAACAAGCCCCATCAAATGCAATGCACCTGCAGACTGTTTGACCGATGAAACCGCCTTAAGAAGCGCCTCATTTTCAAAAAAAGTACCCATTTTTATATCCCGGGATATCCGAGGCAAGTCCTGATATACGACCCGCCCTGCACCGATGTTGGTGTGTCCGACCTCGCTGTTTCCCATTTGTCCATCCGGGAGACCAACGTCCTGTCCGGATGCGGAGAGTGATGTATGCGGACAGGTCTTAAGCAGTGCGTCCAATATCGGGGTCTTTGCGTTTTCAACCGCATTTCCCGATGTCTTAGGTGCCAACCCATATCCATCCATAATGATCATAACCAGTTGTTTGTTCATAGCGCTCCCCTGCTTACTGATTGGCTGCATTTACAATGGCTGCAAATGATTCAGGTTTTAGTGATGCTCCGCCGACAAGCCCGCCATCTATATCGGGTTGCGCAAGTAAATCGGCAGCGTTTTTGTCATTCATCGAACCGCCATATTGAATGGTTACTGTACCTGCTGTTTTATCATCGTATACAGATGCCAGAACATTGCGAATCAGTTTACATACTTTTTGGGCATCGTCCGGCGTTGCCGTTACGCCTGTGCCGATCGCCCATATTGGCTCATAAGCAATGATCAGGCGGCTCACTATTTCCTTCGGCACTCCTGAAATTGCTGATTTGACTTGCATTTCTATCAAATCATTTGTTACGCCTAATTCTCTTTGATTTAAGCTCTCTCCCACGCATACGATCGGGCGAAGGGATGATGCAAGCGCAGCCAAAGTTTTTTCATTGACTAATTGGTCTGTCTCTCCGTAATATTCACGTCTTTCAGAGTGACCGATGATTACATAGTGTACTCCAATGTCTGTCAGTTGTGCAGCGGAAATTTCACCGGTGTATGCGCCCGAAGCGTGTTGGTTCATATTCTGAGCACCAATGCCCACAAAGCTGCCTTGAAATGCGCTTACTGCCGATGGCAAAAGTACGAAGGGTGCACACACGATGGTTTCACACCAGTTTTGTGATCCGCCAATGCGGGGCAGAAAGTCAAATGCAAAACCTCTCACCTCAGAAGAGTGCATGTTCATTTTCCAGTTTCCGGCTATAATGGTTTGTCTACATTGTCTGTTCATAAATAAAAAAGATCATTCCTCTTCTAAATTAGTATGTATATCTCTCTCGTACTCGCTTATTCGCAGTATTTCGCAATATTTCATTTTTCTGTTTGTGAGATTTTAGTTAATGACGCATTGCGAAGCCTTGAAATTCACA
>WQVH01000083.1 GCA_009781695.1 Oscillospiraceae bacterium
CAGTATTTAATATTATAGGCCCGCTTACGAATCCGGCCGGTGCAAAAATGGAACTGATGGGGGTTTATGATCGTGGACTGGTAGAACCTTTGGCGCAGGTGATGTGCAATCTTGGTGTTAAAAGTGCCATGGTGGTACATGGCGAAGATGGATTGGATGAAATATCACTCAGTGCACCCACATTTGTTTGTGAAGTAAAAGACGGCTGGGTGCGCTCATACACCATCACACCGGAGCAATTTGGATTTGAGCGGTGCAAAAAAGAAGACTTACAAGGCGGCAACCCATCCGAAAATGCCGAAATACTAAAAGCGCTCTTCTGTGGCGAAAAAAGTGCAAAAAGAGATGCCGCAACACTCAACGCAGCGGCAGCGATGTTTATAACAGGAAAATATGACGCCATCGAAACTGCGGTAAAAGTGGCAAGTGATGTCATCGAAAGCGGAAAAGCACTGCAAAAGCTCAATGACTTTATCCGCTATTCAAATGAAAGGTAGGTGACTTCAATGAACATATTACAGGAAATAGCCGAGCGCACAAAAAAGCGCATTGAGGCGCAAAAAAGAGTACTTCCACCGGAAGAAATGATGAACAGGGTATGTTGCACAGACCCCGCAAGCCACTTCCCATTTGAAGCAGCTTTGCGCACCGAAGACATAGCGCTGATCTGCGAAATCAAAAAAGCATCGCCATCTAAAGGCATCATTGCAGAGGACTTCCCTTATGTAGATATTGCAAAGGCCTATAAAGAAGCCGGTGCAGCGGCAATCTCAGTGCTGACGGAACCGTTCTATTTTATGGGCAGCGACCACTATCTGAGCGCAATTGCTGATGTAGTCGAAATTCCCCTGTTGCGCAAAGACTTTACTGTGGACAGCTATATGATCTATGAGGCGAAACTGCTTGGCGCAAGTGCGGTGCTATTAATTTGCGCAATATTGGATAAAGACACTTTGGCCGAATATATTACGCTTGCGCACGAGCTTGGACTCTCGGCACTTGTAGAAGTGCATAGCGAAGAAGAAATAACGATGGCATTGTCTGCCGGAGCAAGGATTATCGGTGTCAATAATCGGAATCTAAAGACCTTCACAGTGGATATCGCATTGAGTGAACACCTGCGCAAATGTGTCCCCCCCGAAATGCTCTTTGTATCAGAAAGCGGTATCAGCACACCTGCCGATATTATGCAGTTACGGAAAATTGGCGCACATGCAGCGCTGATTGGCGAAAGCATCATGCGCAGCCCGGACAAAAAAGCACAGATAGACCACCTGAGAGGTGCATATGATAAAAGTTAAAATCTGCGGACTATCTCGTATTTGTGATATAGAAGCTGTGAATTGCGAACGACCAGATTATATCGGATTTGTGTTCGCTGAAAGCAGGCGAAAAGTTACGCCGGAACAAGCCGCTACATTAAGGGTGCGATTATTGCCGGATATCGTTCCTGTCGGAGTGTTTGTAGATGAAACCATTGAGCATATCTTGAGGCTGATCGACGAAGACATCATTGATGTGGTTCAGTTGCACGGCTCGGAAGATGAAACATATATCCAAAACTTGAAGCGACTGACCAACAAAACCGTGATCAAAGCAATAACCATTCAACACAAAGGCGATGTGCAAAAATGGGAAAAAACCGCAGCAGACTATCTCCTCTTAGACCATAAGGGTGGCGGCACAGGGCAAAGGTTCGATTGGGACTTGATTGGGGCGGTAGACAAACCATATTTTTTGGCGGGTGGACTGAATCTTGACAATATAACACAAGCCATGCAGAAGCGAACCCTCTACGCACTGGATGTCAGCAGCGGTGTAGAAACGCATGGGATGAAAGACCCCATAAAAATAAAAGCATTTATCAGGAGGGCAAGAGATGAACAATAAAAAAGGCCGGTTTGGGAATTACGGTGGTCAATATGTACCCGAAACATTGATGCGCAACCTCAATGAACTCGAAACAGCATATTTGCATTATAAAGCTGATGCGGATTTTCAAAAAGAACTCATGGATTTATTACAAAATTATGCAGGCAGACCATCTTTATTATATTTTGCTAAACAGATGACTGAGGATCTCAGCGGTGCAAGAATCTATTTAAAACGTGAAGACTTAAACCATACCGGCTCACATAAAATCAATAATGTACTCGGACAAGTTTTGCTTGCAAAAAAAATGGGAAAAACCCGCATTATCGCTGAAACCGGAGCGGGACAGCATGGCGTTGCAACTGCTACCGCATCTGCGCTCATGGGATTAGAATGTGAAATATTCATGGGCAAAGAAGACACCGAGCGACAGGCATTAAATGTGTTCAGAATGGAACTGCTGGGTGCAAAAGTACATCCTGTGACAAGCGGCACGATGACGCTTAAAGATGCCGTAAATGAAACCCTGCGTGAATGGGTGTCGCGCATAGATGACACACATTATGCCATAGGCTCTGTCATGGGGCCGCACCCATTTCCCACAATGGTGCGTGACTTTCAGAAGATCATAGGCAAAGAGATAAAAGAACAAATGTTACACGCAGAGGGGCGGCTGCCCGATACAGTCATTGCCTGTGTGGGCGGTGGCAGTAACGCAATCGGTGCGTTTTATGAATTTATAGATGATACATCGGTTAAATTGATTGGTTGTGAAGCCGCCGGACATGGTGTGGATACGCCTAAAAATGCAGCGACTATAGCCAACGGAACCCAGGGTATCTTTCATGGCATGAAATCATATTTTTGTCAAGACGAATACGGACAAATTGCACCGGTACATTCCATTTCAGCGGGACTTGACTATCCCGGCATTGGCCCGGAACATGCGTACCTGTCGGATGTAGGCAGGGCGCAGTACGTGCCTATATCCGATAAAGAGGCGGTGGAAGCGTTTGAATATCTATCCCGCACCGAAGGAATCATTCCCGCCATAGAAAGCGCCCACGCAATAGCACATACACGAAAGATCGCACCGACGATGAGTAAAGAGCAAATTATTGTGGTCAGTCTTTCAGGCCGAGGAGATAAAGATGTCGCATCCATTGCACGATTTAAGGGGGTAAATATCCATGAATAAAATAAGCAAAGCATTTGAAGGGAAAAAAGCATTTATTGCATTTATCACCGGCGGTGACCCGGATATAGAAACCACTGAGAATCTGATTATCGCAATGGCGAAATCCGGTGTGGACATCATTGAAATTGGCATACCTTTTTCCGACCCCGTAGCAGAAGGTATCGTCATCCAAGAAGCTGATGAGCGAGCATTAGCAGGTGGCTGTACTGTGGATAAGTTATTTGATATGGTCACAAGTGTGCGTCAAAGCGTAGACACTCCGATATTGTTCATGAGTTACATCAATCCGATATTTGTTTATGGCAAAGAGCGATTCATGGAAAAATGCAGTCAATGCGGGATTGACGGCGTGATTGTGCCGGACTTGCCATTTGAAGAGCGAGACGAGATAGCGGCGGAATGTCTCAAATATGGCATAGCACAAGTTTCTATGATAGCGCCGACTTCGCAAGAGCGTATTGACTCCATTGCCGAAGCATCGCAAGGCTTTGTATATTGTGTATCTTCCCTTGGTGTTACCGGAGTGCGCAGCGAAATAAACACGAACATTGCCGAAATGATAGAGCAGGTGAAAAATGTTTCAAATACGCCCTGTGCGGTGGGATTTGGCATATCTACACCGGAACAGGCACGAGATATGGCCGCACGATCAGATGGTGTGATTATCGGAAGCGCCATTGTCAAATTGGTTGCGCAGTATGGTACGCAGAGCGTCGAACCGGTGACGCAATTTGTCCGGAATGTCAGTGATGCGATATTGTCGGTCTAAGGAGTGCGAATGTTTCTACACAAGTTGACTAAAGTGTAAAAGTTATGCTACTATACAAACATTATTCAAAAAACTTCTGCCGGAACAACTGGGAGGAAACATGTCATTTGCAGAAATTTATAACACATTACAAGAAATAAATGCCATATCCATAACAGTCAGACTGATACTGGCTACGATTTTAGGCGGCATAATAGGTCTGGAACGCGGCATAAAAAAACGCCCTGCCGGAATGCGGACATACATGCTCGTCTGCATAGGCGCAACACTGGTCATGATCACAAACCAATACCTGACAAACATTTTTCCATATGCCGACCCCGCCCGCCTGGGTGCACAAGTAATCAGCGGCATAGGCTTTTTAGGAGTCGGAACAATAATCATCACACGAGACAGACAAGTACGCGGACTCACTACAGCCGCAGGACTTTGGGCCAGCGCCTGTATGGGACTGGCCATTGGCATTGGTTTTTACAGCGGAGCGCTGATCGCCATGGTATTTATATTCTTTGTGACCACAGTCATGCACAGACTGGACACAGAGATCATCAGGAGATCGCGGACGATGGAGATGTACATGGAACTGACAGACTCTTCATATGTCTACAAAGTGTTAGACCATTTGCGTGAAAACGATATCAAAGTGACCAACATGGAAGTCATGCGCCCAAAATACGAAAAAGAAAGTGAAAACACCAAAATAGCGCTGCTTTTACTACTGTATCTCCCCAAGCGCAAACTGCACTATGAAGTCATATCCAAACTCGGCGGATTTGAGTATGTAAGTTTCATAGAATCAGTTGATTAATAATAAACGAACAAGCTACACGTGACAGCAAATTATAAGCAAAATAGATGTGCTAAAAGCGGCTCTGGATGCGATGCCATCGCTCAATGAGGGCGAGCGTTCTATTTTGAATCATGATTCGACCTTGTCTTTCACGGTTGATTTCTTGACTTTTTTATACCACTCTTGTCGCCAGATTTCAACATTATTCTTCAAAGAATTATTCTTGACAGAATAATTCTGCGTGGTATAATGTTTTTGAGGAGGTGGTTCCTGTGAAAAGATTTGTGAACCGTGAGCGTGAGCTTGACGCATTGGAAGAACAATATGCTAGCGATGGCGCATCTCTTGTAGTTCTCTACGGTCGTCGCCGTGTGGGAAAGACTACGCTGATCAACGAGTTTATCAAAGATAAAAAAGCCATGTACTTTCTGGCCAACGAAGAAAACGAAACACTCAGCATGAAGAATTTTACAGAAGTTCTTTCTGAGTATACAGGGAAAGAGTATCTGAAAAGCGCATCGTTTGAAAGCTGGAAGGACTTGTTTGAGGTTTTCTTAAAACATGACCATGGCACGAAAAAACTGCTCGTGATTGATGAGCTGCCCTATATGGTGAATGCGAATCCGGCGTTCCCATCTATTCTGCAATGGGTTTGGGATACATGGTTTATCAAGGAAAACGTCATGCTGATCTTGTGTGG
>WQVH01000084.1 GCA_009781695.1 Oscillospiraceae bacterium
ATTTTTAGGCAACACGGCGGGTAATGGTGCGGTCAGTCCACCGTCAAATGCGGCAGCAGTTATGCAAAGATCAGCGTCTGTTTCAGTGTTTGACCATCAGATCAACAATTATGATATAAACTTCGGTCTTGAAGGGGCGCGTACAGCAAGTGTGTTCTCACTGGATATGGTTGAAGCGATAGACTTTGAGTATATTTATGAGTATTTTTCCGGTAATCGTCAGCATGTTGATGCTCAGTTTGATAGTGATTATTTTGTGTATATCACAGAATAAGATGCCTGATGTTCTGTAGTCATTGGTGACTAAAGTTTGTTCGGTCGCTCTTCTTGTAGGGGCTGTATCAAAACGAAAATGATGATACGGTCCCTTTTCTTATGCGCCCCGCGCGCCGCCCCCTTCTTTTACGTCCTTCGGGCGGTTTTACACAATTAATTCAAAACCTTAAAAAAGCAAGAAAGAAGCACGAAAACCGTCGCTTCTACCTTGCTTTTTTAGTATAATTGATGTGTGAAAAACAAAAAATACCATCAAAATTATGGCACAGAAATGCGAAATGTGCAACTAAAAATTGACTCGGTATTTGCAGAAAAGATAATTCCAGCGAACGACAGTGTGCGGCTCTTAGATGAAATAGTGGAGGGGATGGATCACACCCATCGCTGCAATGACCCTAACCGAACGGGTATATACCCATTTTGACGTACAGCAGTTGATCGAAGCAATCGACATGATTTAGCGGGGGTTGACAAGACAACACCCCGTTAAAGTTAGATCAGGCATCCAGCCGATGTACCCTCACCAAGCCGATAATGAAAGAAAACAATCGCCTCACTCATTTTTTGAGTAGAGGCGATTGCCGTTCACAAAACAAAACCCCTTGAAAACACAGGGTTTTCAAGGGGTTCAAATAGTCGCATATTATCTCTTGGAGAATTGAGGTGCGCGACGTGCAGCTTTGAGGCCGTACTTTTTACGCTCTTTCATTCTTGGGTCGCGGGTGAGGAAACCTTTTTCCTTCAACACCGGCCTGTAAGACTCATCCACGAGCAGAAGCGCACGTGAAATTCCATGACGGATCGCACCGGCCTGTCCGGTCACACCGCCGCCCTTAACTGTGCAACTGATGTCCACTTTGCTTGCGGTATCCGTTGCATTCAGCGGTTGGCGAACGATATATTTGAGTGTTTCGAGTCCGAAATAATCATCGATATCGCGGCCATTGACTGTGATTGCTCCTGTTCCACCTTGGAAAAGGTGAACTCTGGCTACGGAGGATTTTCTTCTGCCTGTTCCATATAAATACGGCTTTTTACTTGTATACATTTTCTAAATTCCTCCTTTATTCCTGTGTCCATTCAAGCGGTTGTTGCGCATCATGAGTGTGCTCAGCCCCTCTGAAAACGCGCAGGCGCTTGAGTGCGCCGCGGTCGCGTGTGTTCTTAGCCATCATACCACGCACAGCTTGAGTCATGGCAAACTCAGGTTTGGTCTCCATGATGCGCTTGTAACTGGTTTCCTTGAGACCGCCTACCCAACCGCTGTGACGGCGGTAGAATTTTTGGTCAAGTTTTTTGCCGGTGAGCACGGCTTGTGAAGCGTTGATCACGATGACATGATCTCCGCAATCGACGTGCGGTGTATAGTCGACCTTATGTTTGCCGCGCAGGATATCAGCCGCTACTGTTGCCGTGCGACCTAAAGGCTTTCCAGCTGCATCAATGATGTACCACTTGCGCGTAACGGTTTCCTTTCTTGCTAATGTTGTTGACATTGTTTTTCCTCCATGTAGTTCATTGAGCTATAATCCTCTGTAACGGTGAGGTTACTCTTTTTGCTTTGATAATGTCTTGATAAAAAATGCATGAGTTGCCTTAAACAAGCGCAACGATGCGCCTTAAATATATACCATATGCAAAAATGTGTGTCAACATCTATTTTTGGAAAAACATAAGTTACACTTACGATACTCTCGAAAGCTACAATTTGCGACTAAATACTCGCAAAAGCTCGAAAGTGAAATTCGTTTTTAAAACACAGCATAAGCAGGCTTACAGGGTGTTGCTGATGTTTTTTTTGTTTTGCGAAGTGTAGAGCGACGAGACCCGTTCCGAGCAAAACAGAAAATCATTAGTCAGACCCACTCATTCCAACCTTGGTGTACAGTGCATTATAACCATATGGGATTTATGACAGATTAAAAGCAGTTTTGATTTCCGCAACCTCGTCATCTGATATATGCACTAAATTACCAAGATCGTGCGCAGAGATTATGGATCGCGCAGTCGCTTCGGTTACTTCGAGACGATCAAATGCATGCAGTAGAGAGGTGCCTGTGACCAGTATAGATGTATTTTTACATATGAGTACAGGGGTCTTTTCTGAAAACATATTGGCCACGGAGTTATGCCTCGTATAGACTATATCAATTGGTGCTGTTTTAACATCTCTCAATACGATGTAGCTCTCCGGGATGGTGCGTGTGTCGAAGGGTTTATCCGTTATGGCAAAAGCCATAGCATGTGACGGATTAGCGCCCAATATGGAATTGACTTCTGGGTGCTTCTCATAAATATGCTTGTGCAGGAGGACTGAACGTGACGGTATTTTGCCATGCTCATTCATGCCATTTTTTATGAGGACGAGATCGGATTCGCTCATGTATGCCCGATCTACCCCATGTGGTGTGATGAGGAAAGTGTTATCAGACAGGCGAGCTGAGTAAGTGCCTTGTGTGCTGATGAATAGACGCTGCGCATAAGCGCGCTTGATCATCGTGATCATATCTCGTCTGGCGGCACATTCTTCGGGTGTGTGGCTATCCGGCTTAAAGTCGCCCATATTGAGGTGATCTTGAGTGACTATTAGGCGAAGTGCTGATTCCGGCAAGGGGTGTGTTGTGCCTATTTTTCCGGCGATGATTTCCAGACCGGCGGTATATTCCAGTGTTTCAAACTTTTCAAAGGCATCGAATAGATTGCTGCCGCCGACACAGACGCCGTGGTTTTCTAAAAGGACGGTGTCGAATCCTCTTTCAAATTCTTTTGCGATATTTTCTCCGAGTGTCTTAGAACCGGGTACTGCATACTTGGCCATTGAGATTGTACCGCAGATTTGGCGTGCATTGGCGACCAGGTTGACATTGGGTAATTGTCTGGCGACAGAAAAAGCCACTAAATTAGGGGGATGGGCGTGTAGCACGGCTTTGAGATCGGGTCTGCGTTTGTATATTGAGGAGTGAAATGGGAGTTCAACCGAGGGCTTGTGTATGCCTATAATGGTTCCATCGGGTTTGACTTGGCACATATCGTTTCGGGTCAGCGTGCCTTTGTCAATGCCGGAGGGTGTGATCCATATGTCGCCGTTGTTACTTAGGATGGATAGGTTTCCGCCTGATGTTGTGGTGAGTCCGCAGTTGTATATGCGGTTCATGATTGTGACGAGTTGGTCGGCCGGGTGCATTAAGTCGAATTTCAAGTGTGTTCCTCCTGTGTTTTACTGTGTGCTGTAACCAGTATTAAGCAAAGAATTTATAAATCATCAATTTGTGATCATCTTGATATCAAAGCTGTGTCTGATAACTTGCCTTGCAGTTTTAATGTCGGGCAATTGTCCATAAGCGAGCATTTGTGAAACAATATTACCGAGTGCAGAGCCTTCGGTTGGACCTGCTAAGACCGGGAGATGGCACTGCGCTGCGGTGAGTTCGTTGAGATAAGTGTTTTCAGAGCCGCCACCGATGATGTTGATATAATCAAAACTTCTGCCTGTTAGGGTCATAAGCTCCTTTATTGCGCTGGCGTATGATGCAGCGAGGCTCAGGTAGATGCACTTAGCAAAGTCGCCGGAGGTTTGCGGCTCAGACTGACCGGTTTGTTTGCATAGGGTGCGGATGGTTTCGCTCATGCTTTTTGGCGCAAAGAGTCGTTTGTCATTGATATCAAAAGTGCTTGTGCAGCTTGATGCTCTGCTGAGTGCGACAAATTTTGCAAAACTAATGCCTCCACCAATCTCACGCGCAACAGACTGGAGCGGCCAGAATCCCATGATGTTTTTTAAAAAGCGATACCGATAATCATACCCACCTTCGTTGGTGCAGTTGGCATTGCGTGCGGCATCGTTGGTTATTGGTTTATCCAATTCAATGCCGATTAAGCTCCATGTTCCGCTGGATATGTATATTGAGTTGTCCGAGACTGCCGGCACGGCCAAAAAGGCACTGGCGGTGTCATGGCTTGGCGGCATAACAACCGTGCAGTCAAATCCGACTGCTTGCTGTATATCTTTTGTCAGTGCGCCCAGTTTAGAGCCGGGGGGTAGGATTGTTCCGAATAGTTTACGAGGAAATCCGCATTTAAGTAACATATCATCATCCCAGTCATGGGTTTGAACGTTTAAAAGTCCGGTTGTTGATGCGATGGTGTATTCGGTTTGGATCACTCCGCATAGCCTGTAATTTAAGTAATCAGGCATCAATAATAGGTGATCGGCTTGCTCAAGAAGGTGAGGTGTTTTGAGGTTTGAAGCTGTGAGTTGGTTGATGGTGTTAAAGGCTTGCTTTTGTATGCCGGTTCGACGGTATCGTTCCGCTTCGGAGATACATTTATTCAGGTTGCCATCCATGTTATCTGTGCGGCTGTCCCGATATGCGTAGGTCTCTCCGATGCGATGGCCTTTTGCATCGATGAGGACATAATCGACACCCCATGTGTCTATGCCTATACTGGTAGGGATTTTGCCATGCTGTGCGCATTTTTTCATTCCGATGATGATTTCAGAAAAAATAGAATCAACATCCCAACAGAGGCTGCCGTCAATTTCTTTCATGCCATTTGGAAATCGGTGGATTTCTTCAAGTTTTATAATGCCGTCTTCGAGTCGGCCAAGTATGTGCCGTCCGCTGGATGCGCCGATATCAATGGCGAGATGCAATTGAGATGTCATGGTTTCACCTCTGGAAATGGATTGACAAAGCCTGGATAATTGTGGTAGTATTAGAGCAGTCGGGCGGCTCCTTGTGGTTAGGTGGGTCGCTCCCAAAACATCAAATTAGAGATTGTAGGAAGCGCCGTACCTTTACCTAAAGGGTGCGGTTACTTCTTTTTCTGGGTGAGTTTAATCACCACATTGATAACCGCTACGATCAGCATAAGTAGTGCTATGACTTCTAGTGTAGTGTATCACTGATAATCAGCATATTCTTACATTCTCTTTTTCCGGCTTGCTGCGTTGAAAAAACTTGAAAGGCCAATGGCATTCCTGCGCTTTTTCGCCTTGCAAGACGAAAA
>WQVH01000085.1 GCA_009781695.1 Oscillospiraceae bacterium
ACAAGAACTGATCACGATTATGGCGCGGGGAGAACGCGCTTTGATCTCGCTTATTTTGTTTTCAAGCTTTTCCATGCCTCCGAATACGACTTCGGCCTCACCGATTTCAGTACACTCAATATCGGGTGTAAGCGAGACTGCTTGCAGTGCGCCTTGTACGCGCATGGTGCGCAGGCCTGTATGCGTAATGGTTTGGTGGGTGATGTACGCGCAGTTTTTGGGCGAATGCGCCAGACTTACGGCTCCTTTTATATGCACGCAGACCCCCATTGCACCATTAAAAGCGCAGCCATGAAGCGGTTCGCCGCGCATCACATTTTTTGAGTAATAGTGTGCATGGTCTGCTTGAGCGATATGCTGCGGCGCAACGGATTTTGGAGCGCAAGCGATTGCGGCATCTGCTGTGGGTGTGTATGGCGTGCATGGTGTGACATTTTTTGATGCACATCTTGCAAATACAATGTCTTCGAGCTGATCACTTTCAAGTGGTTTGGCTTCATGCAGCTTATGTGCATCGGATGCGATTGTTCGTGCCAGGTCAATAAAGATATTGCTTACATCGTGATTTGCATCATGTGCGACAACCGTTGTTTTGAGGAGTTCTGATTCGGAAAATATCTCGCTTCTGGGTATCGTTGCACATATTGGAAGCGCAGTAGCCTCGGCAAAGCGGGCGACATATTCATCTTCGCCCGGGATATTGCGTTTGTTGAAAATGATGCCTGCAATTCTGTGCTCATAATTATCAAAGTTGCGCACACCCCGCAGGATATTGTTCGCCGCGTAAAGCGACATGAATTCGCCGGATGTAACAATAAAAACGGCATTTGCATATTCACTACGTATCGGAACGGCAAAGCCGCCGCATACGACATCGCCCAACACATCGTAAACGATGTGGTCATAATTATCTTTGAGGTTGAAGCGGTCAAGCAGCTCAAATGCACTGATAATGCCTCTGCCTGCACAACCCACACCGGGTTCAGGGCCACCGGCCTCAACACATCCGATTCCGCCAAAGCCGTGAAACAAGATCTCATCCAATGTATAGTCCGATGGATTGGTAATGCGCATGTAGTCAAGCGCTGTTGTCACTGCCGCACCTTGTGTCAACAAGCGAGTTGAGTCATGCTTCGGGTCGCAGCCGATTTGCAGAACACGCCGTCCAACGACCGAGAGTGCGGCGGATAGATTTGCGCATACGGTAGATTTTCCTATGCCGCCTTTTCCATAGAAGGCAATTTCTCTCATACCCTCGATTCCTTTCTTTAGCTGATGGGAGTCGAACGCCCATCGGTTTTGCTGGAGCGGATTTTCGTCCTTGCGATGACGGAGGCATTAAACCCAGGGCAAAGCCCTGGACTCCGCACTTCGTGCGTGTTGCGCGGCAGAGACCGTGCAGTTTTGAAGCGTGTGAAATCTACGCTCGTTCGGTCATGTCTGAGCTAACTCGAACGCGACACGCTCTTCATTTGATTATAAATGCTGCCTGACAAGACCAATGACCGTTGTGTTTACTGGAAGTAATCCGGGTAGACCGCTGCCGCAATTTCTCTGAGCCCATTTATAATATTATGATTTGCACGATTGACATAATTCGTAGTGGCCTGAAATATATCGCCATTTTGTACAGCCGTAATTGCCCCCCATCCCGGTCTGTTCATGATTTCTTCTATGGGATTATCAATGAAGTTTACCGATGTAATGATTACATCAGGGTTTGCTTGCAATAGGGCTTCATCAGCAACACTTGCCCAACCATCCTTATCTGAAAAGATATTCACGGCACCTATAAGCTCTATCATTTCATTTATGAAAGTGTTTGAACCTAAGCTCCAAATTGATGGTGCCGGAGAAATTTCAAAATATACTGTCCTGCTTTCAGTAATGGCGGTAGCAATTTGCCGGATCTCTTCCAGTTGCGCTTGCATATCCGAAATAATATTTTCACCCATATCGTGTGCGTCCATCACGGCGGCGATAAATCTTATATCTTCTATAATTGCCTCTATGCTCACACTCGTAGGTACATAGGCTATTGTGATTCCCGCATCCGAGACCAAGCGCAGAGGGTTATCGTCATCACGAGCTCGTGTCAAACCTGTAACGAAAATAATATCCGGATTGAGTCTAATGAGATATTCGGCATCAACAAGCAACAAATCAAGCACAGCAATCCCTTCGGCGAGACCCGGAATATCATCTGAAAATCTGTCCGCAGCGATGATTTTATCACCCTTGCCGAGCGCCATAAGCACCTCTGTGACAGATGGGCCTATAGAGACTATGGTATTTATTTCATCGGGCAAAGTGATGGCAAAGCCCTCTCGATCGACATCGGGGCGGTTTCTTGATTCTTGCACCGGAGGTTCAGATGTTGGCGTATCTGGGGAGGCCGGTGTTATTTCCGCCGGCAGGCTTGGTGGTGAGGGCGTAGCTGGAGCAGTGCCTCCGGCACATGCTGCGAGCAGCAGCACACATATCAATCCTAAAAAAATGCTGATAAGTTTTCTCATTTTGCTCATCCTTCTAAATAAAAATAATAAAAAATCCCGATTTATAGCGCACTTACGTTCACTACGAATCGGGATAATATACCGTAAGATTATAATATAGCAGACAACACACCACACAAACATTGTCTGCGCATTACAGTATAAAACATTATACACTTACAATAACTATATCGCCCCATTCACTGTGGAGTCGCTACAGCAACGACAAGAAGCCGTTAAAATGAGGCAGGTTTTCCGACTAAGACATTATCGCAAATTGTTTAGCCTTCTCAGACATATTAAGATGTCTAATGACTGTTCAGCAACGAAACAAGAAACTTTGCTAGTCAATACGGCAGCAGGACTGTTCAGGCATTTAACCTGATTCCCTATTATCGCACGGCTTACGGTTTTTATAAAAATAGCTGCAAACCATGCGCACCACATTTCATCAATATTTAATTTTCAATGATTTCGGACGAGTTTTAATTTATCATGGGATATTTGTGCTGTCAAGAATTTTTTGTGGTGAGTCCACATCAAACGCTGAATATTAAATTCCGATTCCGGGTCAATCCAACATTTTCGGGCATCTTCTTATGTGCTGAATCAAACTGATTAATCTAGCCATAAGTCGGTGGGAAATATCCTTAGGGCTGGAATTGCATTTTGGTAATTTTGCAAAAATGCTGTAGACACAGCGAATTTAGTGATGTATACTATTTGCGGATATGGGAAAAAGTCAGCCATAAGTGTAGTTTTTGCGCCACTTGTGGCTGAAAATTTCAAGTGATTCATCTGAAAGGAGGATTGTTATGAGAGCGCTTATAGGACGATCACGAGAAAAAAGCAGACTTATGGAGCACTATACATCAAAAAAATCGGAATTTATTGCCTTGTTTGGGCGGCGGCGGGTAGGGAAGACGTTCCTAGTGAAATCATTGTTTGAAAAAGACTTTGCCTTTTATGCGTCCGGGATTCAGAACGGAGATACTGCAACACAAATTGAGAACTTCAATAAAGAAATAAGAAATTTTGGCAGAGCGGATATTGCTCAGGCAACAAGTTGGGCAGAAGCTTTTGAGAATCTGAATACACTCATATCGGAATTGCCGCAAAACGGAAAAAAAGTGATATTTATTGACGAAATATCCTGGATGAGCTCTTCAACACAAAATTTTATATTTGCGTTGGATCATTTCTGGAACAGATGGGTTTCATCAAGGGATGATGTGCTGCTCATAGTCTGTGGGTCAGCAACGTCATGGATTATTGAAAACATCGTAAATAATACGGGGGGATTACATAATAGACTGACTGACCATATTCAGCTTGCACCATTTACTCTTAAAGAATGTGAAGAGTATTTCATAGAAAATAGAGTGCCGATTTCTCGCTATCAAATGCTTGAATCGTATATGGTATTCGGCGGTATCCCATACTATTTAGACTTATTTGAAGCTGATAGAAGTCTTGCTCAAAACATTGACAGAATATATTTTGCGTCCGACGCACCGCTGAAAAACGAATATGGAAATCTCTTTCGGGCATTATTCAAATATGCCGATAGTCATATAAAAGTTGTTGAAGCCCTCGCATCAAAAAGAATGGGACTCTCTCGTGCTGAGATAGCTTCGGTTTCAGGAATCAAGGGTGGGGGCACATTTACGAAGGTTCTTGATGATTTGGTTTTATGTGGATTTGTCAATGAGTATATGGCTTTTGGCAAAAAGACAAGGGACAGACTCTATCAGCTGATTGACCCATTTACACTATTTCATCTGACTTTTGCAGATAAGCAGAAAAGAGTTACAGAAAATTATTGGCTGCACTACAGCACGACCCCGGCGCACTCTGCGTGGAGTGGCTATGCATTTGAACTGGTCTGCTTGTTACATGTGCCTCAAATCAAAAAGAGCCTCGGCATATCAGGAATCATGACCGAAGCGTCCTCATGGCGCAGCAAATCAGCGTCACCGGGGGCACAAATTGATTTGGTTCTCGACCGAAGTGACAAAATAGTCAATCTTTGTGAAATGAAGTTTGCTTCGGATGAATATGCCATCAACAAAGCATACAATATGAAACTCAGAGAAAAGAGAACCGCTTTCATTAACGAAACAGGTACACGTAAAGCGGCGCATACGACTTTGGTGACCACGTATGGTCTTAAAAGAAATGAGTACAGTGCAGAGATCCCATTCCAGTTGACTATGAGTGACTTGTTTGTATAGATTTAAATGACACGCAACATGAGAATCCCACAACCTGTTGACGGATCTCGTAAAATATGATAAATTAACATCGAATGTTGAAATATCATAAAAATCGTTCGAGGTGTCCTATGTATATTAAGCGTCATATAGAAGCAGTTGTTCTCAGAAGAGCCGAGACTCGTGGTGCAGTGGTAATCACCGGAGCCAGACAA
>WQVH01000086.1 GCA_009781695.1 Oscillospiraceae bacterium
CAAAGTCCTCATAGCTCTGCATGATTTTTGGCATACCTGTACCATAGGCTTCTATCAGCGTAAGCCGATAGAACACATTGGCGAGGTTTTTGTTGCGAGCTATTGAAATGCCGAGCATCATGTCATCAAAGGTTATCCCTCTGACAAGCCCACCAATGGAAACAAATTCAATGCGGTCATCGAAAATACTGATTAGTGTACTGTCGCTGAAAGCATAATCCTTGTGAACCAGTGCATTTAACAATGCTTCCCGCACTGCTTCGGGCGGGTAATCCCTTTTGTCTGTACGCCGCAGCCCGCTTATCTCCGAACGTATGCGGTTATAGCGGTCAATAAAATCGTAAATCTCATTAAGTTGCTTTAGCAGAGAACCCGAAAACTCTCGCCTGTCCTTGAATACGGCTTTAGCTGTTCCCTCAAAGACGGCAAGTTTTACCGTGTGTACGCATTGGTCGGACAGGAGCAATCCTAGATTCGTATATATCCCATCGGAGTTCAATAGCCCAAGTGTTTTTTGCTGACTTTTCCCAAAGGAAACATTTTCGAGCTTAAATTCCTTTTCAGCATAGGTAAAAGTTAATTCTTGGTTAAGTGAGCGTGCTTCCTCATATTTCTCACCATCTGTTTCTTTTATCATGCGTAGAATCGCTGTTTCCGTTGCAGGAACACTCGATGCACCTTGCCGTACATATACACCCTCTGGGCGTATACCCTTACTGGCAATGTAGTATGGACATGCCGAGCCTTTTTGCACAACAATTTTGATAACCGACTTGTTATTAATAACTTCTTGTACATAGTCAACGAACATGGTTACATCAGGCTTTATGCTATCACGAATAGCATTACTCGCTTTAAGCATTGTGCCATCAATATCTTCTACACCATAAGCACTGCCGCTGTTATCAATGCCAATATAAAGTACGCCGCCGCTTGTGTTTGCATAAGCGATGACGGTTTTTATTATTTCCGATGTATATTCCCTCTTAAATTCTGTTATTGCATTTTCAACTAAAGACAAATGATGCCCCTCGCTTTCTGATACATTCTGCTACTATTCTAATCATTCTGATCATTCTTGTCAACAGCATTTGAAGAATATTTTAAAATACTATATACGCCTTGTCGTGCATTTTGCAATAAAAAAGAAAATGCGCTCGTAGTTTGCGCTACGGCGCATAAGAGCACATTATTTCAACAGTTCGTCATAGTTTGTTTTCAGAGCGTCACGAATAGCCCTTAGTTGCGTTGCCTGTATATGCTGTATACCACGCTCGATTTTGACAAGTGTCTCTCTTGTCATCGCAACACCGCTAAGCTGTAAGAGCTGTACAAGCTCTGTCTGCCCTATGCCACGTTGTTTGCGTATCTCCCTAATATTTTCGCCTATTCGGATTTCGCCTTGCTTTATCTTCTGCTCGCCCATTACACCACTTCCGTTTTGGACTAAATGCAGTCCATTTTTATCTTTATTTTACGGAAGTCATGTGATATAATGGGACTGGTATTAGTCCTATAGGGCAATGCTAATAAATTTTGTGAAAGCAGAGGGATTCCATGCGAAAATTTCTTGCGATTGCTCTAGTAGCAATTTTAGCGTTTATGATTACCGCTTGCGGCGGCAACAGCCCTGCGCCAGTTCCACAGCAGCAACCAACACCACCGACCGCCACCCAGACAACGCCACCGCCTACAAGCGAAACAGGCACGGCAGATAATAATGCTACCGATGCAGTAGCCGCACCACTAGAAATTGACCCTGTCGTTTATGTTGAGGGGCAACGACTCTGGGAAGAATTTTATGAGCTTGCAACTGCAATGGCGGATGATTCCAACAATGATTTATTCTTTATGGCATTTAGAGTGCACTTGAATAGACACGGTGAATGGTTTGAGCAGTTTACAAATGGTGAGTTTGCAGATTTTGAAGCGATGTCTTATTTCGAGCGTTTCCTTTGGGTTGATACTTATTTGCGCATGGCAGAAGCTATGTATAACAGCACATACATCGAAAATGCCGACAGATTCCGCCAATTTACTATAGGCGCACAAATTACCGCCATCAACAGGCAATGTGAAGATACAGCGGCGGCTTATGAAGCCTTGATGATGTGGCAGTATGACTATATGATAGCTTATCACTCGGTTTTCAACTTCATTACAGACATGAGCCATCGTGATAGTATGGATGCAGATTTTAACCCCATCACCAGAGCCGAAGAAGCGGCGGCGGCTGAACAGGAACTTATTGAACAGGAGCTACAGGAAATTGCAGATGAGGTAGACGAGCCGTAAACTATCAGACAAAATTTAACTGCTTTAACGACAACAAGGAGCTTTGGATTTACGCCAAAAGCTCCTTAGTATTTTTAATAGTCTTAACTCTACTCCTACTCGTATATATGCTCGCAGTACCAACGCAATAATGTTCGAAAACTTTCATCAATATCCCTTACGACCATTTCAAAATCCAACCCCAAACCCTGTGCGTTTACCATCGTATTAAGCCTGTATGTTATCTGATTTATGTTGTTGCCAATCTTGGTTAATTCGCTCCGTAATACCGCCACTTGTTCATCGGTATAGTTCTTCCGATTATCGCCAAGTATGCCGCCCAAAACGATGCACGACCGCAAATAATCAGACTTTGTTATCTTATACATTTTCGCCTTATCTGTCAAAATATCAAATTCTTCATCAAGCAAATATATGTTTATTCGCTTCTTCCGAAATCTATCTGCTTTATCCATCAAAACACACTCCTACATTTACCCTCACCGTGAGGGAATTACAATATTGTGTGCCGCTACAATATCGCCTGTTTGGGGCATGAAAGCCACAAACTTATGCCGACTGTTTAGGCGGCACTGTGCATCTGCCATGATGCACAGTCGGGGGTCTTAGGGGGGATTTGCCACCCTAACAAGCGGCGTGTGCGGAAACAAAGTGAACGTACACAGCCAGTGCTTGCTAGTTTTTTTCTTGCACAGAATTGCTCTGCTCTAATCTGCTCATTTGTTGCTCGTTGTACCATCGCTTATATCCTCACTTTCGTTAAAATTATTTTTCTTTTATTGCAAAGAAAATCAAGAAGGCAACACCGCAAAGTTCTAAGATAAAGTGTCATCAACATTGCAATATTAAAACATAAGGCTCTAGGAGATTGCTGTGTTGCCTTCTTGAAAATTGTTGTTAAAATTTCCAGTGCCATGCCTGTCCAACACGCACAGATTTTATACCCAGCTCTCTCTTAGCATCTTCCATCGTGCGCTTTGAAATTCCTACAGCTATCCCTTTGGAAATAATGTCATTGGCGGCAACAGACTTGTCTTTCCCATTCAGGAATTTTTTGATTAAATCCGATGCCTGTTTCTTCTTATCGCCAGAGGAAAAACCAACGCTCAAATCATCTTCCGTGATGTCGTAAGCACCTAGCCACTCAAAGCCGTTTTCATCTAGCCTAAATGCCATAGGTTCGCCTTTTTGCGCAAGGTTATTTTTTGTTTGTACAATTCCTCTTACACTGTCATCATTAGGTGAACTTCCCAACAGTAAAACACTACGAGCCGCACCAACTATATCAATAGAGCCTAGCCCTTTGTAAAGGGCTTTACTGCCTGTTGCTTTTGCCAAATGCCGAACAAGGATTATCGCACAGTCAGTACGCTCTGCAACAGCCCCTAACTGCTTTAACACAACCCTTGTTTCGTTTGCTCTATGCAAATCAACATTTTCGCCGATATAGGCTTGAAATGGGTCTAGCACCAAAAGTTTTGCGCCTGTTTCCAAAATTGCTTGCTCAATTCTTACATCAAGCATCGTTAGGAGCTTTTCGGTTTCATCTATAACTTTTATATTAGACATATTTGCACCAGCCGTTTCAAGTCGGTCAACAATAGTGTCAGCAAGACCGTCCTCAGCGTTTTGGTAGACGATTTTAATAGGCTCTAGCCCATCTTGAACACCATCTGGGGTATAAATTTTTCCAGTAGACAACAACGCCATTAGATAGCACGCAAACATTGTTTTGCCACAGCCGGGGTCTCCCTCAATTATTGTAATTTTTCCAAACGCTATATATGGTTTTAGCAACCATGAAATTGCCTTGCGCATCACTGTTTCCAGTGAAATTATTTTTAACTCGCTCATAGATACCTCCATTTTTCTGCTTGCGTACGGAGCTATGCTATGGTATTATATTGGCAGTACAATATAGACCAATAAAGCACCATCGCACCTATATCTTGTGTTTCCCGACACAAGATATAGTTTTTTCCGTAGCAATGTTTGATTTTGATAATATTTCCGTTGCTGTTTCGGCTTGTACGGCGTTATTCATGCCGCTTGCGGTTTCAGCTACAAGGCGCAATATAGCTAGGAATTCTTCATCAGCATCGCAAGCGGAATCAAGCCGCTTCAGTTCTTCGAGAATTTCTGTCATGATGTTTCGTAGAGCTTTGTAGACCCTCGGCGAACCATGCACTACAACGGCTTTGTCCTGTAACTTGCGAATGATGTAATCTTGTTTTGTCAATCCCGAAAGGGCTACGGCGGCTTCAATCTGTTTATCTTCCTCGCCCGATACACGAAAACCGACATACTTATTGCGCCAACGTCCTTTTCCGTCATAAACCTTTGCAGACATCAATAATCCCCTCTTCTAAATTAGTATGTATATCTCTCTCGTACTCGCTTATTCGCAGTATTTCGCAATATTTCATTTTTCTGTTTGTGAGATTTTAGTTAATGACGCATTGCGAAGCCTTGAAATTCAC
>WQVH01000087.1 GCA_009781695.1 Oscillospiraceae bacterium
TGATGTTCAGTTTTCTTGCGGCGCATCAGGGATGCCGCGCCCTACAGGTGTCTCGACAATATTACCATTGCAAGCAATTTAAGGTAAGCAAGTCTGACTCCCTCAGTCAGCTTCGCTGACAGCACCCTTGCGAGGGTGCCAAAAGGGATCTTTGGTACAATATTATACATTTCGGTACGGTTTGTCTACAGTTTTTCCCACATTCAAACAATTGTTCACAGAAAGTTATCTTTTTTGCATATTCCTGTTTTATTTATTTTACTTATTTTGAAAATATGACACAATGGTGTCACATTTTGTGGTAGAATAGACTCGGTGATTAGTTTGAAAGAATTCAAACTAATCCAAGGGCATGTGCGATTCGCTCCCCTTGCGTAAGCCGCGAATGATGCACAAAATGACCATTCCTTTTCATGGTTATTTTGTGCCTGACGAAATACAAAGGGAATGATCATTAATATGAAAATGAGTCGATTATTTGAAATTATATATCTCTTGTTAAACAAAGAACGTCTTACGGCAAAGGAGCTTGCGGAGCGCTTCGAGGTATCCACCCGGACAATATACCGTGACATAGACAACATCAGTTTGGCAGGTATTCCTGTGTATACCGAAAAAGGTAAAGGCGGCGGCATCAGTCTTTTGCCTGATTTTGTGCTCAACAAGTCCGTTTTCAGCGAGCAAGAGCAAAACGAAATACTGTCCGCACTGCAAGGGCTTACCCAAATTCAACCCACAGATACCGACAATGTTCTGGGAAAGTTATCTGCTCTTTTCAACAAAACCGCTATCAACTGGCTTGAGGTCGATTTTTCCGCTTGGGGTGATGAGGATAGCGACATATGGGATCAATTAAAGCGCTCCATTTTAGAGCGCAACGTCGTCACTTTTGATTACTTCGGTTCTTACAGCGAAAAGACACATCGCCGTGTGGAGCCTTTGGCGCTTTTGTTCAAGTCACGTAATTGGTATCTGAAAGCCTTTGATCTCATCAAGCAGGATATGCGTCTGTTTAAATTGACACGCATACAAGATTTGATGGTTACCGCCGAGTCCTTTCTTGAGCGGGATTTGTCAGCCATCTGTCAGGACGATCCACCTCCGGAAGATTACAGCCATTATCCTCATTTGAAGTTGCGCATCAAACCTGAAATGGCACATCGTGTTCTTGATGAATTTGCTGCTTTTGTTGAAGAGCAGTCAGCGGATGGAAGCTATTTGATTTCACTCCAATGTCCCGAAGATGATCATTGGATCTATAGCACGATACTGTCTCTGGGCGAGTATGCCGAAGTGCTTGATCCTCCAAGTATGCGCGAGGTCATCCGAGAAAAAGCAAAGAAAATTTATGAGCACCATGCTTAATATGACGCAAGTTGTCACATTAAACAATATATAATTGCTCGAACAATTTGATTGAGGGAGCAACATACAGTATGATTGACGACTTGGATAAATACCGGAGCAGATGCTCATGGGCCGGAGATTTGCCCATATATCACGACTATCATGACTATGAATGGGGACGCCCTGTTCATGATGATCGCAAATTATTCGAAATGCTTATCCTTGAAGGTGCCCAAGCCGGATTGGCATGGATCACCGTACTGAAAAAGCGAGAATCCTATCGCAAAGCATTTGATGGATTTGATCCGAATATTGTCGCACTTTACGATGATGCTAAAATCGAAGCCCTCATGCAAGATGAGGGTATCATCAGAAACCGCTTAAAAATCAACGCCGCTATAATCAATGCCAAACTATTCCTTGAAGTGCAAAAACAATATGGTAGCTTCGATAAGTTCCTCTGGCAATATGTGGACAACACGCCGATTGTGGGGCATTTTAAACAAATTGAAGATATCCCTGCTACAACACCGGTTTCGGATAAGCTCAGCAAGGATCTAAAGAAGATGGGTTTTAAATTTGTAGGCTCAACTATTATATATGCCTTTATGCAGGCAACCGGCATGGTCAATGACCATTTTACGGATTGTTTTGTTTATAAGGAGATGGTAGGGGCGTAATACGCACATTAATATTAACATCGCGAAGTGTTCACATACTACCATTCAAACCCCGGATCAGAAATATGCCAAAAATAAAGTGAAGCCACAGAAGCATAAGGCGCATAACGCTTTGCATATCGATTAAAACGATCCTGAGACAAATCCTTTAACCCATACAACCGCATCATACCCCGCCGAATCGCCAAATCCCCATAACTGATAACATTCGGACGATTAAGCGAAAAAATCAGCAGCATCTCCGCTGTCCACACACCCACACCCTTGAGCGCACTCAACTGCTCAATCACTTCACTATCGCTCATTTCGGAAAATGCACCGATATCAAGGCTTCCGCTCACAACCGCCTCGGCAACACCCTTGATATACATCGCTTTTCGCATAGACATACCGCATGATTGAATCGCCTCTATAGATAGCCCATTAAGCCGCTTCGAGTCCATGCCGCACAAGCCCTCAAGCTTCCGCCGTACAGTTTCCGCAGCTTTGGAAGATATTTGCTGACCGATGACACTCTCAATCAGTGCCGCAAACACATCAGGATTCACCCTGCGCTCTATCATGCCAATGCGCTCAATGACCGCCCCTAGCTTTTTATCCTTTTTACGCAGGTGGCTTATTTCCTCTTCGCCGTATTTTAAGTAATGACTCATAATAGGACATCGCATTCTAAAAATTCACTCGGTGAAATAGTGCGCACCGGTGAATCTTCCGTTAAAAACTTTTCATCACGAGTTATGATATAATCCGCATTTGCCTTTTTCGCACAGACCGCAACCAAGGAATCTTCAAAATCTTCTATGCCTAAAGATATCGCAGCATTGCAATCTTCATGGGTCACCGATACAACTGTATACGTCTTGAGCAAAAATGCAAGCGCAGTGGTTGCATTTTTCATATCACGCGCTTTGCTATATAAGTAAAAAATGTCTGCGGCTGCATTGGCTGTGAACAGGCAGGTAAACTTACCATCTTGACCCTGCATCAGAATTTCCTTCGCAGAAATATCAAAAGGCGAACGCTCTTGAAGTGCGTCCATGATTACATTGGTGTCAAGTAACACAATCATCTCGACAACCGCTCATTTCTGACATCTTCGCAACCTAAGTCATCCGGAAGTGTTCCAAAAAGCTGATCTACAGATGTAATCTGCTCCGGAATTTTTTTCAAATACCAAGGTTCTTTGTCGAAGCGGATTATTTTTGCCGTCGGCTTCCCATACTTGGTAATGATGACATCGGTGGTTTCAGCCAGATCAACATATTTGCCTACATTAATTTTCAAATCAGAAAGGGCTACTTGCATAACATCAGCCTCCTTAAACTTCTATATCCATCATATCATTTAGGTGCTGTTTCGTCAATCATTTAGGTGCGATTTCCTCCATTGCACTAAAACACAAACTGCACCAGTCCCATATACACCACAGTCCCTGCCGCTATAGAGAGCAGTGTATTCTTCCTCCATATATGAAGCGCCGCAACCACTGTTATGCCCACCGCCTCCGGAATCCCATGCGGTGCATTTGTAAAATTTACATACCTCAGGCAATAGACCACCAGAAGACTTATCGCAGAAGTCGGAAGCATTTTACCAAGATAGGTAATATACTTAGGCGCAGATGCCACATTCGGAAAGAACACATAAGGCAAAAAACGTGTGATGGCCGTACCCAGAGCCAATACACCAATGATTATGAGCGCCTGCAATGTCGTCATAGTCATTCGTCCGTCCCCCTTGCAAGCCGCTTACGGAAGACCGTCAGACACACAATAATCAGCGCCATCGCCGGAATTATAAATCGATCCGCACCAAAGATAACCAGGCTCACAAGCGCCGCACCCAACCCAATAAGTGCGGGTGAATGACGCTTGTTCGACTGCCACTGATTTATAAATATCACCACAAAAAAGGCCGTCATCACAAAGTCAATACCATAAGTATCAAATGTGAGCAAAGGCCCAATCAGTCCGCCGATCACACTGCCCAGCACCCAATAACTCTGATTGAGCAGTGCCACAGAGAACATAAATGCCCGCCGATCAATCTGAGGCGGCGATTCTGTAGAAACAAGAATTGAAAAAGTCTCATCACATGTTGCGAAGATAAGATATGGCTTGATTTTCCCAGTATCCCCATATTTCCCCAAGAGCGATATCCCATAGAATAGATGACGTGCATTGACCGCAATCGCTATCAAAAATGCATAAATCGGGTCGAAGAGAGACGTTAATAGACTGATCCCTACGAACTGTAATGCACCGGCAAAAACAACACTGCTCGTCAGTAATATCCACGGCCAGCCAAATCCTCTGCTGCTCATAAGAATCCCATACGCCATGCCAAGAAATGCAAATCCGGTCAATATGGGAATGGTATGCGGAAATGCCGCTTTCATTGCGGCCGGAAGCATTTTTATCATACAACTTTTTCCTCCATTAGCGAATTTTAGCACAATGCACACATCCACGCAACACACGGAATTAATCATCGCTTACCTAGTCAATTAAGCGTAACACTTCACTGGGTATCTGAAAACTCGCAATGGTTACAGTCACTGAGCACACAATCTTTGCATATGATACAAATTTAGTATACGTAGACGTGCCTTGGCTGTGCGCAAAGCGCGCCTAAA
>WQVH01000088.1 GCA_009781695.1 Oscillospiraceae bacterium
GTACTCGATTTCGGTGAAATGATTGCACACGGTACCCCTGATGAGATTCGTTCTAATCAGAAGGTTATCGATGCTTATTTGGGGGTAGTTGAAGATGCTGAAAATTGAGGGACTTAAAGTAAACTATGGCGGTATTGAGGCGGTTAAGGGCATTAGCCTTGAGGTGCCGCAAAACGAAATCGTCACGCTCATCGGCGCAAACGGCGCAGGAAAATCCACGACACTCCGCACTGTTTCTGGGCTCATTAAGCCCACCGAGGGTAAAGTTACATTTAATGGGGAAGAGATCACCGGACGTTCTCCTTATGAGATCGTGTCTAAAGGAATCACGATGGTTCCGGAAGGACGTAAGGTGTTCCCGGATCTTACGGTGCTTGAAAACTTGAAAATAGGTGCTTATCTGCGGAAAGATAACATCAAGCCTGATCTAGAATGGGTCTACGATCTATTTCCAAGACTCAAGGAGCGTTCATGGCAAGCTGCGGGAACCATGTCCGGCGGTGAGCAGCAGATGTTGGCTGTGGGTCGTGCGCTGATGTCAAAGCCCAAGCTGATGATGATGGATGAGCCGTCATTGGGGCTTGCGCCTTTGATTGTCAAAGATATCTTTGATATCATCAAAGAAATCGTCCGTCAAGGCGTGACCATCCTGCTGATTGAGCAAAATGCCAATATGGCGCTCCAGACCGCGAATTTGGCCTATGTGCTTGAGGTGGGTAATATCACGATGACCGGAACAGGCAAAGAGCTACTCGATAATGAAGATGTGCGCAGGGCGTATTTGGGTTAAGGTCATTTTGGGCGATTAAAAGATGCCTTCGATCTGGAATGTGTGGGTATTGCTAATGCTTTTTGTTGCTTTGCTCGGAACGGGTCTCGTCGCCCTACACTTCGCAAAACAAAAAAACCATCAGCAATACCCCGTAAGTCTGGATTTACGGTGTTGATTTGACCTCGTAGGAGACGATGTCCACATTGTCCTGCGGTCTGATGTGGACATCAGACCCTACGCAGAATATTTATTCCCTTGGCAGCTCACGTTCTGAATTGTAACGATCTGAACCACTCGGATTTTGAGTGGTTCAAATTATAATAAAACCTATCGGTGTGAAAGGAATAATTTATTTATGGAAATCATTTTAGGCTCAGAAAGAGCGCTCAATAGCAAAATGGAAGCTGTGCTCAAAGACTTTGCGCCTTCGGGTGGAAAAGTCAAGGTGATTTGTCGATGCCAATCAATGGACGATGCGAACAAGAAAGCAAAGACAGTGGGACTAGGCGATAGGTGGTTTATGCCCGATTGTTGTGCTGAGGTTCGTGAAAAGTATGCTGTGGATTTACTCAAAGATGATGTTGAGATGGCCATATGCGTCGATGGGAATAATTTTTTGGCTATTGATAGTGATGTAAGGGACATGCTACTCAGATAGATTTGGATTCACTGCGCAGTAATGTCTTTAAATAGATGCTTACAAAAATATTATAGTGAGATGATGTGCGATGAAAAAGCGAAATATATTTTCTTTGATAATGATCGCGCTGTGTTTTTGTCTTTTGCTATTGATGATTATACAGATGTTTCCGCTACTTCGAGATATTGTGTCCCACATTGATGATGAATCAGATATAGTGGAAAGTGTTAATGAATTTGGGTGGAGGGGTGTTCCTGCGCTCATTGGATTGGCTGCGTTGCAAGTGATTTTTCCGCTGATCCCTGCGCCTGCAATTGGTGTGGTTACCGGTCTGAGTTATGGTGTATATTGGGGACCGGTCATATTTCTTTCCGGTATCGCGCTGGGTAATCTATTTGTGGTTGTATCTGTGCGGCAATTGCAGGGTTTGTTGCCACATAGGGAAAAAAAAGAAAAGAAAAGCACCGATAGAAAAAAAATCATATCGAAAGAAAGGCTTGAAAAGGTAAAGCGGCCTGAGATTATTGCGTTCTTTTTGGTTTTATTGCCATTTGTTTCCAGTGTAGGGCCTTATTTGTTTGCGGAGACAAAAATTTCATTGAGCAAATACATCATAGCAGTCATTGCGGGCAGCATTCCGTCTACTTTTATGTATGTGTTTTTAGGAGATCATATTTCAAAAGGTAACTATACGGAGGTCATCATTATTGCAGGTATTGCAGTTGTTGCGATAGTGCTTGTTTTGATATTCAGAAAGAAGCTTATCGCAAAAATCATGGGTGAAAGCGGGTAATGAAGCAGGAGGAGTTATGATCTATTTTGACAATGCCAGTACATCGCACCCTAAAGCACCGGGAGTCGCTCAAGCAGTTCAGGCTATTCTTGAGCATGGCTGCTTTAATATAAACCGGGGCAGTTATTTTGGTGCATATGAAGTATCATCTATGGTGTTTGAAACCAGAGCGCAGCTTGCAAAGCTCTTTGACTGCCCATCGGGAAGAAATGTTGTATTTACAAGCGGTATCACGTACGCTTTAAATGTTGCGTTAAAGGGTTTGCTCAGACCGGGAGATCATGTGGTTACCACGCAAATGGAACACAATTCTGTCATACGTCCGTTGGCTTCATTGGCGAAAAATGGTGTGGTGGTAGATACTATTCGTTGTGGTGTTGATGGCAGTTTGGATTTGGATGATGCACAGTCAAAAATTACAGACAAGACAAAGCTTGTGGTGATGACTCATGCGTCTAATGTCTGTGGTGTAATCATGCCCACACGGGAAGTCGGGATGATCTGCAAAAAGCATGGTGCGTTGCTGCTTGTGGACAGCGCTCAAGCCGCAGGTGTGCTGCCTATATCAATGCGGCAAGATCATATAGATATTTTGACCTTTGCGGCGCATAAAGGATTATTGGCAGCGCAAGGGCTGGGTGGAATCATCATGTCACAGGAAATTGCGGATATGATCACGCCTCTGGTTGATGGAGGAACGGGCAGTTATACACATATAGCGGAGATGCCCACACAATTACCTGACAAAATCGAAGCGGGAACGCTCAATTTGCCGGGGATTGCGGCACTGAATACAGCGCTGGGTTATATTGAGGAGATTGGGATAGAGGAGATTTGTAAACGTGAGTGGGAATTGATGACACGTTTGCACATGGGGATTTTGGAACTCAAAGGCATTAGATTATTAGGGCCGGAAAATGTGAAAGATAAGTGTGCAATTGCTGCACTTGATTTTCCCGATATAGACAATGCTGTGGTTTCAGCCAGACTTGACGAGCAATACAGTATTATGACACGGTGTGGGTTGCATTGCGCTCCCAATGCGCACAAGGCGCTGGGGACATTCCCGCAAGGTGCGGTCAGAGTTTCGGTCGGGCATATGAATACGGAGGATGAAGTGGATCAGCTGCTTAGTGCATTGGCAGAGATAATAAGTGGGTAATCAACACAAATATCTGGGATATTGCGCAATCTGCTGCTATATTATCAGACATTCGCCTATGCACCGCTCAGGCGAATGCCTGATATAGCACCTTATAATCAATGTTCTGGCCTTGACATGTACGAAAGGATGATGTGGCTTTGGAATTCAAGCAACTTGAAATATTTGTTTGCGTGTCGAAGAAGCTCAGTTTTTCTAAAGCGGCTGAGGACATGTATATTTCGCAACCGACAATCAGTGCGCAAATCAGTGCACTGGAAAAAAGCGTGGGTGTTGGGCTTCTGGTCAGAAACACAAAAGGGGTCGCCCTTACAAAATCCGGTGAGGATTTTTTACACTACGCACAAAAAATCCTGATCCTGCGGGATCAGGCGTTGCAAAGTGCAAGCAGTGGAAATAGAGAAGCTGCGGGTGCCATTGATATCATTGCCTCAACGATACCGGCACAGCATTTGCTGCCGGGCTTGATTGTGGCATATCAGAAAGATTGGCCGAATATTGTTTGTCGCGTGGATCAAGCAGATAGTGAACGTGTTATTTCGGAAATCAGTGGATTTAAATATGATTTTGGGATGATCGGTACAGTGCCTAAACATGATGGGTTGATCCATCATCCTATTTTTGATGATGAACTGGTTCTCGTTATTCCGAAGCACTTTGCATATAGCCATGAGGAGATACAAGCGCGCTTTTCGGAGATGATAACAGAGGTTCCATTTATCATGCGGGAGGCGGGGTCCGGAACCAGAGTAGAGATAGAAAATTTACTCACCGAAATCGGTGTGGATACGAAGAGTCTGAAAATCCCTGCCTATTTTGCAGATACTCACAGTATACTTTTGGCGGTTGCGGGTGGCATGGGGGTGTCGTTGGTTTCTAAAATAGCTGCCTCAATGTATGTAGATGGTGGATTGCTTTTTGCTGTTGATATGAAAGACAGTCGGTTTAGTAGGCAAATTCACTTGATTTACAAGAAAGAATTATGGCTATCTCCTATGCAGCAGGCATTTGTAGATTGTGCGCGTACTTTATACTTGAGGTAGATGTACAAATAAACTCAAACGCAATGTTGCGATTGACAAAATCGAAATGTCTGTGGTAATATGTGAGTAATCGGGCGGCTTGCCATTGTTGGTGGCGGTCGCTCCCAAATCGCTATAAGTTTGAGGAAACGCCGCTTACCGCTATGGTGGGCGGTTATTTCCGTTTACGCGGTCTGCACAAACAGATGATCGCGATAATCAGCAATCCTAACTGAAAAAGTTCTGACCACTCGACTATTACCATCAC
>WQVH01000089.1 GCA_009781695.1 Oscillospiraceae bacterium
GGCAGGGTATCATTTTATAGATGCCCTGCCCTTAGGTGCGGTACATCAATCAAACACAAAAATCTAGTGGATAATTCCATAAAAGTTTGATACACTGCTCAGTATGGCGATGGAGGTAGAGTATGTTACTTTATCATGGCAGTACAGTTTCAGTTGAATCCCCTAAAATCATGCAATCTGAGCGAAAGCTGGACTTTGGTGAGGGGTTTTACACCACTTACAATCGTGAACAAGCGCTACGCTGGGCTGAGCGTGTTGCCTCAAGACGAAGAAGCAATGCCCAAGTTATTACTGAATATGCATTTGACTTAGAATCTGCTGAGAGGGCGCTTAAAATAATTCGCTTTAACAATCCTGATGAACTATGGCTAGATTTTGTAAGTATGAATAGACTCGGACAAGCGCTGCCGGAATCATATGACATGGTTATAGGGCCTGTTGCAAACGATATGGTGTATACCACAGTGCTGTTGTATGAGCAAGGTTTTTTGGATAAAGACGCGACCATTCGGCAGTTGAAAGTACAAGCCCTATATAATCAAATCTTGTTTCATACGGAAAAATCTCTGCAATACTGCCAATATATCCGGCATGAGATCATTGAATAAGGTGAACTATGGAAGAAAATAAATTTGCGGTTATTTTGCCGATACTGATTGGCGGATTAGCCAATAAAATCATTGAGGAAACCGGCTTGAGCGACGATGAGGTTTTTGAAAAGCTATATACATCTGAGCTGTATGCTGCGCTCGAAAATGAAAAAACAAAGGTTTGGACGTATAGCGTTCCAATGCTCTTTGATCTCTATCAAGCTGAGAGCGCAACAGGGAATCTGGAACTCCCTGAATATTAGTGCCAATTTAAAGAATCGGGGTAAGCTCCCTCCGCGAGGGAGCTGTCAGCGAAGCTGACTGAGGGAGTTCCCAACACGCTGTTTTACCGCATAATATATAGGGCTGTACCACATCTGGAATAGTTTGATATAATCAAAAGAAAGGCTAATGAAACATGCCGGAAATAGTTAAATTCAAAGCGTTTTGCCTTGAGCGCTATAAATACAAACACAATATGAGCGGAAAAGATACATTCAATCTATTCAAACAATACGGCGTGATGGATTACATTGGCTCGTTTTATGATGTGCTGCATACATTTGGTGATCAATATATTGTTGATGATATTGAACGCTTCATTAAAGAACGTCGGATTGGTCATTAAATGATGAAAGCGTTGGGTGTAATGGGGCATTCCTTTTTCGTTTATGCAAGCACCGAACAGGATTTGGGTGATGTATTTGTGCTGCTGAAAATTAAAGTAGATATATACCGTCAGCTCAAGGGGGTTTTATAAAGATGCCAAAACACACGATTAGAGAGATAACCCCAACAGATTATCCCAAACTGGATGATTTTCTATACCACGCCATTTTCATCCCGGATGGTGAAGCATATCCCGATTATGAAATAATTTATCAGCCGGAAATTTACGTCTATGTTAAAGACTTCGGCGGCAAAGGCGATTGCGGTGTGGTGGCCGAAATTGATGATCAACTGGTCGGTGCAGCATGGGCGCGCATGATACCCGCCTACGGCAACATTGATGAGAAAACGCCCGAACTCGCCATATCGATGCTGCCCGAATATCGGGGGCAGGGCATCGGCTCGGATTTGATGAATAGCCTGTTTGCGTTATTGCAAAAACGCGGCTATGCCCGCACATCTTTATCAGTGCAGCAAAACAACCCTGCCGTGCGCTTTTATAAACGACTAGGCTATGTGGTGACGGATGAAAAGAAAGACCATGCAGGGCATGATGATTTTATCATGGTGAAGCATCTGTAAAGGGAGCGGTGGTTTGGAGGCGGAACGGATATTTATTTGCACGACCTCTTCAAAAACTTTGCTTTTGAAAGCGTTATTTGCACGACTTCTTCAAAAATTTTTATACTCGAATTATCTTTGACACATGACGCAAGTTAGGATTGCATTCCTAATTCGCGTTGACTTTTGCGTAAATTAGGAATATAGTGTATGCATCAAACGCAAGAGGTGGCTTACATGAAAATCATTAAGCGCAAAGAATACTTAGACTGGCTCGTTCGCTGGAAAGAACAACAAATAATAAAAGTTGTGTCCGGAGTCCGGCGCTGCGGCAAATCCACCATGTTTGAGATTTACCGCGATTACTTAATACAAAATGGCGTTGAAATTGCACAAATAATCGCCATCAACTTCGAGGACATTGACTACGAGCACCTCACTCATTACCGCACACTCTATGACTATATAAAAAGCCTCCTGATACCGGACAAAATGAACTATATCTTTCTTGATGAGATACAGCATGTTGAAGCGTTTGAAAAAGCGGTTGACAGCCTGTTTCTGAAAAAGAACTGTGATGTTTATATCACCGGATCCAATGCATACTTCTTATCAGGCGAATTTGCAACACTCATTTCAGGGCGGTATGTGGAGTTGAAAATGCTCCCTTTGTCTTTCAAAGAATTTTGCTCAGGATTTGACAAGGGCGCATCAAAAACTGAACTATTAACCAACTACATAAGGATTGGATCATTTCCATATACATTGAAGTTTGCACAACATGAGCGGGAAGCAAAAGAATATCTGCGTGATTTGTACAATACGGTGCTACTCAAAGATATTGTAAAACGCCTGAAAATCTCTGATGTGACAAGTTTAGAGAACGTTGCAAAATTCATATTCCACAATATAGGCAGTATTGTTTCACCCACCAAGATATCCAACACAATGAAGTCAGCCGGCAAAGGTGTTGACCAGAAGACGGTGGACAAGTATATCAAAGGGCTGTGTGATAGCCTTATCATTTATGAAGCCACACGCTATAATATCAAAGGTAAAGGATTTCTTTCCACACAGAATAAATATTATTGCGTAGACATGGCACTCAGGAATTTGCTTGTACGCGGCAAAGACAGCGACATCGGGCATATCCTTGAAAACATTGTGTTTCTGGAACTCAAACGGCGTGGTTACGATGTTTATGTAGGACAATTCAACGGCGCAGAGGTGGATTTTGTTGCAATGAGCTCCGACAGCACAATATATTATCAAGTAGCGGCCACGACGCTGGACGAGAGCGTGTTAAAGCGAGAATTGGCCTCACTTCGTAAAATTGCTGATAATTATCCCAAATACCTGCTCACACTTGACGAGATGTTCGGCACAGCGGACTACGATGGCATACAGAAAGTAAATCTGGTTGATTGGCTGCTTAAATGAGGTGTGATGAAATATGAAGTCGAATAAACTGAGGGAATTTATTAGGGAAATCCAGTATGTCAATAGGAATCCTCAAGATAATAGGGTGCTTTCTTTGCTCGAAGATACGAGTACAAACCCGGAAATTTACCTTGAAAAAGGCACAGAATTGTTCCGCAGCAGAATAATCAGTGATCGGAAGCACACAAACAAAGAAAAAGGATTTTTCGGTTATGGATCGAAAGATAGCTTTGTTCCTCCACGAGAAAAAACGTCCGACATGAGAGCGAACTATCGCTATATCCCTTATCTATATTGCTCAGCTCATAGGTACATTTCAATTATTGAAGTAAGACCTCGATTTGGGGCGGAGGTAAGTGTTGCAACAATTAAGGTGCAAGATGAATTAAAATTGCTCGATTTTACCATGCAGAAACATACCAGAAAAATTGTTGCCACAAAGAAAAATCTATTTGAAGACCTGTCCGAATTGTTTTCAAAACCGATTGCAAACAGCGATGATATGCTCGACTATATCCCCACACAGTATATTGCCGAATACGCAAAAAACCTTGGATATGATGGAATTTCTTTCAAAAGCTCTTTATATACAGGAGTTCTTGATGATATAGAGACATCTGATATTGATGCAGGGGGATTTTATCCGAGAATTAATATTGTCATTTTTAATTATGACAAATGTATACCTGTCGCTTCAAATGTCTATAAAATTGCAGATAGCTACTTGGAATGCGAGCAAATAGACGCAGATGTGCAAAGACAGCTCATTCTAAGTCCGGTGAGCGAAGCGCTGCGTGACCTTTAACGAAGCCCTCAGTGCGGGCGATGGGAGATAGCGTGCAGCACAATACAAAGCTTTTGATGGTATCGTAGAAATTGACATAATATACTTACGAGTTCGGAACTCGTAAGTTCGTAATATTGAGAATGTGTGGGGTCTAACACTGGCAAAACTCGCCGGAGACTCAACCGAGATTAATATGGCTTAACAGAATACGACTGCTGATAGGCAGAGCGTTAATTCACCGAGAATTTCGGAGAATGGATTCCGGCAATTTTGTAAAGCATATCATTGACATTTTCTTTACGATTGTGATATGATTACTCTGAGAGGAGTGAGTATTATGTCTCAAGCTATGGTGAATTTCCGCATGGACGAGGATTTAAAAAAGGGCATGGAGCAAGCCTGTAGAGATATGGGCATGAGCATGACGACTGCTTTTACTATTTTTGCAACAAAGGTGAGCAAGGAAAGGCGAATCCCGTTTGAAGTAACGGCTGACCCAGACCCGTTCTACTCGGAAGCGAACATGATAAGGCTCAGAAAGGCAATAGCAGACGCTAAAGCTGGCAGATTGACGGAGCATGAGCTTGTCGAGGTGGAC
>WQVH01000090.1 GCA_009781695.1 Oscillospiraceae bacterium
CCACATCGGCGACCACCTTGTTCTTTATATATAAATTCTTGTTTGGATAAACATGATTGCCCTCATTGTTATATTCGATAAACAAACCGTCGCCCTTACAAGCACAAAAAAGATAGCCATTATCCAGTATGTCTTTTTCTGTGATGTATAAGGTGAATGGGTCTTTCTTGTTGCGATTACGGTCACGAATAGATTCAAGACACATCTGGATTTCTTTTTTATTGAAAGGAGGCAGCCAAGCGGCGTGATCTGTGAGCCGCCCTGTTTGTGCAAACTCCCGTAATCCGGACTTTGAGCAAACAGCCGATTGTTTTTTCGTGTGGGATGTAGCAACTCTTGTTTTCACTGAATCCATCATCCACGCTATGGTGTCATCTACATCCTCGTCCGGTACGGAAGTTCCGGCGATGCCCAAAGCCATTTCTCTTTTGGACTTTAAATCCATTCGGCTCATAAGGTTGTCGTAAGCCTCGGCAGGAATATGACTGTAACATGGGTTTGGCTTTAACAAAGAAACATCATGATTTTGCTCCAGCTCAATGAGAAATTCCTCGCCCACACCGACATTTCTAAACTCATGAAAAGCGCTCTCGTAATCAAGACGCACGTCAAAGTATTCGTTGGTTATCATTTCATGCAGCAGAGGGTCGCTGGACATATGACAGACAGCTCTGGAGTGCTTTGGAAATGACATCAAGAAGTTTTCATGTCTTCGGCGGCCATTTTTTTCATATGACGTGCTGACATAAATCATACTGTTGAACATACTGTTGATACCGTCCGGCTGATCATTTTTGGAATAAAACAGAAGGTAATTAGGATGCTTCAAAAGCGGCAGTGTTGCTGTAAGCAGGTTTATGGTTCTGGCAGAGTCCTTTAATGTCATCGGTATGAGATGCTCAATAATTGCATGTGGAACGCGAGCGAATAATATCTCTGCCAAATCCGCAAGCCGGGAAATATATACTTCTGATATACCGTGGATTATTCTGACTGTGCATTCAAAATTTTCTTCCGAGCAGTGCAACAGGAATCGATCAAGCATCTTGTTTGCAGTTAAGATAACCCGATCTGCCGATAAAAACAAAACCTCATGAAATGGTGCTACAGGCCTGATTTCATCCTCGCCAAAAATCAGAGTATCCATTGCTGCATAGGCTTTTTGCATTTCTTTATAGGTTTTTTGCATCGCTCTATGCGGAATGGAATATGTAATTAAATTATGGAGTTCAACCTTTTCTTTTTTACTTAGGTTTAACACTTTGGCGAGCGCTTGCGCTCTTTCAGGCGTTATGATCAGCTCGCCGTGGACATATCTATGCATTGTGGTTTTACTCACATTGATCATTTTTGCAAGGTCGTCTCTTTTAAACCCCTCTCGCTTGGCCTTGGTTGTAATAAATTGAAAAATATTCATGTAAAATCACCCATCTGCTCTAACTTATTTTGTTTTTACTCCCTCAGTCAGCTACGCTGCCAGCTCCCTCGCAAGGGAGCTAAAATTGAAAGGATTGATTGTCCTCAGTCAGCTACGCTGCCGATTTTCTTGCGGGGGAGCTAAAGTTGAGGTTTAGCGGTGCGATGAGGACATCGCAGACTATACGATTGTGTAAATATTGCTTAAACGGATTCGGATATCGTTGCAATTTCGGCAAATTGATCTGACACAATATTGCCGAAGATTTGTGTCAGCTGTGGGTCAAACTGCGTGCCGCCGCCGGAGAGAATAATCTTGACGGCCTGCTCATGCGACATCGCTTCCTTATATGGACGTACAGAAACCAGTGCATCATATACATCGGCTACGGCCATCAGCCGTCCCTCAAGCGGGATGTTCGTTCCGCTGAGTCCATTGGGATAGCCCTTACCATCCCATCTTTCGTGATGGGTGCTTGCGAATATTTTGGCATACTTTAAAAAGCTGCTATCCTTTGTGTTTTTTTCCATTCGCCCAATGGCATCCGCACCGATTTGGCTATGCGTCTTCATGATTTCAAATTCTTCGTCCGTAAGCTTACCGGGCTTATTTAAGATACTGTCACTGATGGCGATTTTTCCGACATCATGAAGCTGCGAAGATGGCAGCAAAAAGTCCATATTCCAAGCACAAATTTCATCGCTATAAATGCCTGCGTCCACCAGTGCCTCGATCATGCAATTGAGGTATTTTTTGATCCGATGTATGTGTCCTCCGGTGGTTTCATCGCGATTTTCAACCATGTCTGCGACAATGTCCAAAATGGCATTCTGCAGCTCTGTAACCTCTACGATCTTTCCGATGAGTTTCTTTTGGATGCTGGTGTTGAGCTCTTGCAGTTCTCTTTTGGTATCAGCCAAAGACAGATGCGTTTCAATGCGACGCAAAAGCAGCGGGGCGACAAATGGCTTGTAAATGTAATCCACAGCACCGAGTTCGAGTCCTGTCATTTCGTCCTGTTCATCGACCAGCGCAGTAAGGAAAATAACCGGGATGTCTTTATGTGCGGGATTACTCTTTAGCAGACGCATGGCCTCATGTCCGTTGAGTTCAGGCATTTCTACATCGAGCAAGATCAGGTCAGGTTTTATTCTTTCCAGTAAGTCAAACATCTTGGCTGCGGACGAAACAGGATATGTTTCATAAAGTGGCTTGAGTACATTTTTTAAGACGGATAAGTTGGTTAAATTATCGTCCACTGCGATAATTTTCATTGGCTTGTTCATTTTGACTCCTCCTCATACGCGCGAATCCTCTCGGATACTGCATCAAAGTCCGATACGTCAATCTTTTCCTGTAGCCATTGTATCAAATAACCATCCTTTTCATAACAGAAGCGTTGGAGTTGTTCCATGCAAGCATCAACGCCGCTCATATCGAATTGTTCACAGCAATGACGCAAGGTTTTTAGTAACTTCAAGTCCGGTGAGGGTAACTGTGTCCTGCTTATGCTGCATTGTGCATTTAACCATGTATTGATATTGGCAACAAGTGCTTGCGCATCTTCAAGAAGCGCATCATTTTCTGCCAAAACCCCTTCCAGGTCTCCGGCTTTGGAAAGCATCTCCAAGTGTGCAGCCTTTTCCCGCACAATTTCTGCACCGATATTGCCACTTGCGCCTTTTAAGCCGTGCACATGGATTGCATACGACGGTAGATTTTCCTGTGTCACAAGACGCAGGCGCTCTATGAGTGCGGGGGTATTTGTGGCATAAGATTCGATTACAGAAATCAGCAGTTCAGAATCGTTGCCATAAAGAGCCAGCGCTTTTGACGTATTTATCCCCGGAATATGGATGTCATCATGAGTGTGGTTTGACTCAGGTTTGTATCCGGATTCAGGTGCGGGGGAGTCTGTGGGTATTTGTGCTTCTTTGGTTTTGTCCCTGACCCATTGTTTGAGAATCATATCGAGCTTCATCATGTCGATGGGTTTGGATAAGAACGCTTGAAAACCGCTGTCGAGGAACATCTGCTCGCTTCCGGCAATGGCATTTGCGGTCAGAGAAATGATGATTACTTTTTTTGCATATTCAGAATCAAGCGCACGGATTCTTTTGGTGGTTTCAATGCCGTCCATTTCAGGCATCATATGATCCATGAAAATGGCGTTGTACATAGGTTCTTGTCGCTTGATTTTGTCAATAGCGGCTTGACCGCTGGTAACACAGTCTACTTGCAGCCTATATTTTTTCATCATGCCTGAGGCAACGTCTAGGTTTGTTTGCACATCGTCTACAATCAGCACTCTTGCGTAGCTCATATCTTCTCGCACAATTTTTGCTGATACATGTTTCCTTGTGTCTGTGTAGCGGAATCTGCGCAGGTTCTCTAATACTTCTTTGCTCAGTGGTTTGTCGCTGACAAAGCCTTGCTTTACTTTCATATAGAAAGTTGTGCCTTTGCCATATTCGCTTTCTACAGAGATTTGACCATCCATCAGGTTGACTATTTTTTTTGTTATGGCCAAACCCAGCCCCGTGCCTTCGATTTTTCGGTTGGCTTTCGTATCTACTTGGTTATACTCTGAAAATAGCTTTTTCAAATCATCCGGCTTGATGCCGATTCCGGTATCGCTCACAGAGACACTCATCCATAAGTCATCATCTGCACGTTCGCAACTTACTCGGAGGGTCACACTGCCTTCGCGTGTATATTTAAAAGCGTTAGAAAGCAGATTGTTGTAAAGCTGCTTTAAGCGCAGTTCATCACCGCAGATGAGTTCCGGTGTGTTTTCGTCGATGTCTATAATGAAGTCGATGGGTTTGCTTTCTATGCGGATCATGTTCAGTGTGATGATGTCGTTGAAAAAGCTGGCCGTTTCATATTGCACCGGTATCAATTCAAGCTTACCGGCTTCGATTTTGGAAATATCCAAAACATCGTTGACGATGGACAGTAAAGTATTGCCTGCACTGTTGATTTTCTTTATGTCGTTTTGGATTTCCGGAGGCAGATTTTCTGTGTCAAAGTGCAAGTCTGTAAGTCCTATGATTACATTGAGCGGTGTGCGCATTTCGTGGCTCATGTTGGCAAGGAAGGATGACTTGGCTTGATTTGCTTCTTTGGCGATATTTACGGCATCTTCAAGCTCGGACAAG
>WQVH01000091.1 GCA_009781695.1 Oscillospiraceae bacterium
GTACTGCTGTATCACATGGAGCGGCGCGGGATTGATAGGTGCGTGCTCAAAGCCACGGTCGGTATGAGTAATCAAGACAATGCCGATATCGTAAAAAAACATCCGGACAAGTTCATTGCCGTATGCAATGATGAAATGACTCAAAAGAAATCTCAAACCGGTGAGAAACCTTGGAGTATTAAGGATGCTGCAAAGGAAATCGACGAATGGATGGCAACGGGTCAATTTCACGGTATCGGTGAGGGGCTGGCCAGAGATCGGACACCCAAGAAAAAGCTCGTATCCTGGGAAGAACGTTTGGATCAGATTTGCCACCTTTTTGAGCTTGGGCGTAAGTATAAGACACCCATGATTTACCACACCGGTCTGCCCATCGGCGCAAAATGGCTGGATATGGCAAGATCCAGAGCTCATGCCGAAATGTGTGACAATGGTAATCCGCTACTTTGCCATGAAGTGGCAGCACTTTATCCTGATGTGCCCATCATACTTGCACATGGCGGTGTCGAAGCCAGCGGGTATTATATGGATGACTATGAAAAATGTCTCAATGTGGCAGCTTCTCATAAAAATGTATTTCTTGAGACCGGCATGTGGTGGGCAGAGTTGTATGACAAGCCCCTGAAAGATCCGAACATCGGTGCGAAGAAACTGGTGTGGGGTTGTGCTTGGGGGCAAAGGAACAACTATCAAACGTGGATGCCGGGTCAGATTCCTGAAACATATAATGTTGCGCAGCTTGATGTCGGCCCGATTGATTTTTCGCCGGATGTATGGGGTTGGTCATTACGTGAGCTAGGCAGAATGAATATTCCGCAAGATGATTTGAATCTGATTTTTGGAGGCAACGCAGCTTGGCTGTATAAGATTGATTTACCGCTTCCATATAACCGTATGTTTAAGAAAGTGGACAGAGGGTTTGAAAGAGCTTAATGCTGATGAAATTGCGCAAATAATGCGCTGAAAGGGGACAAGTCATGGGTCTGGCAAAAGGAATTTTTATGATGGATACGCAGTCTTATGCACAAAGACCGCAAGAAGAAAACATCGATAATTCAGAGATGATGCTCTATCATATGGATAAGTACGGCGTAAATATGTGCGTATTAAAGAGCTCCGTCGGCTACAGCAATGAGTTTAATGCGCAAATGGTTCAGAAGCATCCTGACAGATTTGTTGCATTTTGCAACGATGCAGGAACACAGGAAAAATCTCAAACCGGGGAGATTAAATGGACGATAAAAAACGCGGCAAAAGAAATTGATGGTTTGTTATCTTCCGGGCATTATAGAGGCATCGGTGAGGGTATGGCGAGAGACCGCACGCCAAAGAAAGCACTAATTTCCTGGGATGAACGCTTGGATCAAATTTGCGAAATCATGGAAGTGGCCAGAAAGCATAAATGCCCTGTCAGTTACCATACAGGTATACCGATTGGTGCAACTTGGCTGGATATGGCAAGATCCAGAGCACATGCCGAAATGTGCGACAACGGCAATCCGCTGCTCTGTCATGAGGTGGCGGCACTTTATCCGGATGTTCCGATAATCATGAGTCATGGAGGCATAGAATCCAGTGGTTATTATATGGATGATTATGAGAAATGTCTCAATGTGGCAGCGTCACATGATAATGTTTTTCTGGAAACAGGTCAGTGGTGGGCAGAATTGTATGAAAAGCCACTGTTGGATCCAAACATTGGTGCTAAGAAACTGGTCTGGGGCACAGGGTGGGGTCAGAATAACCTCACACAGCAATGGATGCCGGGTGAAGTGCCCACGACATATAATTCTACGAATATTTATGACGACCAATCAAAGCTACAGCCGGACGTGTGGGGTTGGTCATTAAGGGAGCTTGGAAGATTGAATATTCCGCAGGATGATTTGAACCTAATTTTAGGTGGGAATGCGGCATATCTCTTAAAGATTGAAACACCGGTGGCTTACAACAGACTTTTCAAGGCAGTGGACAGAAAAGTCTAGCGGATTCGTGTTTGCCCGGACGGATGATAAAGCTTTCAGAAATTATGGTGGGTGAGAGGTGATGGTTTAATCATGCTAACGCTAATCAAAGGCGGACAGGTGTATGCACCCCAAAAGCTGGGGATATGTGACATGCTTTTAGGCGGCAAGCAAATACTTGCAGTTGCCGAGTGCTTAACACCGCCTCAAGGAATTGAAACTCAAGTGATTGATGCGTCCGGAAAGATAGTTACTCCGGGATATATAGATTGCCATATGCATCTTTTGGGTGCAGGCGGCGGTCATGGCCCCAATTCAAGAAGTCATGAGATTGATGTATCGACTTTGGCCAAAGCCGGAGTGACTACAGTTGTAGGCACATTGGGTATCAATACGATAAGTTTTAGCTTAAGACATCTTTTGATGACATTAAATGCATTGGAACTGCAAGGAATCACTACACTGATGTATACCGGAGGATATCAGTTCCCGGTAGTGACGCTCATGGATTCGATTGTCAGTGACCTTTCACTCATAGAGAAAATTGTTGGTGTAGGTGAGATTGCATTGTTTGATTCGCTTGGGAGTCACCCAACGATGGATATGATTAAAGAGCTTGCGAGCAAAGTATGGCTCGGCGGTCGTATGGGCGGCAAGCCCGGTCTGCTTCATGCACACCTCGGAGAAACGGGCGGCAGTGTAAAGGAAATCGTGGATGTATTGGTCGGTATGGGTTTGCCTGCATCGATGCTGATGACAACGCATGTCAACCGCACGGAGCATGTTTTGCAAATGTCAATTGAAGCCGGTTTAGCAGGGGCATCTTTGGATATTACTGCGCTTTATACGCCCGACAATGGTATTCCGGAAACGATATATCCGGCATCTGCACTCAATCGGTTGCTTGAAGCAAATATTCCACTCGAAAATATCACGATGAGCTCTGATGGAAATGCAGTTCAGCCCATCAAGAATGAAAACGGAGTTATAGAGCGGTTCATGCTTTCACCCGCCAATGCTATTGCTATTGAAATTAAAAAAGCAGTCATGCGTGATAGGGTGAACTTGGAGGATATACTTCCGATTGTGAGCATTAATGCGGCTCAGAGACTTGGGATTTCAGATAGAAAAGGAAGCCTGGAAGCGGGCAAAGATGCCGATGTGCTTCTGCTTGATGAAGACCTTGAAGTGGATACTGTATATGCAAAAGGGAAATTGATGCTTGAGCAAAAGAAGCCTGTGGTTGTAGGTCATTTTGAAGAAGATTATGCGAAAATTTCTGTGTAATCGACTCCCGTCAGCTTATGTACAGGATTTTCGCAGAGCAAAGTAAAAAACTGTCAGCATTTGGGCAATGATTCAATGCGGTGGACAAAAGGGGGGTGTCTGAATTGGTTTCTTAAAATGGTGCGTACTATCTAAGAAAGCAATAATAATCGATGAAAAAAGTGATGACAAGAAGAAAGGATATCAAAAAAATGAAAAGATTTATGCGGCTTATATGTGTAGCATTAGTACTGGCTATGGCAGCCGGTTTGGCTATTGGATGCGGCCCGGCGGAAACCGGAACTTCGCCCGGCGGCGCAGAGACAGGTGCGGGGGCAGGTTCAGGCGCAGGCACAGGAACCCCCGCAGGTGGCGGCGTAGTGAGCGATCCTGATGCATTTGCATCACGCACAATCGGTGTGTTTAGTATGCTCGGCAGATTATATGCCGGCATGTCACCGCCTGAAAACCATGCAGCATCAGACGGTGTTTTCGATGTAGTGTTCAGACCTGACCTTGCGACAGGCGAAGTGTTTTCATGGATTTTGGAAGACTGGCGTTGGGAAGACGAGGGCACAACGCTGATCATGACCATGAGGGATGACATTTACTTTAGTAATGGTGCTCATGCAACGTCTCGCGACTTGCTATACAGTTACACCAGTGTGCCGGGGCGTGGTGCGCCTACATTTGCGGCATTCCCAATCATATGGGAAGAAACCAAAGTGCTCGATGAATTTACCATGCAAATGAGGTTTGAAAGACCTTGGCCGACCATCATGAGAACCATAGTTTATCTCATCAACGAAGAGTGGTCAGAATCTGTACAATGGGATGATGAAGCATGGTTATTCCCGGTGGGCAGCGGGCCGTACTTTGTATATCAGCATATACCTGATGATCGTATTGTTCTGAGACTTAGAGATGAGTATTGGCGTACAGATATCAGTGAATACTACATTGATGAATGGATTATTAGATTTATTCCTGACCAATCAACATTGGCTATGGAGCTTGAGCTGGGCAATGTGCATATAGCCCATTTGGACTCAGCCAGTTATTCCAGATTGCTCAATCACGGTGCGGAAAATGTCCAACCGATGCTGAGATCGCTAGGTACAACGATTTACCTAAACTTTGGCATGGTTGATGCTTATCCACTCTGGAATGATATCAGACTCAGAGA
>WQVH01000092.1 GCA_009781695.1 Oscillospiraceae bacterium
CTCTTAATCAGGGTGTCCAGGGTTCGAGTCCCTGAAGGTGTACCAGATGGCCCGTTGGTCAAGCGGTTAAGACTCCGGCCTCTCACGCCGGCAACAGGGGTTCGAGTCCCCTACGGGTCACCACTGTTTACGGTGGTCTGTGTAAACTGAAGAGTTTGTGCTGACCTTTTATATAATACTCTTGACAAATTAACCTATATGTTGTACCATGCTGGTTAAAATCAGCTTGATATAAGTTGGTGTTGATTACGATGAGGTTTCACCCGTTCCCATTCCGAACACGGAAGTTAAGCTCATTAGTGCCGACAATACTTGGCTGGAGACGGCCCGGGAAGATAGGTATTCGCCAACACAATTGAGCCTAATTATATTAGGCTCATATATTCCTCAATAGCTCAGCCGGTAGAGCATGCGGCTGTTAACCGCAGGGTCGTTGGTTCGAGTCCAACTTGGGGAGCCACGAGAAGACGCTTGAGAAATCAAGCGTTTTTTCTGTGCGTGATACAGTACATTTCCATGGACTCTATCTATGTATGTAGTTTGAGATGGATATCAGATATGCCTTGTTTCAAAAGCCCGGCAGCATCTTCAAAATCGCCATGCAGTAAGTGGAGCGCAACGCCATCGAGCAGTTGTCTTGTCTGTTTAGAACGTGGCTTTTGACTTAGCATATCTATAGCATTATCTGCGCTTCTTTTATTGTACGTTTCACAAGCAGTTTGGATGACTTGCAATTGCGCATATAAGAAATCCAAATCATTATCAGCTGCGACATCTTCTTTTGCATCATCTGATGTCAGCGCTTCGATAACGGCCAGAAGGCGGGTTAAAAAAGACGGTGTTTGGTGCTCAATGGTTTCGAGATCTGCTTTTCGCCCAGCTTGCTCTAGCGTGTGCGCCATATCGGAAAGCTCCGCCTCGCCAATATTCATCAGAGCGCTTTTTATAGAATGCGTGTGGATAGAATATGATTTTAACGAGGAATCATCAATGGACTGCTGACTCATAATGGCATTTAGCACGGCCATGGCCTTATGTGCGTCTCGCAAAAAGGGCGCTTTAGACTCATCAGTGGCCTTTGGGACGTGATCTTCTTTGTGTTTTAATCCGGCAGCAGACCGGGCTGCTTCAATGGCCTCCGGGGGCTGCTTATCTCGAATAAAGCGATTGAGGCAGGAGTTGAGAAGTCGTATGTCAATAGGTTTGGAAATAAAGCCGGAAAATCCATTTCTGATAAACACTTCATCATAACCTACCAGTGCGTTGGCTGTCAGTGCGACAATAGGTCGATCATAACCCATTTCACGCAAGATTTTTAAAGTTTCAATGCCGTCGATATCCGGCATCATATGATCCATAAATATAATGTCATATGTAGCCCCGGATTTGATCTTATGAATGGTCTCAATCCCGCTTCCGGCAGTTTCTATCGTAAGGCCATAGGGTAATAACAGCCCTCTGGCTACATACAAATTTGACTCCACATCATCTACGATCAACACATGTCCATAGGGCATAGGCTCACGTGCAAAGGCCGTCGTTTTCTTTAAGTAGATCTCAGGGATTTCAAAACCCTGTAATTTCGCTGCCGCCTCCTCTCCCAGTATATTTCCGCCTGTTGACTTTTGAGGTATACGGACAGTGAATCTTGTGCCTACGCCCGGCGTACTTTCTACTTCAATATGACCATACATCATTCGGACTAATCGGTAAGTAATCGTCATGCCTAGTCCTATGCCTTCTATAGCGTAGTTACCTTTATCGTGAAAGCGAAGGTACTCTTCGTTGAATAGCCGTGATATTTGATGCTCATTGATGCCTCTGCCGGTGTCGATAACACTGACAGTCAAGCATACGTCGTACTGATTGAGCACTGAGCTGTCAAAATTTTTGATAATCTCTTCAGGCATCTGTGTATCGAGGCGAAACGACATGATCACTGTGCCCTTATCGGTATATTTAAAAGCATTAGATAAAATGTTGTTAAAAATCTGCTTGAGGCGAAACTCATCTCCAATAAGCGTAAGCGGCAGATTGGGATCAATCTCTAACGAAAATTCAAGCTGTTTGCTACCGATGTACGTAAGATTCAGTTGCGCAATATCTATAATCAATGTAGACACTTTGTATGGTCTAAACACCATGTCCATCTTACCTGCCTCTACTTTTGAAATATCAAGCAGATTGTTGATGATTGAGAGCAATAAAAGTGATGAATTACGGATGCGCAAAAAAGCCTCTGCGATCTCTTCTGAGTGGTTATGATGTAACTGGATTTCAGAAATGCCCAGAATATCATTCATGGGTGTGCGGATTTCATGGCTCACATGGGCTAAAAATCGACTTTTTGCCCGGCTCTCCTCCTCCGCATCTTTTACCTCACGCAAGTCTCTGGTGAAAGTCACGAGTACGTTCTTGTCTTTAGCTGTACAACGAATATTAAAAATTTCTGTAAGCAATGGTTCACCCGATGAGGTGATATGCAGCCACTCGCCGCGAGAAAACCCATCGTTGTACGCTTTGTCAAGATTTTGGACGATTTTTTCCCGAGTGGGTGTATTGCAGGGCTGATATTCGGGTGAAAAGTCAAAAAATCGGTCGACAAATATTTGCTTATCGCTGATCTCGAACATTTGCTCAGCATGTTTGCTGGCACTCAGAACATTGTAATTGTCATCCCATAGACATATGACAAAAGGAGCAAAGTCAAGTATCGTTTGAGTCAATTCAAAGGTTTCGCGCTCTTTTTCTATGAGTGCTCTTATTTCGCTCAAATCGCTATGATGGCTTAAAAGATTAGAATGATTGTCTTTCATATGAAAAAGATCCTCCTTTGCGTTTCAACTCATCTCTACACTACCTCAGTCTTAAATTGATCCTGCACAGCGAAAAAAACTTCTGCAATCTGAGGATCGTAGCGCTTCCCGACATCTTCCATGATTATTTCCGTAGCTCTTTCATGTGTAAAAGCTTTTTTATAAGGTCGTTCGGTAATCAGGGCATCGTATACGTCTACGATGGACAAGATGCGCCCATGCAATGGAATTTCTTCTCCCTTGAGTCCATGTGGGTAGCCTGTGCCGTCCCAGTTTTCGTGATGATATGCGGCAAATAATCTCGCATTATGTAAAAACGCATCGTCTTCATCTTCTTCGGCAAGAGAGATGACTTTACTGATTAGTCGCTCGCCTTTGGAAGTATGGCTTTTTACACTCTCCACTTCTTCAGGTGTCAGTTGATCCGGCTTGTTTAATACAATGTCAGAAACGCCTAACTTTCCCACATCGTGTAAGAGTGAGCTGATGAGCACTTTTTCCAAATCCCATTTCGTTAATTCGTCAGCATATACGCCGCGCTTAATCATTTCATGGATCATCACTGAGACATATTGTGTGGTGCGTTCTATATGACCGCCTGTACAATGGTCGCGGCTTTCAACAGCGCTGGCCAAGACCAGTACCATGTTCTTGTGAGATCGCTCCAATTGCTTATTGGTATGCTTTAACTGTGCGGTCTGCTTGCGGATTAATTCACTCACGGTGATGTGTAATTTAACACGATTAATCAGCACCGATGGGGTGAAAGGCTTTTTGATAAAATCGACAACGCCCATTTCAAATCCTTTAGATTCGATATGAACATCTCGTGCTCCTGTTAAAAAAATGACAGGAATATGTGCATAATTTTCATTGGCCTTCAATTGTGCTAATGTGTCAAATCCATTAATTTCCGGCATTTCAATGTCCAGCAAAATAAGGTGAGGAGTGATCTTTTTTAACAAGGAGAGCATTTTTTGACATGAGGACATGGTTACGACATTGTATTTGTCTTTTAAAGCCCCACTTACTTGGGACAAAAAGAAATCACTGTCATCAACGACAAAAAGGGTTTTTTCCATACACTAACATTCCCTTCCATTCATTTTAAATTTTGCAAAGCAATGTTTTTATGAGCATGCACTTTGGAAACATCTCTACACGAGGGATAGTGTAGTATTAATTATATTTAACTAACGTTAGTTAGTTAAATATAATATAATCTCTTTCCCCACTTTTGTCAAGACGTGTAAAAAATTATTCAGCGCAACCTTTTTAGTGTGTTTTTGAATGCAAAACATAGTATAGGTAAGTGTTGTAAACTTTGTTGGTCATTATGCTAAACAAAAAGCTTTGCAAAACCTTGACAAGAATTTAAGGATATAGTATCATTACAAAAGTTTCTTAATAAAATAAAAATATGTCCGAATCGGATGCTCCAATGATGTGAAAATCGGATGCTCCGCATATGAATCAGTAAGAAATTGATGCCCCCTCAAGGGTTCTTGAGGGCCTTTAGCTCAGTTGGTTAGAGCATCCGGCTCATAACCGGACGGTCCGCGGTTCGAGTCCGTGAAGGCCCACCA
>WQVH01000093.1 GCA_009781695.1 Oscillospiraceae bacterium
ATAACCTTTACAGGAATGTATGCGCTGGTCATTTTGGGCGCGATTGTTATTGATTTGCTGCAAACGGCAAAGGCCAATGGGAACCTAAAGAAGATACAAGCCAGTTTGAGGCGGTAGGGGGATAGCTTCCGCTGATAGCGTAGCAATTAGCAGAAAATCAGCAGAAATGTTAATCATCTGTACATCTGGGAGTCCCTTTGCAACGAAAGCAACATGTCAGCTAATTGACTTTTTCGTTCGTATATTTTATAATAAATACGATCAAAAAGGATGCAATGGATAGGGCGGAGGTGTCAGGATGGACAACGCTGAAAAAGTCTTAGCACTCATGAAACAAAATAATGGCTACCTCTCTTCAAAAGAAGCCAAGCAAAATGATATTGAGAACAAAGTCTTGCAACGTATGGCAGAGCGCGGGATTATTGAGCGTGTAGCGCATGGACTATATACCGAGGCAGGTATTTTTTCCGACTCTTTCTTTGTGGCACAACACCGCGTGCCGAAAGGTATTTTCTCACACGAGACAGCTTTATTTTTGCATGACCTCAGTGACCGCAATCCGCTTCGGCTAATGATGACGATTCCTGCCGGTTGGAATTCTAAGCTTTTGACGGATAACACGATGTTTTTTTTCTACAATCGCCCAAAACGATTGGCCCTTGGTGCTTGCGAGATCAAAACGCCTTTCGGGATGCAAGTGAGCGCTTATGATGTTGAGCGAACCATTTGTGACTGCTTGAAGTACATCGACAAACTAGACCGTGATCTGGTTCTTACAGCACTAAAGCGATATTTGAAAAGCGAGCAGCGAGACAATGCAAAGCTATTGGAGTATGCGACCGCACTCAAGATTCGTGATGAGGTTTACAGATACATGGAGGTGCTGATATGAGATTCACAAGCGCAACACAGCTAAAAGATTGGATCAAGAATAAAGCCAAGCAAACTGGAACGCCTTCCAACGCACTTTTGTATACCTACATGATGGAGCGCTTGCTTGAGCGTGTGTCCGTCTCGGCATACCGCGAAAATTTTATCCTCAAAGGCGGCTTTCTGATTGCGGCTATGGTGGGAATTGATCGCCGGAGTACGATGGACATGGACGCAACAGCGAAGGGGCTATCGGTCAGCAATGAGACACTTAAAGAAATCATCGATGAAATTATTGCGATTGATGTTGAGGATGGTGTTACACTTGAGATTGAGAACATCCAAAACATCCGAGAGGTTAGCGAGTACGATGACTTTCGCATTTCACTCAAGGCATCCTTTCACACGATTTTTGTTAGGATGAAACTGGATATTACGACAGGCGACAGGATGATTCCCGGGGAGATTGAGTATTCCTATAAGCTGATGTTTGAGGAACGGACGATTCCGGTCATGGCGTACAACCTTTATACGATTCTTGCAGAGAAGATTGAGACGATTCTTTCTCGGAATGTGACTAATACTCGTGGGCGTGACTTTTATGATGCTTATATGCTATTGTCCGAAAACCGTGATACTTTATCTCGGACAGAGTTGCTCCATGCGCTTCAGGTCAAGGCGGAGGAGCGAGGCAGTGCTCATCACATAGCGCAATACGAGAAGCATTTACAGGACATTGGTGCCAGTCCAGAAGTTGCGAAGATTTGGGCAGGATATACCAAGAGCTATGCTTATGCGAAAGGGATAGTTCTTGCGGATATTCTCTCGCTGATTCGCTGGGTATTCGAAGGCTGAGCGCGTGGGTAATGCGCATACCGTACCCCCTTTTATTACAGTTCACAGTGTATTCGCTTGAGAGACGAGCTTCGCAAAAAGCAACTACACGACTCACACAGAGGCTCGCAAACGCACCGACAAGGAGTTAGACCTCGTGGCTTTGGACACCCTCATACAACCGCAGCATATATGGCGTTTTTTCTTTCAAACTCAAATTATGAGGTGCGACAATGGCGAAACGTAAGATTTAACAGCTCTGTTGATGTTGATGTTTTTAATAACGCAGGTGTACTTTCTGCAAGGATTGTAGGTAATATAGTAGATGAGAGTATTGACGGTGAAGTTGTGGCATGGGTTTATGAGTTTGGAGGAAAAGTATTCTATTTGCCTTTAGAGGGTGAATTCACTTTCAAAATCACAGGCAGCGGCTGTGGTACGATGACATATGTTGTTGAAGACGTTACTAGCTATGGCAGCATTGTAAGTCAAAAAACATTCCAAAATGTTCAGGTATTCTACGGAAAAGAAATGTTCAGTATTGTTGGTGAATCAATGACTGTTCCTGAAGTCAGATTGTTTGTTACCGAAGATGGTGAAATTGTAGACGAAATTATAGGTGTAGTAACAATAACAAGACGACCGCAAGGCGGCACAGGCGGCGGCGGAGGTGGCTTCACACAACCACCAACACAACCCACGGAAGAAGATGAAACATACGAAGAAGAAATGCCACTAGCAGAAGTAGCCGAATTCCCATTTACAGACATATCACAATCAGCATGGTACTACCATTACGTGAGAACAGTGTGGGAAAACGAATTATTCCATGGCACAGCCTACAATCAATTCAGTCCGCATGTAGGCATGACCCGTGCAATGTTCGTCCAAGTATTGGCAAATCTGGAAAATGTAGATACGACAACTTTTACAACCTCGATTTTCAACGATGTATCCACTAATGCGTGGTGATTTGTTTTTCGCCACAGTGAAGCAGATGTTCCAAAAAGCACAACATTCAGCAAGTCGGCTTCATTAGCATATACAAACGATTTTTGCTGCGGGGTAAGCTCAGGCGGTATAAGGTTTTCCTTTATGGCATCGGTGTGTATTTTGTAATTGACCTTTGCCAAAATCCGATTTACATTCCAGCCAAGAGAGATGCGACTGTTTTCATCTGTCTTGAGACGCTGGTAGTCTTTTATGATATACAGCTCAAACTCAGCAGAAATCCATGCCGCAAATTTGAAAGCAATGTCTTTATGCGCAAAAGTTCCGCCGCCGCGTCCAGAACGTGACAAAATGCCAACAGGGTTTGTAGACTCTATCCAACGCTGCGGTGATAATGTGAAGGCATTCGATCCTGCTTCATGCATAAAGGCGTCGAATTCGACCCCTTTAAAGTTTGGGTTGTTCAACTGCTCCCAAATACCAAGATATTCTATTGTGTTTCGCAAACGCATCCAGTTAGATACCACGTCTTTCGGCTCGTGAGGATTTTTATATCGAGCTATGTCGGTCAAGCTAATGAAATCGTCAGAAGATCCAACTGACAGAACAGTTATCTCTGTATCCTTTGCAATTATCTTGCCTTTCAAAATTTTCTCAGCCATTTTGTCCTCTCCTCGTTTTTTCTGATTCTGTATAATGTGCATGACATAATAAGAAATACCCCCAATCGGATTGAGAAAAATCCCCACTTTTGATATGCTTCACCTCATGGATTCTGCGACTGGCGCGCAGAATGACCGTGCTGTATTGCAGGTGTTTATACAAATTCCATCGTATCATGTTGTCCAAGGCAAGCCTTGTCACTACGATTTTGCAGCGTTGCGCTTCAAGTTATTGTGAAAATCCATCCCCGGCGAGTTTTGCCAGTGTTGCCCTACATCTCCCTAAAGTCCACCAAAACAACATGCTCATTCGCACGTTTTTTAAGACTTGTCTTGAATCCCGATTTTGAAAACAGGATAAAGTATTTTTCTGCATAATTGAACATGGATGCTTTGTCCATCAAGTTGTCCAAAATGCGGCTGTCAACCTGCTCATTAGTCCATTTGCATTCGCAAAAGAGCGCCTTGCTTCCCTTATGGTCATAAGCCAAAATGTCAATTTCCTGTTCCGATTTTGCTTTTGGATTATTGCCCCACCATCTGCCGCAGTCCTTGAATTGGAAAGGCAATCGCCCCGCCACATTTTCCCGCCAAAGGTATTGCTGGCATATATTCTCGAATGTTTCACCCATAAAGTCTGAGATTTGGTCAGCGATGTATGTATATACCGTATCGCCATAATCTAACGAGATTTGCGAAAGGTTGGGGTAAACAAATCTGTACCAAAAGCGAAACATGTCGTCATTGAGGCGGTAAATGCTCTTTTTTGAGGTCGGTTTATCCAAAATCGGCACTTCTCGCTTAACGATATGCAAATCCATAAGCACCTTGATGTATTTATTGCATTTTGCCGAGTCGAAGTCATCAGCATCTATTTTCGTCACGATTTCATTGAGCTTCGAACTGCCTGTCGCAATTGCGCCGATTATGGTGTTGTAGAGCGCTGGCTCTCTGAGTTCCTGCTTCATGAGGTTGTTTGGTTCTTCAAAAAGCAAGCCTTGCGGTTTAAAGAACATGCGCTTGATATTGTCTTCTAACGATTGATTC
>WQVH01000094.1 GCA_009781695.1 Oscillospiraceae bacterium
ACATCTCCAATCTTGTAACGCAAGCCAATCACCCCCATAAAATCATGCTCTGTAAGAATTATACATACATTATAACCGATTTTGTAGCAAAGTCCAACAAAAACATCTTGACTTTGGTATGGTTCTAAGGTTTAGATTGTTAGGCAGCAAGTAGCAAATTAAATATTTTTAATTATAGGAGGAGCTAATTATGGCATACATGCCGCTAGACAAGAGCAAATTTTATCTGGACAAGACCAAGATGCCGAAAATCTATGACTTGTCAAATCCATGGGGAGTAGACACCCCGCTATGGCCTTTCCCGGGTCCTCGTCAAGACCTTTTGTTCCCACGCGGACAGTATCTTGAGAGATTCCACAAGCGCACAATGACCTACACAGGCACATTGCATGCAGCAACACACATGGATGCACCGAACCATGTTCTTCATCTTGAAGAAGTAGATCAGGCACGTTATGGCTACAGCCTTGATGAGATTCCGCTCGAATTCTGTATTGGTACAGGCGTTATCCTCGATATGACTCATCTCTATGATGAATTCAATGCAAAATGGGATGCCGCAGGCGGCGACCATAAGAAATTCGGCGACATTTGGGTAGAACTTAAGCCTGCTGACTTTGAAAAAGCAGCAAAAAAAGATGGTCTTGAAATCCGTGAAAATGACTGGGTTATTGTAAACACAGGTTTCCACCGTTTCTGGCGTGTAAACAATGACAAGTACTTTAACTTCTATCCCGGCATGGGTCCTGAAGTTTGCGATTGGCTTCTCTTTGAGAAGAAAATCAAGGGTATCACAGGCACATGGGGTGCGACCGATGCTCCGCTTTGGCATCATCCGCTCAGCCAAGAAATGCCTTGGCTTGACAAGATGTACAAAGAAGCAACCGGCAAAGATCCTGCAATTGAATTCCCGGATTACGAATACTGTCACCGTAAGTTCATGCAGTATGGTGTATGCACAATCGAAAATGCAGGCGGCGATGTCGATCAAGTTACCGGCAAGCGCATGATGATTGCAGCATTCCCATTCCGTTGTGAAATGGCAGACGGTGGTTTTGTACGTCTCGTTGCTTGGGAAGAAGGCGCTATCTAGTATTTTTAAATGTTATAGGGGACGATGCCCTCATCGTCCCTTATAATTGTTTTTACTGACCTATTTATGGGGACACTTGTTCTATAAAACACGAATCAAGGGAGGTTCTAATGACGCTAAACGATATTAAAAAAATTGCGGTTCTGGGTGCAGGTACAATGGGGCCGGGTATCGCACAGATGTTTGCTATGGGTGGATACGAAGTCACCATGTGGACACGCAGCGAGAAGACCCGCGACGGTGCAAAAGAAGCCCTCTACAAGAGTTTGCAGACATTCGTAGAAGAAGACCTTCTGGAAGCAAGTAAGCTTGAAGAAACATTTGCAAGAGTGAGCTTTGCGCTGACTGTAGAAGAAGCGATTGCCGATGCTGACTTTATCCAAGAGACCATAGTAGAAAATAAAGATGCAAAAATCGAGCTTTTTGAGAAGGTAGACAAGGCTGTAAAAGATACAGCGATCATCGCCTCAAACACATCAGGTCTTGATGTCTTTGCACTTATGCCTAAAAATCGTCTGAAGCAAGCGGTCATCGCCCATTGGTATGCTCCGGCACAACTGATTCCACTCGTTGAGGTGGTCAAGGCTGAGCAGGCTCCGCAATCTTATGCCGATGTGACTGTTGAACTACTTGAAAAGTGCGGAAAAACAGCCGTGCTTATGAAAAAGTTTATTCAAGGATATATCGCTAATCGTATGCAAATGTGCCTCAACCAAGAGCTTTTCTTCTTGCTTGACAATGGATATTGCACACCGGAAGATATTGACAAGGCTGTGAAAACCAGCTTTATACCTCGTGCAGTGGTATTGGGGTTGTGCAAGCGTGCGGATTTCGGCGGACTGGATATGACCGCAAATAACTTCAAAAACAAGAGCTATACTATGCCGCCGCCGGTGGATATGCCTACGACACTTGCGCAGCACGTAGAAAAAGGCGAACTCGGATTTAAGACCGGCAAGGGCTTTTATGATTATGCCGATGTAGATAAGGCAGCGCTCACTGCCAAACGTGATAAGCAGCTATTTGAAGTGTTTAAAGTGGCGAAAAAATTCATGGATGACCCGGTTTAATAAGTAACTTCATCTTTGGCTCCCTTGTGAGGGAGCTGTCAGCGAAGCTGACTGAGAGCACTAAGTAACTTCATCTTTGGCTCCCTCGTGAGGGAGCTGTCAGCGAAGCTGACTGAGAGCACTAAGTAACTTCATCTTTGGCTCCCTCGTGAGGGAGCTGTCAGCGAAGCTGACTGAGGGAGTTCTAGTGCTATGACAAACTGTATACGAAATACAAGTAAGAAAGGAATATTTTTATGGCAAAGTCAAATAAAGTAATTATTCAAGTCGCCCTTTGCGGCGCAGGTACAAAAAAGGAAGTCGCTCCGACCGTTCCATATACCCCTGAGGAAATCGCAGAACAAACCATGATTTGTGCCAAGGCAGGCGCATCGATCGTACACATTCATGTCCGTGAGGACAAAGAAGTTGCCGGAAAGATGGAAATCGGCTACAAATCCATGTGTATTGATAAGTTCACCCAATGTGTGGAAATCATTCGCGAGAAGAGCAAGCAAGAAGGTGTCGATGTGGTCGTCAACCTCACAACCTCCGGTGGTGAGTATGAAGACCATAAGCGCATTCAGCATCTCGGCGCACTGCGTCCCGAAATGTGCTCTTTTGACCCGAACACACTCAACTGGAACAATGCATACATTTTCGAAAATCACCCACGCTTCCTCAACTACCTTGCTCAGGAAGTGGTGAAATATGATGTAAAACCTGAGTTCGAGGTTTTTGATACAGGGCATATAGACTCTGCAATGTTCTATGTTGAGAAGCATGGAATTCCGAAGCCTCCACATCTCCAATTCATTATGGGTGTCGGCGGCTCAATGCCGGGTACAGCGGACAATCTGGCATTTATGGTTGGCAAACTGCCTCCGGGCGCTACATGGAGCGTTTCAGGCATTGGCAGATGTCACATGACGATGATGCTTGCAGGTTTGGCGTTGGGCTGTGATGGTCTGCGTGTGGGTCTGGAAGACAATATATACTTCTCACGCGGTGTCGTAGCGTCGAACCTACAGCTTGTTGAGAGAGCTGTTGAGCTGTCGAAGCTTGCCGGTCGTGAAATTGCGACTGCTGATGAAGCACGTGAGATTCTTGGCATCACCCGCAACTGTCTGCGTGACGAGAAAACAAACCCTGTTACTTGGACTGCTTCGTAGTGTATTAATCAATAGTGAAAATTATGTAGGGGCGACCGCCCTCGGTCGCCCGAGGATGGCCGCCCCTATATATTGTGGTGCACACCCTATATTTCAGGGGATGCCCAGTGTACATCCCACAATCACATATTGCGCTCTAAAAAGAGATAACTGGAGTTGATGATGAGATGATGAACAATATTCCCATATACTCAATAGTGGCCTTTTCCGGAACAGGCAAGACCACACTGCTTGAAAAACTAGTCACAGAACTCAAATCTCGTGGGTTGCGTCTGGCGGTTATAAAACACGATGCACACGAATTTGACATAGATCACAAAGGGAAAGACAGTTGGCGATTTACTCAAGCGGGTGCTGATGTGACGGTGGTCGCTTCTGCAACTAAGGCCGCCATCATGGAAAACAGACCGGTTTCGATTGAGTGCATTATAAATAAGATAACCGATGTGGATATAATAATCACCGAGGGATATAAGCACGAAGGTTGGCCAAAAATCGCAGTGAAACGAGAAGCTACAGGCGAGTCATTTCCCATTCCTCTTGAGGAATGCGTTGCGATTGTCACCGATGTGCCGGAAGAAACAAACATCCCATGCTTTGGATTAGAAGATATCTGTGGACTGGCGGATTTTATGCTTGGATAGGGTGGGAAAAATGAACCCCACGCTCACCATATCAGGCAGAAGCTATGATTCAGGAGTTTCTGAAAAGCAATAGAGCGCAAATACTACCGCTTATCGGATATGGAGGTATAGGAAAACCCATTTACTTATGGCTCAGTTAAAGAAATAATACTATGGTACATCCCAAATTATGTCTGGTCAACCAGCAGTGTTGCTCAAGCCAGGAGGGCAGAATGGCGAAGTTGATATAGTTTCGCATTGCACATACGAAAGAAATGCACAAGAACTTTTAAAACTAGTGTAGTGTATCACTGATAATCAGCATATTCTTACATTCTCTTTTTCCGGCTTGCTGCGTTGAAAAAACTTGAAAGGCCAATGGCATTCCTGCGCTTTTTCGCCTTGCAAGACGAAAAAA
>WQVH01000095.1 GCA_009781695.1 Oscillospiraceae bacterium
AAGTACCGCCGAGAATTTGCTTATGCGGCTGATCTGCCTTATGAAACTGTCATAGAATCCCTTAGAGCAGCTTGCGTGGCTATATCTTAATAATTTGCAAAGCAAAACCGCCGAATCATTGATGAAACGGCGGTTTTTGAATTGTCTCGGCAGTGCTGTCACAATTGGGCTTGCTGTGTTGAAAAAACTTGAAAGGCCAATGGCATTCCTGCGCTTTTTCGCCTTGCAAGACGAAAAAATAAAACGCAATCATATACTAATTATCAGTGATACACTACACTAGAGATTAGGCAGTTCAAACAGCAGTCCGCAAATCACGCGGACTGCTGTTCCACTTTTGTAGCAAAATCAAGTTCCACAACTTCAAAAACGTCATCGGGCTTTGCTCGTAGCTTGGTCGATAAATACCGCTCTACATTAAACTGATGGCGGCGGTCGTAGTCCGACTATTCGCACCCTGGCGAGCGCGGCATTATGGGATTTTTTTATGTGGCGAGATTAATTGCATTGTAGCAAAAAATTCTCGTATTGTAGTGTTAGGTTTGTGCCATCGCTTCTGACTCGAACACCAGTGCTCATAGTAAAGAATATTTCTGCGCCAACACGCTCCAAAGCAGCAATCACACGCTCGTCCGAAGGTCGTTCTGGGTAATAATGGAGAAGCAAATCAGGGTGAAATCCTGTTATCACAGCATATCGAGGGCTTATTGCCTGTATAAACTCGATACTGCGTCTATTATGCCGTCCGTGACGCGGCACTTTTAAAAAGTCATAGTTTGTGTTCATAATTTCATCGTTTTCAAGCAACTCTTGTAGCCGACCAGCTACAGCGTCACCAGTGAACAGGAAACTATTGCCGCCGTGCGTAATGCTGACAACGAGCGAATAATCATCTCCGGTCGAGGGCGGGATAGTCTGATCTACTGCATCATCTTCATAACGGGATGAAACGTGAATATACCCCAACTGTGACGGATTTACCGTAAATGCAGCACCGTCAAGTATAAACCTGATTGTTTCGGTTAATACGAGCGGTTCAAGCTGCGCCTCTTCCATAGCAGCGTCAAATCGATTGACATGATTTGACGCCCTGCTGTAATTAGGTACTATAACATTCCTCACATCTATCTCATTTAGGATAACATACGCGCCCCCAACATGGTCTCTGTCAAAATGTGTGATGATCAAATAATCAATAGTGTCTATATTTTGGCAAAGCAAATAAGAGACAATATGCGACCCATGTTGTCTCTCGCCCGTATCAATCATTACCGTATGAGTTTCTGTCGTGATTAAGATTGAGTCTGCTCTGCCAATGCCAAAGACGAGGATTTCCATTGTGCCTAAAACGGACTCTTCCCTCGGCGTACAACCAACGAATATTGGGATAAGCACCAACGCAATGATGCACTTGCGAATCTTCATTGAGTACCCCCCTATCTGAAACTCCCATTCAGCGTGAAGAGATGTTCTTCCGCACGATAATACTACATAAGTGATGGAAAGTCTACACATGCTATTATGCGCGAGGAAATTGCAAACGCCATGTTGACCTGATCAGAGAAACGCCCTATCAAACACTGCCACCTTACTCCTGTGCAAAAATAAATTTAAAAATAATCCTTGCTTGTGACGTAAGGTCATGAGTTATACTATGCACAAGGAGGAGAAAAAGCTATGACAGAACACAAAGCCATACCGCAAGGATACATGACCATAGGTGAGATCGCAAAAAAGATGGATGTGACCGTCCGCACCCTGCAATATTACGACAAAGATGGCCTGCTTCCACCGTCGGCGGAGAGCGAAGGCGGACGAAGGCTCTACACCTATAAGGACATCGTTAAGCTGCACCAGATTCAATCCATGAAATACCTTGGATTCTCTTTAGAAGACATCAAAACCCGGATTCCCTCAATCAACACACCGAAGGAAGTGTCGAGTCTGCTTACCGCACAGGCAAAGGAGATTCATGAAAAGATAAAATCGCTAAAAGAAGTGCTGGCCTCCATTGAGAAGCTAAACAAAGAAGTCTCTCAAATGGATACCGTAGATTGGGCAAGATATGCGGATATTATCGTTATGCTGCAAGCCAAAAATAGTGGATATTGGGTTATGAAATATATGAGCGACAATACCATTGACAACATCCGCAGCCGTTTTGGTGAAGGTGAAAATGACAAAATGCGCAGCAGATATAGCCAGATGATGAAAAAAGCCGCCGAGATGCAAAAAAACGGAATTTTACCCGAAAGTGCGCAAGGCCAAGCACTTGCAAAAGCGTGGTGGGACGTTTTAATGGAATTTACCGGTGGAGATATGAGCCTGCTGTCGGATCTGATTAATATGGGCGAACAATTGAATGAAAACGAGTGGAAAGATAATTTTTCATTTGACAAAAATTTTATCGAAAGAGCGATGGGTGCCTATATTACAAGTATCGGGTACAATTTATTAGATGAGGAGACCAACACATGATAAGCGCAAGTATGAAAAACGTAAGCAAGTCTTTCGGCTCAAATACTGTACTGAAAGACGTGACCTTTGAAACGCACGAGGGAGAGATTTTTGGGATGTTAGGCCCCTCCGGTGCAGGCAAGACCACAATCATCAACATCTTAACGAAACAACTTTCAGCAGACAGCGGTGCGTGCTATGTGAGCGTCGGCAGCAATGAAATAGGACTCATGCTTGAGCATGATGGCCTGTTCACCCGACTATCCTGTCTGGATAATCTCATTGTTTTCGAAGACATATACGGCATTCCACGCAAGCAATCCATAGACACCTTAGAAAGAGTCGGTCTCGGAGAGGCAAAAAAAACCGCCGTAGAACAGCTATCCAAAGGCATGCGGCAGCGGTTAGTTCTGGCGCGAGCGGTTTTGCATAAACCCAAGATTTTGTTTCTTGACGAACCGACCAGCGCACTGGACCCCATGACGGCACGAGGCATTCACCAATTGATACGTGATCTGCGCGAGGCAGGCTCTACCGTCTTTTTAACCACACACAACATGGAGGAAGCCACGCACCTTTGCGACCGCGTTGTCATGCTGCACAAAGGTACGATTATCGAAGAGGGCGCTCCAAAAGATATTTGCGAAAAACACAACGCAATGAAGACTGTAATGGATTTGGAATCCGTATTTGTAAAATTGACAGGAGGCGGACTCGCATGAGTAGTTTTAAAGCTATTTTCAAAAAACAATTCAAAGACACCCTAAAAAATATGGGTACCTTAATCAATTTCATCATATTTCCACTGGTGGCGTTCGCCATGTCTATGCTCGTGGTGGTGGAATTTGAGGGCGTGCCGGAGGATATTGCACAAATGCTTTCGGCGAACATGCCCAACCTCGTCACCATGATGGCCGCTGTCTTTGCAGGCATGGGGCTGATCCCCGCCGTTACCGGCATCATATCGGAAGATATCGAAAAGAAAAGCCTGCGCTTTTTGCACATGGCAGGAGTAAAGCCCGCGGGCTATCTGCTTGGCGTTGGCGGCATTACATTCATGTTTAGTATAGGCACAGCCATTGCATTTGGACTGATCAGCGACTTTGTCGGCCGGGACTTCTGGATTTTTGTAGCCTCAATATTATCAGGTGTGGCCGCATCCATTGTGCTTGGCGCAACCATCGGCATCACCAGCCAAAACCAGCAAAGCGCTACAGCACTTGCAATGCCGATCGCACTGATATTGGGCTTTGGTCCGATGATGGCGCAATTTAATGACACCATAGCACGAGTGCTGCATATCTTCTATACACAGCAGCTTAATGTCATTGCGGATTACTTGGCTGTATCCGGTGTCGAAACACCACTGTGGCAATCCTTTGCGATTATATGGGTGAATGTTGCGGTTCTGGGTATTATATTTGCGATTGTCTACAAGAAAAAAGGCCTGAAAGGTTAGGCAGTGCACAAGACATTTTGAAATATCGCTGTAAGGGCGATCGCCTTTTCAGCGCTCTCGCAAGGGCGCTGTCAGCGTAGCTGATGTAAGGGAGTTAAACTTTTGGTGATGCCTAGTACTCCATTCTCAAAATAAGCTTACAAATTTTGCGGCATCTTTGTTCCGTCTGACTTCGTTAAAAAACCTTGAAAGACCAGTGGTATTCCCGCAGTTTTTTGCCTTGCCAGACGAA
>WQVH01000096.1 GCA_009781695.1 Oscillospiraceae bacterium
TTGCCAAGAAAAGTTGAACTCCTCAATTGTCTTATGTTGTGGGAATTTTGCCCTGCGTATCAATTCATCCCTACGGTTTCTGCTACGGTTTAGATGTTCATCATTGATGATAAGTTCAAGGAAAGCTCTACTACTGTTCGAATAAAAATCTTGAAGCTCGCCAAGATTACTTTGTTTGTTCAACCTCACAAAAGCACGGCACAGATACTTGCGGAACACATTATATTCGCGCCGTAGCTCTTGAAGCGATGGTGTTCTGGCATTTGATGAGTACCATAGATTTTGTGGTGCATTATGAAGATGAATTCCGGCAGAGAATCAACGCCAAGCGTAGTGCTGATTTGAAGAAAGATATTGCTCAAAAACGCAAGGAGATTACAAAAGCTGAGCGGCGCATCGCTGAACTGTCAACGATTTTCAAGCGTATGTACGAAGACCATGTAAACTCAAAACTCTCCGAGGCTCGATTTATGGAGCTTTCTATGGGCTATGAAATGGAGCAGGAAGAACTCCAAGCCAAGCTGCTACAATTGCAAAGCGATTTGGACGAGCAAGAACAGCGTTCTAACGATGTGGATGCATTTGTGGATAGGTGCAAGGAATATGTCGGTACAGAAGAGTTTAATCCATCTATTCTCGGCGACCTTGTTCACAAGGTATTCGTTGAAGCTCCTGACAGGAGTAGTGGCAAGAGAGAACAGAAAATTCATATTAGCTATGATATGCTTGGCTTCTTGCCTGAGTTAAGGGTTTCGGAAAATGGAACGCCGAAAGAACAACCTGCGTAGCTGATGCTGTGCAAGTTGCAGGGAAAATACACGTACTGTTTTATGTGGTAGACTCTAGGGCGTTTCATTATAAGAAGGCATATACACTCCAATTGTGAACGAATTGTGAATTTTGCGCACCGAATGCGTAATCTCCCACTTTTTTCCAAAAAAGTGGTTGCAATCATGTGGTCGCGCATGTAGAATGCGATTAATGTGTACTAAAAAAGTATTATAGTATAAATCTTGGAGGTATTTAACGTGCGTAAAGTAGCAAAAAAACTCGTGGCAGTTCTGGTGATCTGCATCATGCTTTTTTCCATGGCAACCCCGGCACTCGCATCCCCATCAGCCAACCGTGCAACACGCGCAGATCTTGAAGTCATCGTCAGAAATTATGTCGAACGGCATGTCGATCAGTTCTTGGGCAGCGGCAGCGCCATGGACAACACCGTGGCTGCTTTTGAAGCTTTTGTAGCGGATCTGGCACTTTCAACAATCCGTAATGTGTTGCTAGACGCAGAAGGATTGGTTGACTTTACCGCACCTTTGATCAGCGCGATGCTCAACGAAGTGCTCAATTCAGCACTTGCTCAAGTCAGCCATAGTATTCCGGATGTCGACGTGTCTGATGTAGTGGATCGTGTACTGCGCACCATTGCGGATAGCGGTATTATTGAATACATCCTCTCCATACAACTCGTTGAAGACATTCTGGAAAGAGCTGTGGAGTACGCAGTTGCAGACGCTATTGATTTGGCCATGAGTCAAATCGTATTTATACCGGCCGATGCAGATGTGACTGAACTTACGCGCCGATATGCAAATGAAATCGCAGGCTTTAATGTCGTTCCATTTCCTTTGACTCATGCTTTTCTGAACACAAGCCTATCCAATCAAGGTTTACTATTGGGTCACTCACTTGACCTTGTCAACCCATTTTGGGCTATCGAAGTACATTCTCACGGCTTTCTCAATTTACAAAGAACATACAGAGTCACAGGGTGGCAACGGTCTGTCAACACCAGTTCTATCGAAGTTCTGGTAAACCTGATCCCGGGCGTTAATTTAAATGTCTACGATTTCCTTTCCATAGAAAACTATGTACTAGCTCGTCTTGGTGTGGATGTTATCGGCGGCACATATGATGGCATCACGAATTTTGATGTTGATGCATTTTTGGCCGAACTCCCCGCAATCATCTGGGCAGCCACACAACGCGCCGCTGTTGATGTCGTCACAGAAAGAATCGAAGCGGCTATAGATTATGTTGTTGACTTGGTTGAATACGAGCTTGGCAAAATAAGAGACTTGGTTCAATCTGAAATCGACGGTTTGGTGTTCACCATCGAAACAGCGCTCAGAAACGCTGTCAACGCTGTCTTGCCTGTGCATGCATCTGTGCAAGAGTGCTTTGCAAATCTCATGGCTCTGGTAGAAGCTTCTATTGCCCTGTACTTTAGCACCGAAGCCCAAGTTCGCAGCGCTATTGTCAGACTTGAATCCGTGATAAACAGAGTTACAAGATCTCCGTTTAGTAGTTTAAGAGCACAAACCATACCGCTCTTAGATGATATGCTTGAGCAACTTGAGCTCCGAGAAGATGAAATTATCGCTGATGTTCTGGCGCAAAAGGATTTGTCACAATGGTTTGCGGTTATCGCCGGTCTAAACACTGTGTTTGATACAGATTTCACTGTGAATATGACCGCAGATGATGTGCTCGCTGAGCTTGCCGACATACTGAATCAAGCAGCGCTTGGCGTGCCGGTTGCTTAAAACACGCTACACCAATCAGATTGCTGTAAAGTTCTATAAGAGAAATCGGATACCTTTCCGGTTTCTCTTTTTTTTTATAATACTTCACAATCGCACGCATTTCTGATATACTCTTTTATGGATTATAGGGCTTGAGCCGGAGTATATTAATGAAACATCATAACAAAAGAAACAATAACAACAACGAAGCCGACCAAACCGGCGACATTATGATATGGGTCATCATATTTATTTTGATGTTCGCATTTCCGCCAGTCGGTCTTGTTTTGCTTATCCTGAAAATACGCAGTTATGCCAAGCCCTCAAACAACACCAAAAGCGCTCCGGGGGCAAGAACTTCAAACACCAAAAATCAATCACATAGCCAGTTTGGCACCGCTGCAAGTCAGACTGTCCATAAAGCTGCTGCAACAGCGCAAACGGCAAAAGCAAATACCACACGACCACATGCACATAACACCTCAACCGCCAAACCCGGTAAATTTACAGACCACAAGCAACTCAAGAGCAAATCTGCCGTTGCCATACCGATCATTCTTCTGCTCATTTCGATTGCACTTTTCATACTTGGAGCAACCACGATGATCGGCGCTGCCGTTGATATTTTTGGTGCGGCAGGTTTATCCCGATGGTTGGAATTCTGGATGGGGGCGTTCTATTTCTCCGGTGGTTTTATTGCACTTATTTCAAGGAATATTTTCACAAAGCGGTTTGGCAGATATAGGAATTATTTTGCTTATATTGCAGACAAAAATATCATACCACTTGCCAATATTGCGCAAACTGCCGGAGTTTCGGTCAAAACAGCCAAACGCGATATTCAGACCATGATCAACTCAGGGTATTTCGAATTCGGCTCATATATTGATAATGAACTCGAAAGCTTGGTGCTTTGCAGTGAAGCTGCGGAAGAATTCAGAAAGTCCGCCAGACCTTTTAACAGCGATGTCACTGACGCTCCTGAGGTAAGTCCGAACCAATATATGGCCATCATGACTGAACTGCGCGAGACGAGACTGGCTATTGCAGATATCACCATTTCCGAAAAAATTGAAAAGATTGAAGAAATCACTGCTAAGATTTTTCGCACTGTGGAAGAACATCCGGAAAAGAAAAAGCAAATCCGCAGATTCGAAAGCTATTACCTTCCGACCACCATGAAACTGGTTCGGTCATATACGACACTTGAAAAACAGGGTGTCAAAGGTGAGCATATCATGTCTGCAAAAGAGAATATCGAACAAGTCCTCGACACACTGGCGACCGGTTATGAGCAGCAACTTGATCAGCTGTTTAAATCCGATGCCATGGATATCGCGGCAGATATCACTGTTTTAGAAAATCTGATGCATCAAGATGGGCTCAAAGGCGATCATCCGGATTTCAAGACTATGACAGGCTAGTGTAGTGTATCACTGATAATCAGCATATTCTTACATTCTCTTTTTCCGGCTTGCTGCGTTGAAAAAACTTGAAAGGCCAATGGCATTCCTGCGCTTTTTCGCCTTGCAAGACGAAAAAA
>WQVH01000097.1 GCA_009781695.1 Oscillospiraceae bacterium
ATGATGTTGGCTTACTTGGAACAATGTCTGAACTTGACGTTAAGACGTTGTTGGAGGGCAATCGGATTTTTGAGGAATTTAAAGGATCACTTACCGAACAATATGTCTTGCAGGAAATGGTTGTAAATGGCATAACCCCTTTCTATTGGAGTAGTGATGGTACGGCAGAGGTCGATTTTGTATTCAAGCATGAGTCAGATGTCTTTCCGCTGGAAGTAAAGGCTGAAGAAAATTTACAAAGCAAAAGCCTGAAAGTATATCGTGAAAAATTTAATCCGAAAATCTGCTTGCGGGCATCAATGAGAGATTATAGAGAAGAGCATTGGCTTTTAAACATTCCGCTTTATGCGATAGGAACGAACTTTTTTAGGGGGCAGTGATTTGAACCCATTTTTCAAACAAGTATACGAAATCGTCGCACAAATCCCATATGGCAAAGTCATATCCTACGGCGAAATTGCCAAACTACTGGGGCGCCCGCGTGCCGCCCGTGAGGTAGGTTGGGCCATGCGCCACTGTCCGGACAATCTCCCATGGCAACGTGTCGTTATAGCAGACGGAACGATTGCCGGAGGGAACTTTGCGCAGATGCGAAAGGCCGTCCTCGAAGCGGAAGGCGTAACATTCTTGCCCAATGGAAAAGTAGACATGCACAACTGCCGCTGGCTTGCGTCTGTATCGCATTCGACAAAATAGGACGCCTATGATACAATGATTGCTGCACAATCGTTATACAGGATTTAAATATAATATATCATTTCGGCGCACCAAGTTTATGATTGTTGTAATGCAAAAGCTTGCGCCTATGATATATTGTACAAATACATCTTACAAAAATAACACCGAGGAGTGACAGATACCAACTTGCAAATAGGGAATATAACAATAGATTCAAAACTTGCCCTGGCACCAATGGCCGGAGTTTCAGACCTTGCCTTTAGAACCATATGCAGGGAGCTTGGGTGCGGACTGCTCTACACAGAAATGGTCAGCGCCAAAGCGCTCGTGTACAAAGACAAGAAGACCAACAGTCTGCTCAAATTGGGCGCAAACGAAAGCCCCATCGGCGCACAAATCTTCGGAAGTGATGTACACTGCATGGCAGAAGGCGCAGCACTTGCGCTGGAAATCTCCGGTGTAGATTTTATTGACATAAATTCAGGCTGTCCGGTAGGCAAAATTGTAAAAGGCGGCGACGGAAGCGCACTGATGAAAGACCCGGACAAAGCCATGAAAATAATCGAAGCAGTGGTCAAAAGCGTACCCTGCCCGGTCACCATCAAAATACGAAAGGGCTGGGACAAAGGCAACATAAATGCTGTTGAATATGCCAAAATGTGCGAGCAAGCAGGAGTCAGCGCCATCGCAGTCCATGGCCGAACGAGAGTACAAATGTATTCTGGCAAGGCGGATTGGGATATAATCAAAGCAGTAAAGAGCGCGGTAAAAGTACCCGTTATAGCAAACGGCGATATATTTGAAGCCAAAGACGCTGAAAAAATACTCAAATACACCGGAGCGGATATGGGCATGATTGCACGCGGCTCATTTGGCAACCCATGGTTGTTTCAGCAAGCGAGTGCACTACTTGCCGGTCAGGAAATACCGTTGCGTCCACCGATAAGAGAACGTGCAAAAACAGCTCTGCGACAGTTTGAAATTGCCACCGAGCACAAAGGTGAGCACATTGCCTGTCTGGAAGCGAGAAAACACTACTCGTGGTATCTCAAAGGAGTACCCCATGCCGGTTACTTTAAGGAGCAGATCATTAAAGCTGCAACATTAGACGACCTGCGAAATATAACAGAAGGCATAGGCCGAGAACTCAGAGATTAATCTATACTTCTGATTATTGCCGGCGAATGCAAAACACAACTCAAGCCAAAAGTACAATTAAGGACGAAAACAAATGCTTCCGGACGAAGAACTAAAAACAATAAAAAAAGTTCTTGATGGCGACTCAAATGCGTTTGAGGAGCTTGTTTTGGCAAACCAAAAAAATGTCTACAACCTTGCGCTGAAAATGACAAAAAACGAAGACGATGCACAAGACATCTCACAAGAAGCATTCATCAAAGCATATCGGCAACTTGAAGCTTTTCGCGGAGAAAGTCGATTCTCCGTTTGGCTGTACAGGCTCACATATAACCTGTGCATTGACTTTCTGCGCAAAAAACCAAAAGCACAGATCATTTCTTTACATGCAAATCAAGAAGAAAGCGGGGATTCTTTCGAAATTGAAATACCCGATGTGCGTGCTTTGCCGGACGATAGCATCTTGCGCAAAGAATTACGCACTGGAATAGCACAGAGCATAGACGAACTCAACCAAAGCCATCGCGAGATTCTTGTCATGCGGGAAATAAATGATTTATCTTACGCCGAAATAGCCGAAACTTTAAACATCAGTGAAGGCACAGTCAAATCTCGTCTTGCCCGCGCCCGACTCAACTTAGCGAACATTTTATTAACAAAGGGAACTTTTCCCGAAAGTTACCGTCAGAAAAATAGACGCAATGAATGCCCTTGAAAAGAAGCTGACTGAGAACATTAAGTAGCTTCTTCTTTGGCGCCCTCGTGAGGGAGCTGGCAGCGAAGCTGACTGAGGGAGTTACCTCAAAAAATCACCCACACTGACCACTAAAAAAGGAGGTGGAGCAAAATGAAAAACTGCACAAACCACATGGGAAATATCAGCGCCCTCATCGACGGCGAACTGCCCAACCCTGAACGCATAGAACTTGAAGCGCACCTAAGCACATGTACAAACTGCTCCGCCATCTATAAGCTATACAAAGAAATGACTCTGAGCATCCAAGAATCCTGCGAAGACCCGCCGCAATCACTATGTACCCGCGTGATGGAGGAAATAACTGCGGAAAAAAAGTCAGCAGCACCAACCAAAAGCAAAACCAAACCCATCATCTACCTCAAAAGATACCTACCGGCAGTAGCCTGTCTGGCAGTCATACTTATAGCACTGCCCTTCGTAGTAAACGAACGCACAAGACTTGATGAAACCTATTTTATGGTAGCCCCCGCTGCTGCCCCCGGAGCTGCATTAGAAGCCTTTTTTGAAGACATGGCGCCGAATATGGAGATGGAATATGGTGCACAATCCCGACAGGCAGATATGCCGATAGCTGCCGGAGGCACTGTGCTTGATCATGATGATATGTGGGTGTGGGAAGAAGAATTTGCAGAATTTGAGACAGACAGAGCCATGCCTGCCCCGAATATGGGCAGTATGCCGGAACTTGCAGCAGGCGCAGCACCGGGCATGACCATGCCCTCCGCCCCGACTCCGACGCCTGAATTAACCATGCCGCCACCAACAGCATCAAGGCAAGAAGCATTCGGCTTAGAAGAAACATATACGGATGATTTGAGCGCCTTTAATGCCTTGATCAGCGAGGCATATATGATCATTGAAATGAAGGGCGGCGAGCTGCCTGACCTGATTGCGGCATATGAACCTATAGCTCTGGGGGAATGGACGATTTGGGATAAAGCCATTCGCATTCCGCAGACCTTAGCTCAAGCGCTGACTCTGGAACTGGACAACCATGGCGAAATATTTATTACGCACATGGATGCGGACAGCGATTTTGCAGTAGTGCTCTACGCTGTTGAGTGAACACATACCTAACCCTGCACAAATAAAAACTATTGACAATTAGACTCAGATGTGTCATCTTAATAAAAACGAATATTTACAAACCGTTGAAGCGGAGATAAAAGCAGTACATGCGCGCACAGAGAGTTCGGAAAGCTGAGAGCCGGATCGAAATGCAGATTGCTAAATGGACCGCTGAGGGCATGGTCAAAGGTCTAACGACCGAGTATTCCATGACGTGAGGGCATACGTGAGTTGCCGGGGGTATGTTTGTATCCCGCTA
>WQVH01000098.1 GCA_009781695.1 Oscillospiraceae bacterium
GATAAATTGTGATTCAAAAACACCCTGCTCAAGTAACTCGCCTTGTATCAACTCCAACATGACCGACTTGCCGCTGCGACGGAGACCGGTCAGCACCTTAATAAGGTCATTACCGATAAAGGGCCGTATACGATTCATGTATGCTTCTCTTTTGATCATAAAGACAATCGCTCCTCGCAAGATAGTTGCGATTAGTGTATCACTGATATATGTGAATTTCAAGGAGTGTTTTTCAAATCGTTAAGATATATCTGTACGATTGTCAATGATAGGTGACACTCACCCGAAAAAATATATGTTGACAAAGCCTCTACACGATGCTATGATTTGTCGCAGATATAGGAATTTAATACAGCTGATTCGGTTCGCTTTCGTGCGAAAAAGATGGAATGGGGTGCGATGCCCCGCGAGTAGGTCACTGTGATGCTTCCCTTGTAAGGAGAAGATAAGCCAGATACATTCCGAATTGCTTTACGCACCTGCCGCTACCGGGTTGTGATATGCTTTTTGGGCGTTCGATTACCTTTTGCAGGTACGGGCGCTATTATTTTTTGCTTTATAGATTTGTCATATAAAGAATTTCTTCGCATGATCTCGCACCTTAATGTTGCGGTGGCATAAACGTATGCGTTAAGTCACCGCGGCGTAAAGGTTTCATACTTGTTTTAGTCAGATTGGACACTGATTAAATATTCCTTCTAAATTACTCTAAGCAGGCGCCCCACATCGCTATGCGGTGTGGGATGGCTTGCGGGGTAGCACAGCTGAATCAAAAATATCCTGACTTTTATCTAGTACTTCATTCTCAAAATACGAGAAAATCTTATGGGTGGTGTTGTCATTGAACGATGATGCAAATAATAAAAGGACCACTGCAAATTTGAATCACAATGATACGGTCAAGCCAAGTGAGGCTGAGATAAAGGTTTTTCAGTTGATACGTACGCTTGAATATGGTGAGATTCGCATTGTTATGAAGAATTCTATGGTCGTTCAAATTGAGGAAAAGAGGTCGATAAAGCTCTGACGATGGATCAGGACTAAATTATAGATATCAATAAAACATAACCCTGCAATGATACAGCAATGCTGTTCATGCGCCAATGCGGAAGAACCGAAGTGCGCCGACATATTTACTATCTTGAGCAATTCAAGACCAGTGATATGCAGCGGACTTCGTTTTTTATAATCAAGCGAAGAGAGCGTCGCGGCCGAGCAAAGCTCGGACATGACCGAACGAGCGCAGATTTCACAAGGTCAAAACCGCGCGGTCGCTGCCGCGCAATACGCACGAAGTGCGGGATCCAGGGCTCTGCCCTGGGGTGAACAGCTTTTATAGCACTGTTTCCCGCAAGACATACCCTGTTGGAGAAGCCGCAACTCCTAAAAAAAGGCCGCTTAACCACGTTGCGCGTCAGCAATGAGGCAAACAAATTCAGGGGCTGACTCTATACAGCTCCAAGTAGAAGGGAAAATTGAAAGTGAAAAGAACAAAGAATATTAGGCGCACAATTGCACTACTTCTCGTGCTGATTATGGTGGCAAGCATTCTGCCTATGTCTGCTCTGGCTGAATATGGGGCAGAACATGTTCCGTATTATGATGCGGAATATGTTTCCGGCAATTATCAAGATGTGAATTCAAAAGAAAGTGAACTTGAACTACCCATTATGATGACATCTGCCATCGGTCAGGTTTTTGTATCTATTGCAGACCCAACCCCGACACCGGACGGAGAGAACTGGCCAGCGGCTCGTGGCTTAATGGCGGAAGGCTGGGTCAACTTATACGAGGCAGATTCTGCGAGAACTGTCATTGGTCGATTAGCTGCCGCCAATGAACTCGCCGTTGAGGGTGATGCATTTATTAACTCCATTGGTGGACTAAGCTCAGGTGATCGCGGCGGTTTTAGCGGTTGGATGGGGTTGTTAAACGATTGGTTTACAAATGAAGGATTCACCCAATTTACAGTTGCAAACGGAGGGGTCGTAAGCGGTGACACCATTGCGGTTATGTTTTCTTTGGAGATGGGTGCCGATATCGGTGGCTCATGGGAGAATAATGACAAGACTTTAGGTGCACTGCAAGTGAGCGTAGGTACACTATTAGATGCCGCAATAGCAACCCATGATGACTCAAATGCCACCCAAGCTCAGGTCGATGCTGCAGCGGACAATTTGAGGCAAGCTATAAATGCACTTGTGCGTGTTGGCAACGGTGGAAATCAGCAACCAGGTGGACAATACCCGGGTGGACAGCCACCGACAACCATAACTGTAACATTCTCACTCTTTGGCGTACCGCAACATGATGGCGCACCAAGATATATTTGGAGAACGAACAGCGCGGCGTTCCAAACATGGATAGCTCCAAGAACATTCACGTTTAACACTGCGCATGTAACGGTAGCTGATGTATTTCAAAGGGCATTGCAAGAAGCAGGATTTGAAGCAACCATAACCTCTCAGGGCAACTATGTAGCGCGCATTCGTGGCCCGCAAGGCTGGATCGGAGAGTTTGACAATGGTACGAATTCAGGTTGGATGTATATGCTCAATGGCGTGCACACAGGGCTTGGTCTTGCAGAACAAAATGTTCAAAACGGAGATGTAATCATCTGGCACTTTACGGACGACTTTACACAAGAAGCAGGTGGCACAAATTGGGGAACTCCACCCGGTGGTGTCGGTGGTGTCGGTGGTGCAAGAGGTGCAGCGGCAGTTCCGGAAGACGAAGATGAGGAGGCTGAGCTCCCGAATGTTGATATACCGCTTGCGGAATTGAGCGTGTGGGAAAGCCAGTTTAGGGATGTGCGCTCAAGCGACTGGTTCTATGAATCTGTAAGGTTTGCAAATACTCTTGGCATAATGCAAGGCGTGTCAGACGATATGTTTGCCCCTAACACCCCGCTCTCTCGTGCAATGATTGTGACGATGCTGTGGCGTTTGCAGGGTGAACCTGTAGCTGCAGGCGCAAATGTATTCCCGGATGTTGTGGGTGGTCGTTGGTATACAGATGCTATATCATGGGCGGCTGAAAACGGCATCGTTCAAGGCCACGCTAATGGGTTATTTGCTCCAAATGATGATATAACGCGCGAACAGCTTGCAGCAATTCTGATGCGCTACGCTGATTGGCAAGGCATGGATGCAACAGCGACTTCAAATCTTGCAGCATTTGTTGATTCAGGGCAAGTTTCCGAGTGGGCACGAGAGGCAGTAAGTTGGGCAAATGCTGAGGGTCTCATAACGGGCCGCACGGAAACAATGCTCGCCCCAAGAGGCAATGCAACGCGTGCAGAGGCAGCAACTATCCTTATGCGGTTCATCACAGAGCTTGTGAGATAACGACGTGATTCAATCAGGTTGATGAGCGATGTAAAGTGATCATGGGGGGCGATGCACTTTTTAGTGCAACAGCCCCCTTTTACTTGCAAAAATGCGAAACAAGCGGTATAATCCGGGGTGATTATATTAAAGCGGAGTGTTTTTATATGAATAGAAAAAGCAAATTACTTTCAATATTGCTCATGGTCACTATGCTTGCAGCTATGTTTCCGGGAGTGTTAGCCAGTGCAGAGGTAGAATCGTACGAGCCTACAGAAAGTTACACAGAGACACCGGAAGCGGAAGCTGCTTTACCAGACGATGCAAATGAGTCAATAACAGAGGCTTTTTCAGATGCAACATTTGTATGGCCTTTAGATATAGCCTTTACACAAGTTGATTCACCCTTTGGTTTCAGAAGAGCTACCGGCAGAACACATTTGGGAA
>WQVH01000099.1 GCA_009781695.1 Oscillospiraceae bacterium
AAAAGAATGCAAATATGCTCATGGCGCTCAGGGGCAGTTGTCTTTGATGGGGTAAAAATATACTGATTAATTTTAACTGTTACACGATTCTTGCGCTACTCGCCCTGACATTGTGCGCTTACATACAAGTCATAAAAATACTCATCATAAAGCATATGATCTTGTCTGTTGCCGGATAAAAGCTCATAGATATATTCAAAGTCAAAGTCATGGTACTCAGCAAATGCTCTTGCCGCTTCAAGAATCAGCTCACCAGCCGCATCATCTGCAAACACATCCATACCACCCCTATTTCCTTGTGAAACCCAAATATCATCTCCGCCACGCTCAGCTCGATTTCCGCTAATTAAAAATCCATCTGATATATGCAGAAGATGCTGTGTCCAACCAGATATATATAAGCCACCACCACTACCATGAGTCCAATTATTGATAATGGCACCGCTGGTAATAGTAGACTCTCTAGAAGCAGTGTCAAAATATACGCCACCGCCATTTGTAATCGCTCCGTTATTGCGGATAATGGCTGTCTCGCTCGTACCATGAATATTGACTATACCTTGACCTACAGATATACCGCCACCGGCAACAGCCATATTAGACTCTATGACACCACCAAACATATCCAATCTTGACAAGCCTCCGCCCGTAACGGCAACCCCACCGCCAAAAACTGCGCTCGTGTTATAGCGAATAATTCCTCCATACATGGTGAATACAGAGCTACTTGACGTAACGCCACCGCCTCGGCTCGTCGCAACATTGCCTTCAATGATACCTCCGCGCATAGTAAATCGGCCACTGCCACCAGTCGTGACTCCGCCACCACTAATAAAACGATTATTCCTAATTATGCTGCCTTCTTCCATGATTAAATGCCCATGGCCTCTTACATTAATCCCTCCGCGTTCTTGTGTCCCAGTTCCTCCGCATATGATAACGTCTTTTAAGGTTACTCTGCCTCCGGCCACATCAAAGTGTCGCCCTGCCGTTGTACGTGTGTAGGTAAATGCATTCCCCGGTGTACTTGTTAAAATGATATCGACAGTTGCACTCATAGGAACATATATGGTCGCACCTGTGGCAGTGAAGTCTTGTGTCATGGTTATGGTCGTTTGCTCTGTTATACCTTGATCTATGTGGTATTGTATCGCATTGCGCAGTTCGTCATGGCTGGATACTGCGAAGATGTGATTTGCCGAGAGATAACTCAAATCAGTATCTCCTGCATCTTCCGTAACTGTCAAATAGAATCCACTTGCGTTCTCAGCGATAAGTCTATCACTATAGTCCACAACCGAAACAGCCTCCCCACCATCAAAATGCCGGACAGTAAGACCCGGCGTGCCCGATAGCCCATCAGCTCGGAACGTATACATTCCCGGCATCAGCACATACTGATATCTGCCAAGATTTTCATCAATGAGCCAACGGTAGCCAACGCGTTCCATAGACCTGCCTAAATCTCCGCGATAAAGCGCATCGCCGATGACGATCAATTCATCACCCGGCATCGCCGTCTGTCTGGTAGCTTCAAGGAACTCTCGATTTGCAGACTGCTCAAATATCCTCACATTTTCCATGCCTTGTATGGACACGGACACCGCATCTCCGTCAAGTTCCCATGCCTCTAACTGCTTCATGCGGGCTATTTCAAAAATTTCATTTCTTGGGAACGTTACAGGAATTGATATAGTAAACTTCTTTCCATATTGCGCCCAATCTACACGATATATGTCTGGACCTCCAAACACACAGCTAAATCTTGCAAATCCAAACATAGTTCCATCATGTGTCACTATTTCATAAGAAATCGGCCCGAGCATTATGCTCGCCTCTGCCGCTTCTCTAGCCGGCACATCACTTCCCCAGTGACGATCCCATGAAATACTGATGCGATTTCTGGCGTCTCGATAAGAATATGAAAAATTCACACTATTTAATCCCATTGCCCATATCCTACTCAACTCAAGATCGCCTCTCCCAGTGTCCGGCACAAACAATTCCGTCATGTCAAAAGGCATAAAATTCCATGAGGAAGCCAAATCCGGAGTCATATTTTCATAAAACTTCACCTTGCCCACATTTGCGAGCCACTCTTCCTCCGTTTCCGTTTCAACAGGAGCAAAGAACATTCCAACGATATCATCTTCTTCAATAACCCTCGAAATGTCTACCGATTCCTCACCGGTATAGTTATCTATCTCATGCGTTCCCAAATCGTCATTAGAACATCCCACAATTACAAAAAGCATTGTTACTGCTATAAATATATAAATAATTTTTTTCATTTTTTCATTCCCCCTAACTACTATGATTACTCTGATTTTCTCTGATCACTTGCCTACAAGCGCTACACCAAACATTTCGAAGATCTTCAGAAGTATCCACGAAATTCCCCCTCATAATACAGGATTGCCTTGGCGTACACATACCTTCAAAATCATTATAGTTATCTATCGCACCATAACTGTGCGACCATTCATGTTGGAGCACCCGGAATGGAAGCATATCATGCCTGCTACTTGTATTCACCACCAAATTCCCACCTATTGCATTCGCCGCACCAAACACATTCGAGCTATGGCTACCCCCTCGTGTACTGCACAGAGTCCCTGCGAAGAACATAGTGTGCAAGCCAGCTGCACTCCCCGCCTGTGCCGAGAGTGAATTGATCATTGCGCTCACATTTGAGTGATGACAATGCAGAAATGTGCTATTTCTAGGCAACCCGGGGCATAGAAATTCCGGACGTGACATCCTTGGTCTGCCTCCTACAGCAGCACAGTCGCAGTCATTTTTAGGCGAGCTTATCCAGAAACGTCCCGATGAATGGTTGGTCGTTCCTGTCTGAAAATTCATTCTCATGTTGAAAGTGTGATAGAATGAATAAGCGGCATCTTGCGCAATTCTTTGGACATCCGCTGAGTGCCGGTGTGATTCATGAAATATCGGATCAAGTAACGTATCCGCATAAAGAAATACATTCACATGCACAGGCAGCGGCCCCGCTGCTTGCCACTGAGCATGCAGGTCTACATTACGCGCACCAAAGTTAAACTGTGTATTCGGCGCTCGCAGAGATCCTGTAGGATTGCCTAGATGGTCATTTTCTCGCCACCCTTGGAATATAAAGCCGGGTCTGGACAATGGGCCACGATCCGGAAATCTTATATTCTGATTGGCGGTGAAGTATATATTGCCCGGCACCGTTCCGATTCCTTCATTTGCAAAAAATCTAACTCTGAATTCTTCTGCTGTGCGAACATGTAGTGCATCGGTAAATGCACTCGTTTGATCATTTGGCCTCACCGCTTGAACTGAAATCAGGTATGCTGTGTTGGGAATTAAGTTGGTTATAACAAAATTTGATGCAGGCGCAGTTACCAGAAATGTCACCGGATGTTGCTGATCCTCCTGATGAACTCTTACATTAAAGCCGGTTACCCCGGTTCCTGCCGGATGAAACCATGCTACAGTTATAGCCCGTGTACCGACATCTACTGTCCTAAAACTTGTAGGTACCGGAAAATCAGCGCGACTCACTGTCAAGCTCGCATTCGCTACTAATGTTCCATGCGCTGCTCTGATGGTTGCGGTTCCCGGTGCAGCATTTGCCCCTATCGT
>WQVH01000100.1 GCA_009781695.1 Oscillospiraceae bacterium
TCTGCTTGGAAAAACAATAAGGAACGAAAGGAAAGCCGATGAAAAGAATAACATGTGTTATCCTAATTATGTGTACGATACTCCTGTTGATGTCATGTAATAGCAACAATTTACCACCGGAAGTTCCACAAAATGGACAATCTGAACCCGAGACACCACTTGCGTCAGACGAGCCAAATGAAAACGAAACGGAATATGCGGAAGCGCCTGAAATTCCGAACAAAGCCGATAATTGGAAGATTGCAATCGTAACAAATGAAATTACGGGTAGCGAAGAAGAATTTCGCAGTGCAGAAGCACTTGTACGCAAATGGGGTGAAGGCCGAATTGTTCACAGAGTGTGGCCGATGCAGTTTGCCCAAGAAGGTGAAATGATGATTTCGATCATGCAAGAAATTGCTGCTGATCCGGAGATTCGAGCAGTAATAATCAATCAAGCGGTGGTCAACACAAATGCCGCAGTCGATGCGCTGCTTGCGATGAGAGATGACATATTCATCGTTTATGCATCGGCGGCAGAAGACCCCTCAGAAGTAGCTATGAGCGCTGACTTGATTCTCAATTTGAATGAGCCAATGCGTGGTGAAGCCATTGCTATGCAAGCTTTAGCTATGGGGGCTGAAAATATTGTGCATATTTCATTTCCGAGACATATGGGCGTACTGCGTTTTGCACTGCGTCGTGATAACATGCGTATCGCTGCGGAGCGGGAAGGGATTAACTTTGTAGAAATATTTGCTCCCGACCCTATGGGTGATGGTGGTGTTCCTGCTACTCAACTGTACATTAACCAAGAGATACCCAGACAAGTTGAGATGCTTGGTCAAAATACGGTGTTTTTTGGAACAAACTGTGTGATGATGGTGCCCATGATCAGTCAAGTTATGGAGACAGGCGCTATGTTTATCGAACCGTGTTGTCTCTCGCCGTATCATGGATATCCAACGGTGATGAGACTTGAAGCTTTTATTCCTACCGGAGAGGTCGATGACTGCGGGGAAGAAATCATGCGTATGGTAACCCTTCATGACCTTATTGACTTGACCAGAGTGGCTGTTGCGGAAGCAGGCATGACAGGCAGGATTGCTATAGTGCCGATACCGCCATCAATGCTGTGGACGGCCATGGGCACGCTATATGCGATGCGATGGATAAATGGGGAGGTTGATAAATATACAATCGACTTAGACGCGCTGGCTGAAATAGGTCGTGAAATCGTATTGGAAGAGATGGGGGAAGATGCAGGAGTAATACTTGAAATGTTGAGCATTGATGGGCATGTATACCCAAACTTCCTGCTGACTCTGATAGAGAGTGTTATACTTTGATCTGGGTGCGTGAAAATGTGCAGTGTGAGTGTTCTTGCGGAAAGAAGGAAAGCCGATGAAAAGAATAATATGTGTCATATTAGCCATATTAACAGTGCTCACGTTGACAGCATGTGCAAATTTACGAGAATCAACTGTACCGGACTCAGCATCGAACCACGATTCTGAACAAACGCCTTTGCCTACGTTACCGCCTGATGAAAATAACCGAGATAATGGGCGCGAAACCGAAATATTAAACATGCCCTTCGAGGGGAAAATTGCTATAATTACCTTTGAAGGTTTTGCGACAATGAGAGATTTTCACGAGGCGCAGCGTTTAGTTGAAAAATATGGAGAAGATAAAATTGTTCATAGAGTTTGGCCGCCAAATTTTATGCAAGAAGGCGAGATGATGATCGACATTGTTGCACAGTTGCGTGATGATCCTGACATAAGAGCTATTGTGGTCAGTAATGCGGTGATAAATACAAAAGCAGCTTTTGCAAGATTATGGGATACACGAGAGGACATATTTGTTGTACTATGTAACCCTACTATTATAGATGACGATTTTGCCGGAATCGCAGAGGTGGCCGATTTGATTATAGCTACTGATTATGTGAGCAATGGCGAGGCCATTGTTTTACAAGCGATAGCACTGGGGGCGGAAGCATTTGTATATTATTCATTCCCAAGAAACTTAGGTAATCCGGCCTATGCAGCTCGGCTTGATTTAATGCGCACTACTGCTGAAAGAAGCGGTCTGAAATTTGTCGAAGTCACTACTCCTGATCCGATGGGCGACAACAGAGACTCAATTAGTGGATTCATCTCGGAGGATATGCTAAAGCAGGTTGAGCAGTTTGGAAAAAATACAGCGTTTTTCGGAACAAACTGTATAATGGTATCAACGATTATTGCAACGGCAATTGAGACCGGGGCAATTTTTCCACAGCCGTGCCATCCAAGCCCATTTCATGGTTTTGGTCATTCAATAGATACTGTTTTTCGAAATTCCACAGGCAGACACTTTGATTGGGGGTTGGATATGATTACAAATCCCACAGATAGAGAAATGATTTCGATAATAAGAGAAGTATTGCCTGAAATAGGAAAGTCCGGCAGACTGTCAACGTGGCCTATGTCTGAAAGCTCGGCTTGGCTTAGAGTGGGTGTGGAATATGCCATAAGATGGCTTAACGGAGAGGTTTCTCAAGAACGTGGGGTTATAGATTTAGATGTACTCAGTCAGATTAGCACTGAGACTATGCTTAATGCTATCGGTGAGCCTATCGGAGCACAATTTGAAGTGCTTGAGGTGGGTGGGTACAGTTATGATCATTTTGTGTTGGGACTTTGGGATCATATTGTATTTTAAGTATATGGCGCAATAAAATATTCAAATCCATAACGTTGTCAGATGGCCGTCTTGCAGAAGAAAGGAAATCCGATGAAAAGAATAATATGTGTTATCCTAATTATGTGTACGATATTCCTGTTGATGTCATGTAATAGCAACAACTTGTCACCGGAAGTCCCACAAAATGGGCAACCTGAAACTGAGACACCAATTGCACCAGACGAGTCACTTGAAAACGAAGCGGAAGACGTAGAGATATCTGAAGTCCCAAATGAATCCGATAATTGGCGGATTGCGATTGTAATAAATGAAGTTTCCGGTAATGAAGAAGAGTTTCGTACTGCTGAGGCCATGCAAAGAATATTTGGTGAAGACAGAATCGTTCACAAAGTATGGCCTATGATGTTCGCCCAAGAAGGTGAAATGATGATTTCGCTCATGCAAGAAATAGCAGCAGATCCGGAGATTAGAGCAGTAATCATCAATCAAGCGGTAATCAACACAAATGCAGCGGTTGATGCGCTGCTTGCGATAAGAGATGATATGTTTATCGTTTATGCATCAGCAGCAGAAAATGCCCAAAAAGTAGCTGTGAGAGCAAGTGTGGTTCTTGATCTGAACAATCCAATGCGAGGTGAAGCCATTGTTATGCAAGCGTTAGAGATGGGTGCTGAAAATATTGTGCATATTTCATTTCCGAGACATATGGGTGTGCCGATTCTCGCCTTGCGTCGTGATAATATGCGTATCGCTGCAGAGCGGGAAGGGATTAACTTTGTAGAAATATTTGCCCCAGATCCTATGGGTGATGGTGGTGTTCCTGCGACTCAGTTATACATTAACCAAGAAA
>WQVH01000101.1 GCA_009781695.1 Oscillospiraceae bacterium
GGCGCTGTTTCTCGACCGCACTATCTGGCGAGTTTTATTGCACTTGCTTTTCTGGCCAGTCTGCTCATGCCTTTTGTAACAACCGTTGGATTGTGGTCAGTGAGCACGCTGATGATGGAAATTCCGCTCGTATTTGGCTCTTTGCTTCATTCTATGATGGTCTATGTTCCGGCGCTATGGATGATATTGGGGTTAGGGATTTTGGTTGTAGGTGTTTTTCCGAAAGCAACGCCCCTCTGTTGGGCGTATTTTACCTATGTTTTCATTGTTGGATTTTTTGGTGAGTTGCTTGACATGCCTTCGTGGGCAATGAGTTTATCGCCTTTTTATCATATACCGCAACTGCCGTTGGAGTATATGCGTGTGCTCCCTTTGGCGATTTTAACCGTGGCGGCATTGGTGCTTTCCATGTGTGGGCTTATGTTTTACCGGCGGCGTGATGTGGTTGTTGGGTAACGCTGGAGGGACGAACCCCAACGGTGACAAGCAGAGAAAAGGTGCAAATCAATCCTTGATACGGTGTTTCCACTGCCTTTTTATACGCTTGATGTGGGGTGCTGTTCGGCGCATAAATGGCAGAGACGAGAACATTGCTGTCAATTAGAACTCTCATATTCGTCCTCAAGCTCTTCTCTAACTTCACACATCAATGCGTCTAAATCTTCTTGGGAATGTATACCCGCTTTTTGCCATTCGCCAACCATAGACTCTTGTAATTGCTCCATTGCATATATAGCAGGGTTCATCAAAATAACACGATTGTTTTCATAGATGAGTGCAACACGGTCACCTGTTGAAAGGCGCAAGTTTCGGCGTATGTCAACTGGCAAAGTGATTTGTCCTTTTGACATGACTTTTGCGGTGATAAAAATCATCATGCGCACCTCTTTCTTTTTGGATTGGTAGGGTATACCCTACCTAGTTTTATTGTACGCAAAAACCAGAAAAAAATCAACACCATTTTTAACAAGGTTCCGCTGTGGTAATCTTTATCTAATTATGCTATATTGTAACCAATTGCGATTGCACTATATAACCTCACCAACAAGGAGAACTCAGAATGAATCATATACCGCTTGGCATATACCGACACTACAAGGGCAACGAATATGAAGTCCTCGGTTTTTCAAAACACAGTGAAACTCTTGAAGATATGGTTATCTACAGAGCGCTCTACAGTGATGGTGGCATATGGGTTCGTCCGCTTTCCATGTGGGATAATCCGATTGAGAAAGACGGCAGAACTGTAAAGCGATTCGAGTATATTGGTTCAAACAATAATAATACTGAACTCGCTGAGGCTCATCGTGCATTGCTTTCGACCTTGCAAAAGTGTGAAAAGATTGACCTTGATAACCTCGCCACTTCTCAAAGAACGCTACTGGAACGACGCATTGCAGCTTTGAAGATTGCGTTAGGATTGATTGACAAGGAGATGGAGAAGATTTTGAGACAATAAAGAATAAAATATGATAAAAATGATAAAAATTCTGTCATTTCCGGAAGCAAAATAGCGCCATTTGCGGAAGTGAAACGGCGTCATTTGTGGAAGTAAATCGTTGACATTTGCGGAAGTGCAGAATATAATAACTCCAAATCTTATTGGAGTGTGATATCTATGTCGTATCAATATCTGCCACGCATTGCAGACAAAGTGATAAACGTTGCACTTGAAGCCGCAGGTGCTGTGCTAATCGAAGGCCCGAAATGGTGTGGAAAAACGAGAACAGCAGAAAAATGGGCAAACAGTGTTATATATATGCAAGACCCGGACAGCAGAGACTCCTATCAGAAAACTGCTGACACAAAGCCGTCGCTATTACTCAAAGGAGACACACCGCGCCTCATCGACGAATGGCAGATGGCTCCCGTACTTTGGGATGCTGTCCGTTTCGCTGTGGATCAGAGGCAACGCACAGGTCAGTTTATCTTAACAGGCTCTGCTACACCAAAAGATAATGTGGTCGCACATACAGGCACAGGGCGAATTTCACGAATGCATATGCGACCCATGTCTTTATTTGAATCAAAAGAATCAAATGGCTCCATATCACTCCAAGAATTGTTTGACGGTGAGAAAGATGGAGACACCATATCGTCTCTATCCATTGAGGCACTCGCTTATGCCCTTGCTCGCGGGGGATGGCCAGCTTCAATTGGCGAGAAAGAGTCCATAGCCTTGCGTCGTTCCTACAACTATGTAGAAGCCGTGATTAACGCTGATATATCTGAGGCAGATGGCATCGAAAAAAGCCCGGCACGGGTTCGAACCCTTATGCGTTCTTTAGCAAGGAACATTGCCACAACAGCAACGCTCAAAACCATCCACAGTGACCTTTCGGGCGACGAAGAAATCATCTCGGAAAAGACCATCTCGTCCTATCTAAACGCTCTGCGCCGCATCTTTGTGGTGGAGGATTTGCCCGCATGGAGTCCTGCCATGCGATCAAAAACGACCATCCGCACATCCAGCAAACGGCATTTTTGCGACCCTTCCATTGCGACTGCTGTTCTGCGTGCCACGCCGGATAGTTTATTGCAAGATTTCAACACCTTCGGCCTCTTATTTGAATCGCTATGCGTCCGTGATTTGCGCGTGTATGCGCAAGCTATAGATGGCGAAGTATTCCACTATCGAGACCGGAATGGCTTAGAGGCCGACGCAATTGTCCACCTCAAAGATGGGCGTTGGGGTGCGGTCGAAGTGAAGATGGGTGCCAAAGAGATTGAAGCTGCCGCCGAAAATCTAAAAACCTTGCGAGATAAAGTCAATCTGGACAAAATGCAAGAACCGTCTTTCCTCATGGTGCTCACTGCAACGGAGTTTGGCTATCGTCGGGATGATGGGGTGTATATCGTGCCAATCGGTTGTTTGAAGGACTAAACTCAGAATAAACACCATCAACTAAGTTTGGCGACACCAATAAGGGCATATCTATGAGATTTTCGCAAACTATACTCAAAAAAGTAAAAGGTAAAATCTATGCGCCGTATAACAGCATGTATAA
>WQVH01000102.1 GCA_009781695.1 Oscillospiraceae bacterium
CATGGCCTTTATCTGCATAGTGATCTGCTCGTATATTGGCTTACTGGTGCTGCTGCTGATGATAATATCCAATGTGGACACCTCCATATAGTGTGCTTATTGAACAAGTACATTATAGCAGGGGGGGTACTTGTTTGTCAATAACTTTTTATTTCGTATATATTTACTATAATTTTTGACAAACCGTTTTAGATACAATACAATGTGAGTAGCATCTCAAATTGAATGCTGTTTTTTGCATGACAGGAAAGGAACAGTCATTATCATGACACTATATGAAAAATCGCTCAGAGTACTTGAGCTTCCAAATATTTTAGAAATGCTTGCCACAGAAGCAGTGAGTGACGCCGCAAAAGAAAAAGCACTGGCCTTGCATCCTTTTGCCGAAATAGATATGACCAAGACTTTGCTCGCAGAAACCAGCGCAGCAAAGCACATGATGACGCTCAAAAGCGCTCCGCCATTTTCCGGAGTTAAAGATATCAAAGGCGCTTGCAGACGTGCCAATATGGGCGGAATGCTTAACACGAGAGAGCTCTTAGATATTGCAGCGCTTCTACGCGCTGCGCAAGCGTCTATTTCCTACGCTTCCGGCAGCAGAGGAGAAGATAAAAGTGCGATTGACTACCTGTTTTCCTCACTGAACTCAAACAAGTTCCTCGAAAACAAAATATCCACAGCGATTGTATCCGAAGATGACATTGCCGATAATGCCAGCAGGGAACTGGCCGATATCAGGCGGCACATGAGGCTGTCGGGCGAGAAAATACGACAGTCTTTAAACAAGATAATCACCTCTCCAACCTATTCTAAAGCCCTGCAAGAGCCGATTATCACAATGAAAAACGGCAGATATGTCGTGCCGGTCAAAAGCGATCAAAAAAATGCGATACCCGGACTGGTACATGATATTTCATCGTCCGGTGCAACGCAATTTATAGAACCTATGGTCGTAGTTGAAATAAATAATGCACTCAGAGAGTTACAGGCCAAAGAAAAGCAGGAAATTGAGCGAATTCTGATGGAACTCTCTGCCGATGTGGCGGCACATTCGGAGGATATCATCAGTGATTTTGAGCTGCTCATAGAGCTTGATTTTATTTTTGCAAAAGCAAAACTCTCATATAAGCTTGATGCGGTAGAACCTGAGGTTTGTGATAAAAGATATGTGAAGTTGCACAAGGCCAGACATCCGCTATTGCCGAAGCATATCGTAGTTCCGATAGATGTTTGGTTGGGCGGCGAATTTGATACGCTCGTGATTACCGGGCCGAACACCGGAGGAAAGACAGTGACTATGAAAACACTGGGATTACTTTGTGCAATGGCTCAGTGCGGTCTGCATATTCCGGCTAAAGACGGCAGCATTGTACCTGTGTTTAAGAATATTTTGGCTGATATTGGTGATGAGCAATCGATTGAACAGTCATTGTCTACCTTTTCATCGCATATGACGAATATTGTGGGTATTCTGGATGTCTGTGAAGCGGATTCGCTCTTACTTTTCGATGAGTTGGGCGCAGGAACCGATCCGATTGAAGGTGCGGCGTTGGCCATATCAATTATTGAATATGCCCGAAAGTGCGGATCGCTGATTGGTGCGACGACACACTATGCGGAACTTAAGACTTTTGCAGTCAATTCACCCGGTGTGGTTAACGCTTCGTGTGAATTTGATGTAGAAACTTTGCGCCCGACCTATAGACTCATTATTGGTATCCCGGGCAAGTCCAATGCATTTGCAATTTCCAAAAGACTGGGTCTGTCAGATCAGATCATTGAAGATGCGAAAAATAGGGTGAATTCAGAAAATGCCGCATTTGAAGATGCACTGGCGAGTTTAGAAAGCACACGTGTGCGCATGGAAGCGGAGCGAGACGAAGCAAAGAAGCTCTTGCGTGACGCGCAAGAAGACAGAAAGCAAGCGCAAGATTATAAGAGCAAACTTGATGCGCAGCGAGAGAAGGCCGCCGAAATTGCCAAGCGGGAAGCGGCGAAGATTTTAGAAAGCGCTCGTACGCAAGCGGAACAAGTCATGGATGAGCTTGCTACAATTAAGCGTAAGGCTGCTCAAAATGCGGATATGCAGAGGCTCAATGATGAAAAATCGGATATTTTCCGCAGACTCAATGAGGCTGAGCAGGCATTGGGTGCAGTGGATTTGGTTGATGACTATGCGCCGCCTTCACGTGCACTTAAGGCGGGGGATCGGGTGAAACTTCGGGATATAGGGACTTTGGCTGATGTGATTTCAATCGGGGCAGATGGAACACTGTCATTGCAGGCAGGGATCATAAAGGTTTTTGCGCACCCGAATGATGTGGTTTTGGTTTCTGATGAGCAAAAAGCGGAAGTTAAGAGGCATTCGAGCAAATCGGAAGCGAAGTTGCGTGCGCCGGCATTTAAGCCGGAGTTGGATATTAGAGGCATGCAGTCGGATGAGGCGATTGCGATTCTTGAGCGTTTTATAGATAGTGCGCGTATGAGTGGGCTCACGAGTGTCACGGTGATTCATGGTAAAGGTACCGGGGCTTTACGCCAGGCGGTGAATCAGAGTCTCAGGCGGGAAAAGGGGATCGAATCTTTTCGTCTGGGGCGATATGGTGAGGGCGAAGATGGTGTAACGATTGTAGAATTGGTGTAATGGATAGCTTGCAGAGCGCTACGCTCGCTTGCAATATTCGGAAAATATCCTGTGACCCGAATACGCTGTGAACTACAACTAAGCGAATTTAAGAACAAAGTGTTAACAAAACATTAATTGACTTTTTTTGCGCATTTTTATATACTTCTAAGTACAGTAAATTACAGTCTTTTGCAATTGATTTTTGCAACTGAGTTGGGTGTTTCAACCAGAACTATGAGAGGGGGAGCCACGAAAAAATCTATAGAAACAACTTTCACTCAAATTTACTGAAAAATTTACAAAGGAGATTTTGTATGATGAGATTTCACAAATCATTTAAGGCAATTTTTACTTTAGC
>WQVH01000103.1 GCA_009781695.1 Oscillospiraceae bacterium
GTGGGCGAAGTTGATTAGCCGCAAAATACTGTAAACCATGGAGTATCCTATTGCAATCAATGCGTATTGCCCACCTATAGAGATGCCGGACAAAATATACGGAAAGAAAAGTTGAAACACATCATATGCGCTCATTGCTAGTCCCCTCTCAAGCTGCTTTTGTGAATAAAAGACGCATATAGGAAGAAACGCTTGTGTGTCTCTTCCCATGCGTTATCTCGTCTCCTGCTTCTTGCATCATAGATTGATGCAAGAAGCAGATTTACTTTAACAAACTATCGTCAAAATTTTACAATCTTTGTGCTGCGTAGAAGACCCATTCGCCAGCTTCGGTGTCCACTGATTTAACAAATGCAGTGTCGCGCTTTGCGTCGCCATTTTCGTCAAACTCAATCAGACCGGCAACAGGACCCATGAAATAAGTTGCCCAAGTTGCTTCTCTGATCGCTGCTTGATCGAATGGATAAGCAACGCCGGATCTTTCCAAAATGTCCAGAACGAGCATATATGCATCATAACCCATTGCAGTAAAGCCTGCGATTACGTCAGAGCCACCGTTGTTTGCAAGTTGTGTGGGGTTGGCGTTCAGCCATGCTTTGAAATCTGCATCCCACTCAGGTGCGCCGCCTTCTTGATAGAAAGTGGTAACCATGACTGAGACATCCCTGCCTGTTGCAGCGTCAAGCACTTGAGGAGAATCCCAAGTATCGCCTGCAAGCAGAGGCAGATCAGCACCAACGCCTGTAACGTGCGCAGCGTCAATAATCAGTGCAGCAGCTTCAGAAGAAGTCGGTGCAAAAATCGCTTGTGCACCAGCAGCTCTGGCATTTGTCATGAATCCGCTAAAGTCGGAAGTGCCTTCCGGGAAGTTCTCTTGGATTATAGTGCCGCCCAGAGATTCAAATTGCTCGGTAAAGAAGTGAGAGAGACCCTGTGAGTAGTCGTCACCGAGTAGTGAGAGCACATAAACAACATCTGCATTGAGCGTGTTGCGTGCAAGTGAAGCCAGAACTTGCCCTTGGAATGGGTCAAGGAAGCACACGCGGAAATAGAAGTCGTTACCGCGAGTTACGCCCGGATTTGTGCAGGATACACCAATTGCAGTGAGTCCGGCATCACTAAATACGTCGGAAGAAGCCATGGAAACAGCTGAGCCGTAGGAGCCTAAGACAATGTGTATACCGCGAGCGACCAATTCAGCAGCTGCAGCAGGACCGTGCGCTGTGGATGATTGATTGTCAACTTGTTCTATAACAACGCGATGTGTTATTCCGTCTATATCAACTGTTGGACGCCTGTAGTTTGCGAATATCGTACCAAGTGATTCTTGTCTGCCGCCTGCGCCGTTAGCGCCGGTTGCCGGTTGGAACAAACCGACTACAAGTGTGGGCATATTATCCTCTGTTGCCGGAGCGGTCGGATCCTGAGTCGCCGGAGTATCGTCCGCACAACCGGCCAATAGTCCCATCACCAATATCAGTGATAGCGCAAGGGAAATGAGTACCTTCTTTTTCATGATTTATCCTCCTTATTTTTGGGTACATGCTGAGATACATAATATCACCAACTGAAAAGGAAATCAACAAAAACTGTACAGTTTGTAATTTGAGCTTTGTGCTTTGTAATTTGTAATTTGCATTGACGCAAGCATTATGTTCCGATAAAATGATTTTCGAGAATCACATCAGGCGTTAATAGAAAAATTGCGATTCATACGGGAGGGACGGCATCATGCAAAAGGATAAGCTGGATATAGGCAGAATCATTCTGCTGAGCATATTTGTGATTTCACTTTCCCTTTTTACATATCAAGTGGCATTGACCAGATTATATTCAGCCATCTTATCTTATCATTATGTGTTTTTAACGACCTCCTGTGCGATCTTAGGTATCGGCATCGGAAGTATTTTAGCGTACAAGGATAGAGCGAGACTCAGCCGCATTGTAGGGACAGAAATACAACCCCGCAAAGTGATGATGCAAGTCAACAAATGGGCGTTTGCGTTGTCATGTGGTTTGGTCTGTGTCTTTGTGCTGATTTATGTGCAGCCATTTATTGATAGCCTAATAATTTATAGTGTCTCGGGAATCATCCCCTTCATCATTTCCGGATATCTGTTTGCCATGCTATTTAAATTATGGCCATGGGTCAGCGGTAAAATGTATTTTGCTGACTTAATCGGAGCCGGAATCGGCAGTATCGCGATTATTCTGTTTCTTGACCATCTCGGCATGTTCAAAACAGTGATACTCATCTGTTTGTTGCCCTTTATCGTAGCGGCTATTTTACCGGCGGCTAATAAAAAGTTGAAAATAGCACAATATATCATACCTGTGATTTTGGCAGCGGGATTGTTTTTACCTATGCGCATGGCCAATACAATCGAGATAAATTTTTATGCAATGCTGAATAATACCGGGAAAACTTTCGGAGAAATGCAGCGGACAGGTCTGACACCTGAAATTGTGTTTTCCAGATGGGATTCTTTTGCACGCACCGATTTAATCGCCATACCGGATATTCCGCAGCTCAAAATTTTAACGATTGACGGCTCGGCAAATGCACCCATGTACGCATTTGATGGTGATGCTGATCAGCTCGATCACGTTAAATCCAACACCGGATTTATACCATTTACCATTGCACAAAGCGATAGCGCACTGATCGTCGGTGCAGGCGGCGGACGCGGCGTTTTGTACGCCCTTGCTGCCGGAAGCAGCAACATTGCAGCCGTTGAAATAAATCCTGCCAGCATTGAGGCAGCAAGAATGTTCGGTGATTTTAACGGTCATCTTTTCGATCGCCCGGAAGTCAGGACATATATTCAAGATGGCAGAAATTTTGCGAGAACTACCGATGAGCAGTTTGATATAATCTTCCTCTCGCTGGTGGTGACCAACACCACACAGGGCGTTGGATTGGCACTTTCCGAAAACTACATTCATACCGTGCAGGCCATGGAAGATTA
>WQVH01000104.1 GCA_009781695.1 Oscillospiraceae bacterium
TCTGCACAAACAGAAAAGTAATACGCCGTAGGCCGTTTCCTTCTGCTGAGTTTAACTCCCTCAGTCAGCTTCGCTGACAGCTCCCTCGCGAGGGAGCCAAAAGAGAGCTTTTGTGCAATATTACACATTTCAGTGCGGTTTGTCTACAGTTTCTCCCACATCCAAACAATTGTTCACAAAAAATTATCATTTCAACATATGAAAGCCCCCATTCAAAACAATGCGTTGCGACAAGCACATCAACTCAGTCGTCAAGGCAACTGATAAAAAGGTTTCGCATTGTACCACGCTCTGGAACGCTCAGCTATATCTTGTATTTGCGCCTACCACTTTTCGTATCGTATCATGCTTTGCAGTGATCGTCTGGGAGCGGGTTTGCCCACTATGTCCGAATATCCTATTGTAACCACGCCGACAACATATCTATCATTTGGAATGTCCAATATCGGCCTGATTTCGTCTTGAGTAAACCACGCTGTCCAACAACTGGCTAAATTCATGTGCTCCGCTTCCAAGAGGATATGTTCTATCGCAATAGCACAATCACGGATTATTTGTTTTAGTTCAGGCAGGTCACAGTTTTCGTCCAAATAGATATTTTCATCATCTTTTAATCGGCATCTGATATCTGCCACACACACGATAAAAACAGGCGCACTTTTCATCCACGCTTGGTTTCCATCAACCCATGCGATTTGCGCTTTTGTTTCTTCTGACCTTACTATGATAAAATTCCATGGCTGCGTGTTGCTTCCGGACGGAGCTAAGCGTGCGCTTTCAATGAGTTGCAATATTTTCTCGTCTGTAACAGGTGTATTGTTATACTTCCGAGTGCTTTTTCTCGTTGTGATTTCTCTAATCATATTTCTTTAGTCCCCAATCTCGCTTCAGCCATTTTCGGTGATTGGCTTTAACGATTGCGCCATCATCCTATATTAATTCTTTCGTCATTCCGGCAAGATATAGCGGTAAATTAGTAATGCTACCATCTTTAACGTAGCCGCGCTTAGAAAAACGAAGTGCTGTTTTCGGTTCTTGGTGTTTTATATATGCCTTAAAGCTGGCGGCACTCTTTTCCTCGCCGCTCTTAACCTCAACAGGAATAATATCCATGCCGTCTTGTATGAGAAAATCAATCTCTGCATTCTTAACGGAATAAAAACGCGGCATTACATCAAACCGCCCTTGTAATTGCTGGAGCACAAAATTTTCGGTTAAGACACCTTTAAATTGATAATCGCGCTTTAATAGGATGGCGGCATTGTCTATTCCGGCCATATGCTTGAGCAATCCTGTATCAAATAAAAAGAGCTTGAAATTGTTGAGCTGATCAAAAGCTTTGAGCGGGTGCTCCGGTTTAGATACATTGAAGACACGATTGAGCATACCGGCAGATACCAGCCACTCAATGGCTTCCTCGAACTCTCTTGCCCTTGCTCCTTCTTTGATACAACCATATATAAATTTCTCGTTGGGTTTGGCAAGCTGTGAAACAATGCTACGGAATACAAGCAATATTCTACCGCTGTTTACTTTGCCATTATGCTTGGCAAAGTCATTTTCGTAGATGGTGATCAGCTCATTTTGAATCTGTTGTATCCTCTGCGGGTCTTTGTACTGTACCCACGAACAGACGCATTCAGGCAAACCACCGATGATGAGATAATAATTATACGCATCGAGTAAGCGATTGTGAAATACTTCTTCAATGGGCTTAGCTTTTTTAATTTGTTTGTAAAAAGTGTAGAGAGGCTCGTCAGTCGCCGCAAGAAATTCGTCAAAGCCCATTGGGTAAAGGTCAAGCAAATTGACTTGCCCTACAGGAAATGATTTGGGTTGTGCTAAGAGTGTTCCTAGCAAGCTCCCCGCTGAAATGATGTGATATGTGTTCGCTTTCTCCCTGAAATATTTAAGGGCATTTAAAGCCGAAGGGCATTCTTGTATCTCGTCAAAAATAATGAGGGTTTCGCCGGGAACAATTCTGCGTCCAGCAAGCAGTCCCAGCAATTCAATGATCCTGTCTGGGTTTTTGTTTACTTCAAAGATAGATTTTAATTCGTCCTCTTCATCAAAGTTATAATAAACATAATCTGTGTAATGGTTTTTTCCAAACTCATGCATGAGCCAAGTCTTTCCGACTTGCCTTGCTCCTTTTATAATTAGAGGTTTACGGTGCGAGTCTTTTTTCCATGTGATGAGCTTTTCAAGTGCGCTTCTATACATAAAATTCACCTCGGGTGCAGGAACTAAAAAAGCTTCAAAGTGCTTCTGGCCAGCCTTTTGGGATACACCACAGACAATTTAACACATCTTTCCGGGATTTACAAGGGCTAATTGCACATAATTCTGAATTTATAGATTTGCATTTACACATTTTTGATAAATCCCCCTAGAAAATACTAACCTTGATTTAAAAAATATTTTCATGCACATGCGCCAAACAGGCAGCCAACACATTGTGCGGCTGCCTGTTTGGATTCTGTTTTAACCTTATGCTCAGACGAATGTGTGCAACCTATCTAATATGAATGATGCATCCATTTGGGCAATTACCGTCTTCGTCTAAGTCAAACCAATTACAAACGGGGCAAATTTCACCGCCAGGAAGGGTGAATCCCTCTTGTGTTACATTTATGGTTTCCCTCAGCACTCCCGCAGTAACAGTCACCGTGGCTGTTCGATCCGCATCGGTGTTCGTGCTTGCGGTGAGCCTAAATCCATTATTCAACCTTACTACACTTAGCCATGATTGATCGCTCACCACATTCCAAGAAGGTTGATTCGTAGTTACTGTAACCTCAACAGATGTTGTTAGCCAACCTGTATTCCATGCATTTCGGGCA
>WQVH01000105.1 GCA_009781695.1 Oscillospiraceae bacterium
AGCATTTCAAGTAATGATTGATAACAATCTTGACTTTGACACTGCACTCTATCCATATGAACTTGTCACTTATGGTGAAACAGGAAGAGTATTCCAAAACTGGATGCAATATCAGCTTGTGAATAAATATCTTGAAGTTATGACACAAGACCAAACCCTAGTCATCGAGTCAGGTCATCCTTTGGGATTATTCCCCTCTCGTCCTGAAGCGCCTCGCGTTATTATCACAAACGCTCTGATGGTCGGCATGTTCGACAATCCTGATGATTGGGAAATTGCTGAAGAAATGGGTGTTGCAAATTATGGGCAAATGACTGCAGGCGGGTGGATGTATATAGGACCACAGGGCATTGTGCACGGAACATACAACACAATCATGAATGCAGGCAGACAACAACTCGGCATACCACAAGATGGCGATCTTGCTGGTGTGCTATTTGTAACCAGTGGACTTGGTGGAATGAGCGGCGCACAACCAAAGGCTATAGAAATATCGGGTGGAGTTGGAATCATTGCCGAAGTTGATTTATCACGTATAGAAACAAGACATAATCAAGGCTGGGTAGGCATGGTTTCCGATGACTTGGATGAAGTTTTTACAACAGCACAGAAATATATTACAGATAAAAAGTCTATTTCCATCGCATATCACGGCAATATTGTCGATCTCTTGGAATATGCGGTGAAGCATAAAATACATATCCCATTACTTAGCGACCAAACCTCATGTCACAATCCATATAACGGTGGATATTGTCCACAAGGCATGACATTTAAGAAGCGCACAGAAATGCTTGCACATAATCCTGACGGATTCAAAGTCGAGGTAGAAAAAACCCTAAAACGTCATTACGAAGCAATCAAATTATTGACCGCAGCAGGCAGCTATTTCTTTGATTATGGAAACAGCTTCCTGAAAGCAGTTTATGATGCAGGCGTGAAGGAAATATCAAAAAATGGCATCGACGAAAAAGACGGATTTATTTATCCGTCCTACGTTGAAGATATTATGGGTCCTGAGCTATTCGACTATGGCTATGGACCATTTCGTTGGGTGTGCTTGAGCGGCGATCCTGAAGATCTTAGGAAAACTGATAAAGCCGCAATGGATTGCATTGACCCTAATCGTCGCGGTCAAGACCGCGATAACTGGATTTGGATTCGTGATGCTGAAAAGAACAAGCTCGTGGTTGGAACACAGGCTCGCATCTTATATCAAGATGCAGAAGGACGCACACGTATAGCGTTAAAGTTTAATGAAATGGTGAAAAATGGCGAACTTAAAGGTCCAATAATGCTTGGACGTGATCATCACGATGTATCAGGAACTGATTCACCATTAGAGAAACCGCAAATATTCGTGATGGCTCAAATGTCATGGCAGACATGGCAACACAATGCTTTGCCGGCAATGCTGCAAGAGGCATGAGCCTTATTGCATTACACAATGGCGGAGGCGTTGGCATCGGCAAGGCCATCAACGGTGGCTTCGGCATGGTTCTGGACGGAAGTGACCGCGCCGCTGAAATAATTGAATGTGCCATGATGTGGGACGTTATGGGCGGAGTCGCCCGCCGCAGTTGGGCAAGAAATGAAAACGCAATCGAAGTTAGCAAGGACTATAACCAAAAGCATCAAGGCAAGGGGCATATCACTCTGCCCATGATTCCGGCTGATGATTTGGTTGAAAAGGCTGTTGAGCGTGCGCTTAACAACTAAATATTCTGTTCTCCTAAACCGTGTTTTACATATGAAACAAGAAAGTGAGCATTAAAATGAACCTATTACTTACTAATATTGGAATCCTTGCAACACCCATCGGCACCACAGCACGAAAAGGTGATGCACAGGGTGAAATCTCGACAACAAACAATGCGGTTATTATAATTAAAAACAAAAAAATCGTTTATGTTGGCTCATGTAATTCCACAAAAGAAGCTTGCTCCGGAAATTTAATAAATCTACCAATTGCTCTCGATGATACCACTAGAGTGATTGATTGTGGAGGCAAGCTTGTAACACCCGGACTTGTTGATTCTCACACCCATTTAATCTTTGGTGGGTGGCGCCAAAAAGAGCTTGGACTTAAGCTTGCAGGTGTTCCGTATTTAGACATACTAAAAAGCGGCGGCGGTATTCTCAACACAGTAAAGCACACTCGCACTGCAAGTGAATCAGAGCTATTTGAAAAAGGAGAAAAGCTCCTCAATGAAATGCTCAGTTTAGGAGTAACAACTTGCGAAGCTAAGAGTGGTTATGGATTATCTACAGAAGAAGAACTTAAGCAATTACGCGTTATCAATGAACTTAATAATAAGCAACACGTAGACCTTGTTTCAACATTCATGGGTGCACATGCTGTACCAAATGAATACGCAGATAATCGTTCAGAATACATCGACCTTATTATAAACGAAATGATTCCTGCTGTTGCCACAGAAAAGCTTGCAGAGTTTTGTGATGTTTTTTGCGAAAGCTCAGTATTCACTCCCCAAGAGAGCCTCCGTATCTTGACTGAAGCAAAAAAATATGGCATGACTCCTAAGATGCACGCCGAT
>WQVH01000106.1 GCA_009781695.1 Oscillospiraceae bacterium
GATATTGAGTGTACTGAAATCGGTGAGGCCGAAGTCGTATTCGGAGGCATGGAAAAGCTTGAAAACAAAATAAGCGAGATCAAAGCGCGTTCTCCCCGCGCCATAATCGTGATCAGTTCTTGTCCTGCCGGAATAATCGGTGATGACATCGATCGCGTCCAGACATTATCGGAGCCTGATATACCCATCATAACCATCAAGGCCGATGGAAACATGAGCGGCGATTTCATGCAGGGTATGCTGGATAGCTATACTACACTGGCTCGACGTGTCATAAAGCGCGATGTCCCAATGATCCCTAAGACCGTGAATATTGTTGCCGAGAAAATCATACTCACGAACACCATGGATGATAATTTCAGAGTGATACGTGGCTTTTTGGAGCGCATGGGGGTTCTTGTAAATTGCCGTTTTATTTATGACACCAGTTTTGACGCACTGGAAAACTTTTGCACCGCAGAACTCAATCTACTGGCATACAAGGACTATGGCGGCGAAGTGCTCGAACGTTTTCTTACAGATGAATACGATTGTAAATTTTTCGACTTGGCGTTTCCTGTAGGCTTTTCTGAGACCGCCGCATGGCTTCATAAAATCGCAAACTTCTTTACATGTCCGGAAGCCGCCGAAATAATCATTGCAGAAAATCGTGTGCTGTACGATCGTGAAATCCATAGGTTCAAGAAAACTTTAGCCGGTAAAAAGCTCATGATCATCACATACAATTACGAGTTGGATTGGATCATACAGACGGCGATTGATCTCGGGATCGAAATCGTAAAAATCGGACTCCTCAATTATGCGCAAGATGAGGGTTTTCGCACAAATCTTGATATTACATTTCCGCTTGAAATCGACTACGACAGAGAAAATCGTGCTGCGGATATCGCCCATCACCGCCCGGATATACTCCTGACTAATTACCAGTTTTCCCTTGCAAACGATGTACCCATCGCAGACACAATACCCCTATGCCCCGACGCCGGATTCTTTTCCGGACTGCTTTTAGCGCAGCGTTGGGCTAATCTATTTAAACTCGATCAAAAAGGAGCATGGCGACAAGATGAGCAGTTATTTGACAAATATTTCGCCGGATAGTTTTTCGGGTTTGATTTTTGCGTTTGAGGGCATTTCACGCTGTGTTGTGGTACTCAACGGCCCAACGGGCTGTAAGTATTATCACTCATCGGTCTCCGATACCCAAATGATACGGCAGACTGAATTTGACCCGCTCAAATTCCCTGAGAAGTGGTACTTCGGGCAACCACGCGTCCCCTGCTCTTACCTGGACAACTACGACTATGTATTCGGCAGCAGTGACAAGCTTGAAGAGACCCTGATATACATACGTGACCATGTAAAGTTTGATCTGTTATGCATCGTCAATTCACCCGGTGCGGCGCTTATTGGCGATGATTTGGTCGGCATTGCAAAGCGCATCATCATGGACAAGCCTGTCATCACTGTTGAGACTCCCGGTTTTTCCGATGATGTCTGCAAAGGATATGAACGCGGTGTGCTGCGTCTGATCAATAGCCTTTCTCTCACACGCCACAGCAATCCGAACCCACGCTCGGTAAATATACTGGGTTTATCCCTCTTTCACAAAAACTGCACCGGTGATATTGTTGAGCTGAAACACATGATGGAGCTCTGCGGAATTACAGTAAACTGCGTGCTTTGCGCCGATTGTGATTTAGAACAGATCAAAAACCTCCCTGATGCCGCACTGAATATCGTTATCCATCCCGAATATGCTTTGGAAACAGCAAAACTGCTGTACAAACTGTGTGGTACGCAGTATTATGTGTGTGATGGTCTGCCTATAGGGTTTAGCGCAACCGAGACATTGATGCATGAAGTTTGCAATAGGCTGGGTACAGATATCAGTAGTTTTACAGAGTATTGTGAACGCGCACGCGCACGTGCATTTTCGTTTATCTCTCGCGTCAATTCACTGGCCGGTCTGCCGAGAGGTGTGACTTTTGCGATGGAAGGCACGTATTCCGAGCTGTATGCATATACCGCGTTTCTCGTTCGGTATTTTGGAATGATTCCTGTTTGCGCTTCTATTTTGAACGCTGGGAGCGATTGCTTTAAAGACAAGCTCTATGAGTTGTACGATGAGTTTGATGTCCGAGATGTGTTAGACCAAGATATCATAGAGACAGACGGCACGCTCGTTTTTGCAACCGGAAACACCATTTCAGCGCTGATGATGCGGAAGCATTCATTTTTGGGTATAGAAACAGCCCTGCCAACGCTTGGATATGTTGATGTAATACCCAAGACACATCTCGGGGTTCAAGGTGCGCTGACAATTGTTGAACAGGTACTCAGCGGTATGATGCTTTATTAGGAGAGATTACATAAATGGCAAAAACAATAATGATACAAGGTACAGCCTCCGGTGTTGGCAAAACCATTTTAACCCTGGCATTGTGCCGTATATTCAAGCAAGACGGTTATTGCACAGCACCTTTCAAGGCGCAGAATATGACAACAAATACTTGCCTCACTCA